>CAZQVC010000401.1:0-1000 GCA_964596625.1 uncultured bacterium | reverse complement strand
CGGCCGGTGCCCGCGCGGCTGGTGCCCGCTCGCCGGCCGGCACCCGCTCGTCTGTGCCATGGAGCCAGGTCGGCACGTTCTTGAGGTCGCCGAAGCGGGAGTCGGAGGCCTCTGCGGGCGCTGCGTCCTCGTCGCCGGTGATGAGCCGAGGCGCCGGCGCGGCAGACGGGTCCTGGGGCTGGAGGTCGAGCAGCCACACCCCGGCAGGGCTCGCGGCGTTGTCCTGGCGGCTGGCGGCGACGTAAGCGAGCGTGGCTCCGCTGGGCGATACCGACAGGTCGGTGGCGCCGCGCACCGCCTTGACGAGCACCCGCGACTGCAGTTCGGCGAGGTCGAGCGCGTTGATGTCGGTCATGAAGTCGTCGGCGGTGTCCTCGTCGCCCGGGCGGCAGAAGTAGAGGGTCTCACCGCCCGGCGCGAACGCCAGGCTGGTGGGTGCGCCGAACGCGTGCTCGGCCGGGGTCTCGGTCAGCCGCTGCGGCACGCCGCCGGGCGACACCCGGTAGAGGTCGGCCGGAGCGGTGGGGAGGAAGCCGACCCCGTCCGCTCGGTAACGCAGCCTCGTGATGCGGCGCCCCGCGCCCGTCTCGTCCCGTTCGACCTGCTCGCCCCGCGAGACGTAGACCAGCGCCTCGCCGTCGGGCTGCCAGGCGAACTCGCCGACGCCGGCCTCGTGCTTCGTGAGCTGCAGCGGCTCGCCGCCGTCGAGCGCGATCACGTGCAGCTGCGCCGGCTCGTCCTCGCCGGCGCGCAGGAACGCGAGGCTCTTGCCGTCGGGGCTGAACCGAGGCGAGCTGTCCCGGTGCTCGGTCCTGGTGAACTCCGTGCCGCCTGCGCCGCTCACGGCGCGCCAGCCGTCGGCCGCCGAGACCCCGGCGTCCTCACCGGGCGCAGCCACACCGACTCCTGGATCGGTGGCTTCAGCCGCGGTCGTGCCGCGCTGGGGCACGGGGAAGAGGTGGATGCGGCTGCGGTAGCGCGGCGGCTTGCTCGCACGAGC
>CAZQVC010000400.1:0-1003 GCA_964596625.1 uncultured bacterium | reverse complement strand
AAACGACCATTCACAAGCCCGAGAGTGAGTCCAGTAACCGTGTGTGTGCCCATCCCCGCATACCTTTACACTCACTAGCCCGTGTCCGTAGTCGTCCCCAACCATCGACGGAGCCACCGACCGAGTCACCCACCGAACCGCCGACCGTGTAACCTGCCGAACCGCCGACCGCGCAACCCACTGGGCCACCGACCGCGTCACCTGCTGAACTACTGTCCGAGCCAACTCTGGAGTCAACGATCGACACGGCAATGATCCTCGACCCCCGCACCGTCTTCATCATGGGCGCCGGCTTCCTGGCGGTCACGACCATCACGCTCGGCGTCCTCATCCCCACGTTGCCGCGCGACACCCGGCGCAGCGCCGCGGTTGGCACGCTGGCGACGGCCACCCTTGGCGCCTCATGGACCCTCATCGCGCTCCAGGGTCTGGTATCGGAGGGCCTCTCGCTGCTGGGCGGCAACCTGCTCTACCTCATCGCGGCGGCGCTCGTGTACCAGAGCATCAGGCTGCTTGACGGCGAGAGGGCGAGGCGGGGCATCTACCTCTACGTCGTGCTGCCCGCCATCGTCGCGACGCTGCTGGCACGCTACGCGGTGGACTCCTACACGCTCCGGGTGATCGTGATGTCGCTCGCCGTGGCCGTGCTGCTCGGGTCGGCCGCGCGACGGCTGTTCAAGGCGCCCGAGCGCGCACGGCTGAACCCCGGCAGGCGCCCCGCCGCGTTCTGGATGGCGGCCGCCGCTGGCGTGATGGTGGTGCGCGTCGTGGCGACGCTGATAGCCGGCGACGCGCCGCCGTTCCTGGCCCAGGACGCGTTCACGAACTTCGCCGTCGCAGCGAGCGTGATCATCGGACTGGGCGCGGTGTTCGCGTACTTCCTGGTGTTCAGTGGACGTGTCACGGCCGAACTGGCGCTGCAGGCCCACCTCGACCCGCTCACCGAGCTGCTCAACCGCCGCGGCTTCGAGCGGCGCGCCAGGCAGGAGTTGAAGCGCGCGGC
>CAZQVC010000399.1:0-1003 GCA_964596625.1 uncultured bacterium | reverse complement strand
AGATCGCGGCCCGCGGCGGCGGCCTGGTCGAGGCGATAAGCGAGGTCACGGCCGGCCGCGAGGCTCACGGCCGCTTCCTCTACACCGGCACGGCCGAGCTGTTCGAGGACCACGGCTTCGAGCGCCTGCGACAGGTGGGCAAGCACGCCTGGATCCTCAACAGGGTGGTGGCGCCGGCGTAGGTCTGGGAACCGCCTGACCTCGCACTGGAACCGAGCGCAGGTCTTAACGGAGAGCCGAGCGCAGGGCTTCAGGCAACGGCGGGGCGCTACCTGAACTCATTACCTCAGCTCACTACCTCAGCGCGGCTTGCCCTCCTTGAGCGTCGCAACGGACTTGGCGATGCGGCGCTGCCTCGTCTCGTCGGTCTTCGCGCCCTCCACCTGCAGCACGTGCCACGACTTGTTGGAGTACGACAGCTTGTCGAAGGTGGCCCTGGCGGCCGGTTCGGCGTCCAGCGCAGCCGAGAAGTCCGGCGGTACCTGCACCTCGCGCGGCGCCGTATCCAGCTCTATGTCTACGTCCAGCTCATCGCCGCCCGTAACGCCCGCCTTGGCGCGGTTGTCTGCGCTTAGGCTGATCATGAACTTGCCGCCCATGGAGGCGATCGAGCTGCGGTAGGTGTAACCGTTCAGCGTGACGGTCACGGGCGGGCGCTTGCCGGCGCCAAGGGCCTCCACCACCTCTGGCGGAACCTCTATGCCGGTCGTGTTCCCGCTTCCTTGAACGATGGTCGTCCTGATCCTCATAGGGTCTCCGTCCCGGCGACGCCCACGCAGGACGCCCCAGCTACACGCGTGTGCGCGATTTCGCGCGCCAGGTTAGCGGGTATCCGGGCCCCGTCACAACCACCCGCGCTCCCGCGCGATGCGGGCTGCCTCCACGCGGTTGTGCGCGCCCAGCTTGCCTATCGCCTCTGACAGGTAGTTGCGCACGGTGCCTTCCGATAGGCCGAGGTCCGTGGCTATCGCCGCGGTCGTCTGCCCCTCGGCTGCCATGCGCA
>CAZQVC010000398.1:0-1024 GCA_964596625.1 uncultured bacterium | reverse complement strand
GCGCCGGCGGCGGCCATGACCGTGTCGCCGAGGAGGACCGCTCGAGCCAGGGACGTCGGCACCTCGAAGTGGCAGAGGTGGTAGGGCGTGTAGAAGCTGTACAGGGGACCCTCGCCCAGCTTGTAGAGGTTGAGGTAGTGACGCTGCTTGGGGTCGTCGTGCGTGGCGTAGACGTAGATGCCGGGCCCGGGCTGAGCGCCGACCACGTAGTCGACGACGCCGCCCAGCTCCCGCAGCCGGTCGACGTCGAAGTCCTTGACGCCGGTGTCGACGTGCTCGCGGTGCTCGGCGCCGCGCATGCCGCGCTTCTCGATGGTGAAGCCGAAGGCGTTGGCCACGATGGCCTGCTCGAAGCTGATCTTGGTGCCGTCGGCGAAGCTGGTGACCATGCTCGGCCGCTGGCCCCAGCGCTCGGCGAACGCCTTCTGGGTGGTCGGGGTGCGGTACGGGTCCTGCAGGCCCTTGATGTTGCCCGACACCAGCGGCGTCAGGCCGATGCCCTTGACGAAGCGCAGCAGGTTGGCCTGCACGCCCGGCTGGTCGCCGTCGGTGGCGGTGAAGATCACGCCGGCCTCGTCGGCTCTCACCTTGAGTATGGCCCCGACGGTGCCGTCGAGCTCGGCGTTGAGCAGCACGACGTGCTTGCCGTGGTTGATCGCCTCGAGCACCGCGTGGGCGCCGTACTCGACCGCGCCGGTGGCTTCCAGCACGGCGTCGATGCCGTCGGCGCGCGCCAGCATGAGCGGGTCGTCGGTGACGACGGCGCGGCCGGCCTTGAGGGCAGCCTGCAGCTCGGCTTCGGTCGAGACGTTGGCGATGTCCTCGACGCCGGCCTCGCGGTAGGCGCGCTCGGCGTTGGCCGGCGTGCGGTTGGCGATGCCGGCAAGGACCATGCCGGGCGTCGAGTTGACGATCTGGTTGGCCACGCCCTTGGCCATGAAGCCAGCGCCGATCATCGCGACCCTCACGGGGCGGCCCTCCGCCTCGCGACGCGCCAGCGCCTGGTCGACGATGATCACGACCC
>CAZQVC010000397.1:0-1031 GCA_964596625.1 uncultured bacterium | reverse complement strand
GTCGCGGTGAGCGTGACCGACTCGTTCTCGGCGAAGTCGGCCGAGGCCGTTCCGGCAGCGGTGTCGATGCCGGCCGGGTCGGAGGTGACAGCACCGTCACCGACGATGTTGACCGTCAGGGTGAAGCCCGTGTCCGGCTCTACGGGATCACCGCAGGCGGCCAGGACCAGGAGTCCTATCGAGATCGTGAGGAGAAGGCGTACTCGTGAGAACATGTAGATCCTCGATTTCCTCGATGAGCCTCGCGCCCATCGCCAGAAACTAACCACCGGGTCCCGGTGGCCGTGGTGAACCGCGAACGCCTGGCAGCGTTCGGCCGCACGTGATCGTGCTAACTACTTATAGCGACTCCCAGATTAGTTAGTTGTGAGCAAACCACGAACCGTAGGGCCACGCGACATTCTCGCCTCGCACGAGCCTCCCGTCTGTGACGCAGGAGGCGGGAATCGCGCGTTACCGTAGGGGCGCTGCCCGGGGGTTGAGGCGGCCGTGCGGCCTCATGAGCCGCACCAAAGGCCACGACGGCCAGCAGGAGTGAGTCTGTGTTAGCAGAAGTACCGGCCGAGAGGCCCACCGTAGAGAAGAAGGACGTCATCGACGTGCTGCGCACCAGGCGCAGCGTGCCGCAACCGCGCCTGGCGGGCAGCGTCATCGAGGACCACGAGGTGGTGCGCGAGGCGCTGGAGTCGGCCCGCTGGGCCCCGAACCACAAGCACACCGAGCCGTGGCGCTTCTACCTGCTCGACGACGCTCGCATCCGCCGGCTCGCCGAACTGAACGCCGAGCTGCTGGAGCGCGACGGGTCGAAGCCGGAGAAGGTCGCCCTCAAGCTGGAGCAGTGGTCGGGCGTGCCGGGCGTCGTGATCATCACCGTGCGCTCGGCAGCGGACGCCGACGAGACCGTGCGCCGCGAGGACTACGCCGCGGTAGCCTGCGCCGCGCAGAACTTCATGCTGCACCTATGGTCGCAGGGCGTGGCCAGCAAGTGGTCGACCTCGGCGGTCTGGCGCCACGAGGACTTCTGGCCGCTG
>CAZQVC010000396.1:0-1032 GCA_964596625.1 uncultured bacterium | reverse complement strand
CCTGAGCATGCTGTTCGGCATCCCTTGGGACCTCAGCTCGGAGTGGGCGTTCGCGGTCTCCATCTTCCCGATCCTGCTGCGCGGGATGGTCGTCACGCTGCAGGCCACCGCGCTCGGCTTCGTCATCGCGCTGCTCCTCGGCCTGATCCTGGCGGTGCTGCGCTCGCTGCCGCTGAAGATCATCTCCTGGCCCACGGCGTTCTTCATCGAGTTCGTGCGCGACACGCCGCTGCTGGTGCAGCTCTACTTCCTCTACTTCGTGCTGCCCAACTTCGGCGTGATCCTCCCGGCGTTCCTCACCGGCGCCATCGCGCTGGGCCTGCAGTACAGCGCGTACACCTCCGAGGTCTACCGCGCCGGCCTCGAGGCCGTCGAGACCGGCCAGTGGGAGGGCGCCAAGGCGCTCAACATGCCGACCTGGCTCACCTACCGCGACGTGATCGTGCCACAGGCGATACCGAGGGTGGTGCCCGCGCTAGGCAACTACCTGGTGTCGATGCTCAAGGACACGCCGCTGCTGTCGGCGGTCACGGTGCTCGAGATGCTGGGCGTGGCGACGATCATCGGCGACCGCACCTTCCGCTACCTCACGCCGCTGACCATGGTGGGCGGGCTGTTCCTGGTGCTCACCCTGCTGTCCTCCTGGCTGGTGAGGCTCACCGAGGCCAAGCTGCCCAAGGCCGGCATACCCCTGAAGTGACCCGGCGACCGTGAGCGGCGAGCCCGGCCCGCGCGACCCCACCGGCCGCGACGTGATCGCCGCCGCGGCGCGCATCGCCGGGGTCGTGCGCCGCACGCCGCTGGTGCGCTCGCGCGAGCTCTCGAGGCTCACCGGCGGCGAGGTCTACCTCAAGCTCGAGAACACCCAGGAGACCGGCTCGTTCAAGCTGCGCGGCGCGGCCAACGCCGTGCTGTCGGCGCTCGAGCGCGCGAAGGCGCGTGGCGAGCCGGGACCGCGCGGGCTGGCGGCCGTCTCGACCGGCAACCACGGCCGCGCCGTGGCGCACATGGCGCGCGAGCTCGGGCTGCCGG
>CAZQVC010000395.1:0-1037 GCA_964596625.1 uncultured bacterium | reverse complement strand
CGGAACTCGTCAAGGCGGCCCTCGAGCTCGATGCGGTGCGACAACGACCCCTTCGAGGCCAGCCGCGTCGCCCTGGTGATCCGCTCAAGTGGCTCCAGCATCCGCCCCGACAGGACCCAACCACCCACGAGGCTGAAGCCCAGGAGGAACACGAGGGCCCAGGCCGCCTTGGGGGCGAACGCGCGCACCAGGTCGGCTCGACCCGGCATGAAGCCGTTGGCGGTCATCGCAGCGTCGGGCGGTACGTAGCGCAGCAGGAACACCCACACCACTGCCAGCAGCAGCGTGCCCGCCACCATCAGTAGCCCCGCGTAGCTGAGGGTCAGCTTCTGGCGGACGCTCAACCCGTGCTGTCTAGTCACGTGACCCATCCCGTGCGCTCGCGTCCATGCGGTAACCGACGCCCGGCACGGTGGCTATGAGCCAAGGTTCGCCGAGCCTCTTGCGCAGGGATGAGATCGTGATCCGCACGGCGTTCGTGAACGGGTCGACGTGTTCGTCCCACGCCCTTTCCAGCAGCTCACCGGCACTGACGACGCCGCCCCCGGCCTGCATGAGGATCTCCAGCACCGCGAACTGCTTGCGGGTCAGCGCGACGAGGTGACCGTCGCGGAACACCTCACGCCGGAACGGATCCACGCGCAGGCCCGCCATCTCCATCACGGGCGGCCGCCTGACCCCACGCCTGCGGTGAAGCGCACGTAGTCGCAGGACGAGCTCCTTGAGCTCGAACGGCTTGGTGAGGTAGTCGTCTGCTCCGCTGCCGAAGCCTTCGGCCTTGTCCTCCAGCCGGTCCGCGGCCGTGAGCATCAAGATGGGCAGACCGCTTCCCGACGCGACGATGCGCTCGGCCACCTGGTCGCCGGAGGGCCCGGGGATGTCGCGATCGAGGATGGCGATGTCGTAATCGTTGACGTGGAGCAGCTCCAAAGCCGCGTCGCCGTCGCCGGCGACGTCGGCCGCGATGGCCTCGAGCTGCAGGCCGTGGCGGATGGCCTCCGCCATCAACGGTTCGTCCTCCACGACGAGCACTCGCA
>CAZQVC010000394.1:0-1043 GCA_964596625.1 uncultured bacterium | reverse complement strand
GGGCCACGCGCACACTGCGGGACCACCTGCTGCGCGGCTACACGCTGCACGAACGCCGGCTTGCCGAGAAGGGCATGGCCGAGCTCGAGCAGGCCGTGGCGCTCCTCTCGCAGACTCTGACAGCCCACGCGCTGGTCACGGACGAAGGCCAGGCGGTCTTCGACGTAGTCCAACGCTACACGCGGTCGTGGCGGCTGCTGCTCGAGTACGACGAGGAGCGGTTGGCGGACAAGCCGGTGCGTCCGGTCGCCCCGTCGGCGAGCCTGAACCTCGCGGACGCGCGTGCCGCGGTCGCGAGCCTGCGCGCTGAGATTGCAGCGCGTGGTGAGGCGGGGGACCTCTTCGGCCAGGAGCGCGGCGATGCGCTGGCCGGCCTGCTCGGCGCCGTCGAGCAGACGTTCGGTGGCGAGCCGCTCTACCCGAGCGCCCAGGCTAGAGCTGCGAACCTCCTCTATTTCGTCATCAAGGACCACCCGTTCTCCGACGGCAACAAGCGAATCGGAACACTGCTCTTCCTCGAGTACCTGCGGCGCAACGACCTGCTCCTGCGTCCGGATGGCACGCCGCGCCTCGCCGACAACGCCATGGTGGCGCTGACGCTGCTGATCGCCGAGAGTCAGTCCGCTCAAAAGGAGCTGATGGTTCGCCTCGTCCTCAATCTCCTGGAGGACGGCGGATGAGCGCCGCGCGCTTCGCGGAGTCTACGGTCGAAGACGCAGCCCTCGCCTGGTTGGAAGCAGCCGGCTGGAACATCGCCCACGGCCCTGTCATAGCGCCGGACATGCCCGCTGCGGAGCGAACGGGATTCGGCGAGGTGTTGCTGCCCCGCCGCTTCCGCGACGCGCTCTGCCGCCTCAACCCGGAGCTCCCTACGGATGCGATCGAAGACGCATATCGCAAGCTGACGCGCCCCGAAGGCGCCGACCTCATCCAACGCAACCGCGCATTACATCGTCTGCTCGTAGACGGCGTCACCGTCGAGTACCGCGACGCCACCGGCTCGATCCGTGGAGCGCAAGCGCGAGTGCTCGACTTCGACGACC
>CAZQVC010000393.1:0-1053 GCA_964596625.1 uncultured bacterium | reverse complement strand
ACCGCCTGCACCTTGCCGTATGCGCCGATGTATATGGTCTCGCCGGCCTCGGCCCTCTTGACGAGCTTACTGAGGTTCGCCTTGGCTTCCGAGATTGCTACGACCTCTGTCATGCGCAAAGTATAGGACGTCACACAGACCTGGCCATGGTCTGACCAACATTGGATGCTCCCGCGGAGGCCGTCTTGCCTCATCCGGGCGGCGACGTCCTCGACGACCGCGTGAAATCTTGACGGCCCATCTTGGGACCGGTAGCCTCGCATCTACTGAGGTAAACGCGGGAAATCGACGTCCACGCCGTGACGCGGCGGATAACCACCTAGTCGGTAGGAGGCGCATGCCTAGCCAACCGGTGCTCAGAGGGGTCGCGCTCAGCAAGTCGTTCGGACCTATCGAGGTCGTGCACGGCGTCGACGTCGACGTGCGTCCCGGAGAGGTCCACGCGTTGGTGGGGGAGAACGGCGCGGGCAAATCCACGCTGATGAAGATGCTCTCGGGCTACCACGAGCCAAGCGCGGGCGAGTTGTGGCTCGACGGCGAGCAGGTGGCCTTTCGCGACTCCAACGAGGCGGAGGCTGCCGGGGTCGTCCTCATCCACCAGGAGCAGAGCCTCGTGCCCCACCTCACAGTGGAGGAGAACATCTTCCTCGGCCGCGAGCCGCACCGCTTCGGCATCGTCGACCGGAGGGCTGCCCGCCGCGCCACGCGCGAGCTGCTCGACGCGCTCAAGACCGACGTTCCGACCAGACGGCAGGTGCGCGAGCTGTCCGTCTCGCAGGCGCAGATGGTCGAGATCGCCAAGGCCGTCTCACGCGAGGTGCGGGTCCTGTGCATGGACGAGCCGACCGACGTGCTCACCGGCCGTGAGACCGAGGTCCTGTTCGGCCTCGTGAGGCGCCTGGTGTCCGACGGGGTCGCCATCCTCTACGTCTCGCACAAGCTGGAGGAGGTCAAGGCCATCGCCGACCGGGTCACGATCCTGCGCGACGGCAACAAGATCGGCACCTACGACATCAGCGAGCTGACCCCAGAGGAGATGGCGCGCCGCATGGT
>CAZQVC010000392.1:0-1062 GCA_964596625.1 uncultured bacterium | reverse complement strand
CCCATCTACGCCGTGATCATGGCCGGCGGCCAGGGGCAGCGCTTCTGGCCGCTGTCCACCGCCGAACGCCCCAAGCAGTTCCTCGACCTCGGCCGCAGCGGCCGCACGCTGATCCAGGCGACCTTCGACCGGGTGCTGCCGCTGGCCCACTCACCCGAGCGGGTGTTCGTGGCCACCGCGGAGCGCTACCTGGACCTGGTCCACGAGCAGCTGCCGGAGCTACCGGCCGACAACGTGCTGGTCGAGCCGACCCCCCGCGACTCGGCGCCGGCCATCGCGCTCGCCTGCCTCAACATCCACCAGCGCTTCGGTGACGTCGTCACCGGCTTCTTCTCCTCCGATCACCAGATCGGCAAGGGCTTCGACGCTGCCATCCTCAGCGCGGCCAGGGTCGCCCGCGACCGCGGCGGCCTGGTGACGGTCGGCATCTCGCCCTCACGGCCGTCGACCGGCTACGGCTACATCGAGCTCGGCAACCCAGAGGGCGAGGCGTTCCGCGTCTCGCGCTTCGTCGAGAAGCCCAACGCCCGCTCCGCGGAGGCCTACCTGGCGGCCGGCAACTACCTGTGGAACGCCGGCATCTTCGTGTGGCGCACGGGGACGGTGCTGGCCGAGCTCGATCGGCACGCGCCCGAGCTCATGCGGCCGCTGCGCAGCGCCTTCGCCGCCGCGACCGTGGCCGACGACTTCGCGAAGCTCAAGCGCATCAGCATCGACTACGCGCTCATGGAGCGCACCGAGCAGGCCTTCGTGGTGCCCGGCCGCTTCGACTGGGACGACATCGGCGACTGGGTGGCGCTGGAGCGTCTGGTGGGCAGCCAGGGCGGCACGACCAGCGCGAACACCGTCGTCGGGCAGCACGTCGGCGTCGACACCTCGGGCAACATCGTCTACACCGAGGATCCCGACGACGTGGTGGTCACGCTCGGGGTCCACGACCTGGTGATCGTCAAGCGCGGCAACGCGCTCTTGCTGGTGCACAAGGAGCGCGTGCAGGAGATCAAGACGCTGCTGGAGGACGAACGGCTGGCCGCGCTGCTCGCAAGGCAACACTGACGGTAG
>CAZQVC010000391.1:0-1067 GCA_964596625.1 uncultured bacterium | reverse complement strand
TCTTCGTCGCGCAGCTGCCCCACCTGGTGGGCGCCGGCGCCGGGGTCTACGTGATGGTCCTCGTGGGGCTCGCCATCATCTACCTATTCCCGCGCGTCACCAAGGTCGTGCCGGCGCCGCTGGTCGCCATCGTCGCCCTCACGGTGTTCACGGTGATCGCCGGCAACCCGTTCCCCACCGTGGGCGACATGGGCGAGCTGCCGTCGACTTTGCCCGTCTTCGCCCTGCCGGCCGTTCCGCTCTCGCTCGAGACGCTGATGATCATCCTCCCGTACGCGCTGCCGTTGGCGTTGGTCGGGCTCATCGAGTCGCTGCTCACGGCCAACCTGCTCGACGGGCTGACCGACACCCGCAGCGACAAGAACCGCGAGTCCCGCGGCCAGGGCTACGGCAACATCGTCGCCGGACTCTTCGGCGGCATGGCCGGCTGCGCGATGATCGGACAGTCGGTGATCAACGTCAGCAGCGGAGGCCGCACCCGCCTCAGCACCTTGGTCGCGGGCGTGTTCCTGATGGTGCTGCTGCTGGTGCTGGGCGACGTGCTGCGAGTCATCCCCATGGCCGCGCTGGTGGCGGTGATGGTGATGGTCTCGATCAACACCTTCGACTGGCGCAGCCTGAGGAGCATCGCCACGCAACCGTTCACCGAGACGATCATCGTGCTCGCCACCGTCGCTGTGGTCGTGGCGACCAACAACCTCGCTCTCGGCGTGATCATCGGGATCCTGCTGGCGAGCGTGTTCTTCGCGCGCAAGGTGGCGCAGCAGACGCGCGTACGCACCAGCTACGACGAGGCCACGCGCACGCGGACCTACGTGATCGAGGGCCAGGTGTTCTTCGTCAGCACCGAGGCGTTCATGGACGCCATCGACACCAGGGAGTCGCCTGACCGCCTCATCCTCGACTTCTCCGGTGCCAACATCTGGGACGCGACGGCGGTGCAGGCGATCGAGGACCTCACGAGGCGCTTCGAGGCCAAGGGCACCGAGGTCGAGCTGATCGGGGTGGACACCAGGGAACAGGCGCTGCTGCGCCAGCTCCGGACCGGCGACGTCAGGGACGAAGAT
>CAZQVC010000390.1:0-1071 GCA_964596625.1 uncultured bacterium | reverse complement strand
CCGGTGAACGACCCGCCGGTGTTCACCATCTCGGGCGATCCTCCTCCAACCTACGGTGACGGTCAGGTCAAAACCGTTGACGGTTTCGCGACTGGGATGTCGGTGGGCGGCGGGCCTGATGAAGCAAACAGTCAAGTGCTGACTGGCTTCAATGTAAGAAGAGTATCCGGCAACCTCCCCGACTTAAATGTGAGCATTAGTCCAACTGGTTCCTTGACCTACACACCACCGCTTACGAGCACCGGTGAAGCTACATATGAAGCCATACTGTCGGACAACGGGGGGAATGACAGAGGCGGGAGTTCCACGTCGGCACCCAAACGGTTCAAGATCACGGTCCAACCTGTAACACTGTCGATAAGCACGCAAGGCTCGGGCACGGTCAAACGCGATCCAGACAGCAACTCGGGCGAGTACGGATACGGAACTACTGTTCACCTGACCCCGGAGTACGACGCGCAAGAGTGGGCCTTCGCTGGCTGGGAAGGTTGCACCCCAGTAGGACCCGGCCAGCGCTGCCGCGTCACTATGGACGGTAACAAGAACGTCACCGCAAGGTTCAATCCGATCGTTAGCGTGCAGTTCGCAAATGTTGGTAGCCTCTTTGTTGTCAGCTCGAACCCGGCGGGAATTTCCAACTGCTGGTCATCACCGCCCCATCTGGGTCCCTGTGCCGCGACGTTCGTTATCGGAACCACCGTCACGATTTCCGCAAGTAGCGGCATCCACTACTTCAACGGAGTTCAATGCGCCAACGCAGAACCGGCTAACGCTTGCACCTTTCAGGTCCTAGGGCCGACTCCCATCACCATCTCAAGCTCCTCGCAGTAATCGAACCGCAGTTTGTTCGATTCCAGAATTACGGCCCAGGTGGCCCCTGAGGCCCTTGCGGGCCCTGAGGTCCCTGAGGACCCTGAGGACCCTCGGGTCCGCGCGGCCCCTCCGGCCCCCGCGGACCGTCGTCGCCGCGTGGTCCAGGCGGTCCTTGCGGGCCGGGTTCTCCAGGAGGGCCGGCTGGTCCTGGTGGGCCGGCGGGACCCTGCGGCCCTGGGATGCCGCGGCAGTCGTCGA
>CAZQVC010000389.1:0-1081 GCA_964596625.1 uncultured bacterium | reverse complement strand
GGCGGAGGATGCGGTTGTAGTTGCCGCGGTCCATGGCGATGACGTAGTCGAAGCGTAGGCAGTCGTCGAACGCGAACTGCCGGCCGCGCAACGCGGAGAGGTCGTAGCCGCGGCGGTTCGCGGCCGCTTGGGAGCGGCGGTCGGGCGGCGCGCCCACGTGGTAGTCGTGCGTGCCGGCCGAGTCGACGAAGACCTTCGACTCCAAGCCTGCCTGCTTCACCAGGTGACGGAACACGCCTTCAGCGGTGGGCGAGCGGCAGATGTTGCCCATGCATACGAAGAGGACGGATACGCCGCGGAGTGCCGGTGCCTTGTCGCTCACGCCAGCATGTTACCGGCGAAGTCAGCTTCCACCATCGTTGCGGGCACAGCAGTCCGCACAGGGCCGCCCAGACAGTGGCGTGATGCCGTCGTCGGGCCGCTGCCGATCTTCACCCCGTCTTCCGCGCTCAAGCGGCTCAGGAAGGCGGACTCGTTATGGCCATGCCTCGCGTTGCTCGTCTAGCAGGTCGCAACCGCCGGTACCAGAGACCCTTGAAGTTGCTGCTTGGCACCCTAGCTCTCGTCATAAAGGTCGCCTGCAACGGCGGCGGCGGGGATACGGCGCCGAGTCTCAACGCGCTCGACGATCTCTCTACGACGCTCGGCGAGCCTGTCGAGTTGGCCCTCACGATCACCGACGAGGAGCCTTCGACCGTTTCGATCACGGCGACCAGCTCGAACGAAGCCGTGGTGGCCGCCGACGGCCTCTCGGTTACCGGCTCCGGTACCGCCCGGCAGCTGACGGTCACGCCGACCAGCGAGACTCCGGGCACGACCACCGTCACGGTGACGGCCAAGGACGCGGGCGGAAAGATCGGCACCGAGTCTTTCGCCCTGGAGGTGACGACGCCGTTCGAGGCGGAACCCGTCATGCTGACCAACGAGGCCGAGGTGCCCATGGGCACCTCGGTGGCGATCAGCGAGAAGTACGCGGCTGTCGGGGCGTTCGAGTCGGTATTCGTCTTCGAGCTGGTGAACGATGTCTGGGTCGAGATGCAGCGCTTGAGCCCGCAGTTCATGAACGGCATCGGCATCAACT
>CAZQVC010000388.1:0-1085 GCA_964596625.1 uncultured bacterium | reverse complement strand
GCCCGCGTACCGCTTGTCGCTCGAAGCGGAGGAGCCCGCCGCCTGAGGGGTGCCATGCGAGGCGTGCCGGCTAGCGCGAACCGGTGCCGGCCGTTCGCGGCCCGCGGGAGAACCACCAACCCCAGGCCAGCAGGATCAGCCCGGATGCGATCCAGCCGGCGTCGTACGCCTTGAACTCCGTCACAGGCCCAAAGTCGTAAGAGGAGTCTCGATTGCACCGTGAACCCGTGACCATCCACCCCCAACCGGACGGCACCTTGAAGACCCCGCCGAGCGACCGGTTGCCGCTCGGTGGTTCGCGCATCGAGGCGGTGCTGGAGGACGGAGGGCGCCGCTTAATGGTCGGCGTGTGGGGCGGCGGTCACGTCGCCAACGTGCGCCTTACGAACACGGCCGAGGAGTGGTTGGTGAGGCCGAACCTGGTGCGGGGGAACGGTTTCGAGGTGGCCCTCAGCAGGAGCCGGCCGGCCCTCGCGCTCACCGCGCTCGACGTTGCTTGGCGGGCTGCGGCGAGACCGTTGGCGGGTATCGAGCTACCTGCGGCCGACGCGCGGCCGCGTGCCGCCACCACG
This sequence comes from uncultured bacterium, assembly GCA_964596625.1. Lineage (GTDB taxonomy): Bacteria > Deinococcota > Deinococci > Deinococcales > Trueperaceae > DASRWD01. The sequence continues at coordinate 513 of CAZQVC010000388.1, read as the reverse complement.
GCGGACGGGTTGGAGTACTTCGAGCTGCCGTGGGGCGCGGCGGCGCTGCGGCGCGACGACCACGGCGTGATCGTCGGCGTCGGCGCCAACGCCGACGAGGCGCTGACCGGCGCCAGGCTCGAGCGCGAGACGATCGTGCGCGAGGCCGAGGCGTACGCCTCGGCGTGCGCCCGTCTCGAGGTGAACGACCCGCTGCTGGGATCGATGTTCGCCCACAGCCTGCACGCTGCGCTCGCCGCCGTGAAGGTAGACGAGCACGGGACTTTCAGCGGCCTGGCTGCGGGGCCCGGCTACAGCCTGCCGCCGCGCACGTACTACCGCGACGCCTACTGGACCGTGCCCGCGCTGCTGCTCGTAGAGCCGCAGCGGGTGGCGCAGACGATCGACCTGCTGGCTGCCGGGATCCACTCCGACGGCGAAGCGCCGAGCGCGGTCATCACGCCGACCCAGCTCGGCGAGCCGCTGCGCGACGCGATCAGGCTGCACAAGGGCACCGACGTGGCGGACGGCGAG
>CAZQVC010000387.1:0-1088 GCA_964596625.1 uncultured bacterium | reverse complement strand
CCCGCCCACCTCACGGAGTTCTTAAGCGCTCACCCTGGACTATGGTTGAAGGCGACATGGAGATCAAGACTGAGCCCACACTCCGCTGGGGCATCCTTGGGACGGCGAGGATCGCGCTCACCAAGGTCGTGCCCGGCATCCAGAAGAGCCGGATGGTCGAGGTCGTGGCGGTCGCCTCGCGTGACCTCGAGCGCGCCGAAGCGTTCGCGAAGCGCCTGCGCATACCCAAGGCGCACGGCAGTTACGAGGCGCTGCTCGAGGACCCGGACGTCGACGTCGTCTACATCCCGCTGCCGAACCACCTGCACGTAGAGTGGGCGATCGCGGCTCTGGAGGCCGGCAAGCACGTGCTGGTCGAGAAGCCCATCGGACTCACCTCATACGAGGGGCGGCGCCTCGTGGAGGTCGCCAACGCCCACCCGCAGCTCAAGGCGATGGAGGCGTTCATGTACCGCTTCCACCCGCAGTGGGAGCTTGCCAGGTCCATCGTCGCCGACGGCGGGATCGGCGAGCTCAGCACGGTGCACTCGTTCTTCTCCTACGCGAACCTCAACCCGCAGGACATCCGCAATCAAGCGGCGATCGGCGGCGGCGGGCTGATGGACATCGGCTGCTACTGCATCTCGCTCTCGCGCCTGCTGTTCGGCTCAGAGCCGCTGAGGGTCGTCGGCACGGTCGACTTCGCTCCGGAGTTCGGCACCGACCGGCTGGCGTCCGCGATCATGCAGTTCGAGAAGGGCACGGCGACGTTCACTTGTGGCACGCAGATCGCGCGGCATCAGGGCGTGCAGATCCTGGGTTCCGACGGACGCGTCGAGATCGACATCCCGTTCAACGCGCCCCAGGACGGCCCCACTCACCTGCGACATCAGCAGGGGCCGGTGGTGGGTACCACCATCGAGACGACGTTCGACCGCACCGATCAGTACCAGCTGCAGGGGGAAGCGCTCACCAAGGCGATCCTGGAGAACCAGCCAGTGCCGTGGTCGCTCGATGACGCGGTCTCGAACATGGTGGTCATCGAGGCGATCTTCAAGAGCGCTGAGCGCGGTGGCTGGGTTGATGTGAAGCTCTAGAGCAGCGTCCCC
>CAZQVC010000386.1:0-1096 GCA_964596625.1 uncultured bacterium | reverse complement strand
AGAGGCCGTTCTGAGCGTAGTCGGCGTGTAGCGCTCCGAACTCCTGCATGTCCACGGGAACGGGGCTGCCCGCCAACGCGGCCGCCAGCCTATCGAGCCCGTAGTGGGCGCCCACGACGTCTCCACGTTCGATGGCCATGTCGGGGTCCTGCACGAAGTAGGTGGAGCGCAGGATCGTTCCCTCCGGCGTTGGCTCCAGCTCCCAGCGCTGCCATGAACCAGGGCCGGTGTGCGTGTGCTCGAGGAGCCGCGGCGGCTGCAGGCGCGTGATGGTGAAGACGAAGCTGGGGACGTCGTGGTCCGGCCAATCGAACGCGAGCGAGCCGCCCTCGCGCAGGTCCACCCTGATGGACGTGGCGAACGGCGCCCACCAGTCCGCCAGGCGCTCGGGCTGTGTAAGCGCGGACCACACCTCCTCGACCGGGTAAGGGAGGTGACGCACGAAGCGGATGAAACCACCCTCCGGCGTGCGTTCGATGCTGGCGCGGTGCTCGGGTCTCATGCGTCCTCCTCCTGCGGCTTCCGTCTGGCTGTGCGTTCGAGGTGCCGCTCCAGCGAGTCGAGCCGATCCGACCACTCGGCCCGGTACGGCTCGAGCCACTCGTCAAGCTCCTTCAGCGGCGCGGGGCGCAGGCGGTAGAGACGGCGCTGGGCATCCCGACGCACCTCGACGAGCCCGGCGTCCCGCAGCACCCTGAGATGGCGGGACACGCCCGGCTGGTGCATGCCGACGCGCTCTACCAGCTCACCGACCGAGCGCTCTCCGCCGCGGATGGCGTCGAGGATGCGGCGCCTAGTTGGCTGGGCGATGGCTTCGAGGACAGAGGTGGCTGGCACGGCTCATAACATACGCCTCGGCATATATATGGTCAAGCGCATGCAAGGCTCGGTGTAGCCATTCCGCCATCTCCGTAGAGCGGGTCGAGGGGTAAGCGTCGTTCGATTTCGCAGCTCTAGCGGCGCACCCGATACCGCAAGTGAAGCACCCGATCCCCCTGAAGCACCTCGGGGTCGTCCAGCATGTGCTGTCCGTCAACAGCCCCGAAGAAGCGCTTCCCCTTCCCGAACACCACGGGCACGACGTCCATGCGGACCT
>CAZQVC010000385.1:0-1099 GCA_964596625.1 uncultured bacterium | reverse complement strand
AGGATCAGCAGCGCCCGCGCGGCGCGGTCGAGCGTGAGCGTGGAGGCGTCGAGCGCACGCATCGTGCCGCGGTACTGATGCACCCTTACCGAGGACAGCGACTTCATGGTCTTGACCACGTTGCCCAGGCTGGCCGCCGACTCCAGCCGCCTGCGCACCACCGCCTGAGAGCTCACGCGCCTTCGTCTCTCGCCTGGGCGATGAGGGCGCGCAAGGCGTCGAGCAGCGCGACCCTGCCTTCGGCCGGCAAAGGCTCGCCGCGCTCGAGGCGGGTGAGCAGCTCCGGGAACGCCGCCGCCACGTCGCGCCGCACCCGCTTCTCCACGGCCGCGACCCGCGCTGCGGGCAGGTCGTCGAACAGGCCCTCGTTCAACGCCAGCAGCGCGACGAGCTGCTCGCGGACGGGCACCACCTCGAGGTCCTCCTGCTTGAGCACCTCACGCACCCTCGCTCCTCTGGTGAGCGTGCTCCTGGTGCTCGCGTCGAGCTCGGCGCCGAGCCGCGCGAAGCTCTCGAGCTCCTCGAACTGCGCGTAGTCGAGCCTCAGCCCGCCGGCGACGTCGCGGTAGGCGCGCCGTTGCGCCTTGCCGCCGACGCGGGAGACCGAGAGGCCGACGTCGACGGCCGGCAGCTGACCCAACCGGAACAGCTCGGGTGCGAGCACCAGCTGACCGTCGGTGATCGAGATGAGGTTGGTCGGCACGTAGGCCGCGAGGTCGCGCTCCTGGGTCTCGACGATCGGCAGCGCGGTGAGCGAGCCCCCACCGCGTGCGTCGTTGAGCTGCGTGGCCCGCTCGAGCAGGCGCGAGTGCAGGTAGAAGATGTCCCCGGGGTACGCCTCGCGGCCGGGGGGCCGGCGCAGCAGCAGCGACACCTCGCGGTGGGCACGAGCGTGCTGGATGAGGTCGTCGAGCACCACCAGCACATCGCGGCCCGCCTCCATCCAGGCCTCGGCCACGCTCATCGCAGCGTACGGCGCGATCTGCTTGAGGCCGGGCTCGGCCTCGGCCGGCGCGACGATGACGACGCTGTGGTCGAGCGCGCCGCCGCTGCGCAGGCTCTCGACGGTGCGCGCCACCTCGGCGCCGCGCTTGCCGAT
>CAZQVC010000384.1:0-1102 GCA_964596625.1 uncultured bacterium | reverse complement strand
TCACGACCTCGAGGCGGCCGACCAGCATGCCGAACGTGAGCAGCAGCCTGGCGGCTACGTGCAGCTCGGCGTAGGAGCCGTACGGCCCGAGCGTGCCAAGGGCCGGGCCGACGTTGCCGATGCACGCGAGCGCTGCCGTCAGCGCCTCGTCGAGGGTGGAGCCGAACATCACGAGACCCACCGCTGTCACCGCGACCAACGTGACGTAGAGGGTGATGAACGCGGCCACGGAGCGCAGGACGTCGTCGGAGACGATCTGGCGTCCGATGCGAACGGGCAGTACGGCCCTCGGATGGAGGACCCTCGCGACCTCGCGCAGCGTGTTCTTGGCGACGATCAGCCAGCGTGCGACCTTCACGCCGCCGCTGGCCGAGCCCGCCGAGCCGCCGATCAGCATCAGCACCAGCAGGACCGCCTGGGCCGGAGGCGCCCAGGCCGCGAAGTCGACGGAGGCGTAGCCGGTGGTCGTCATGATGCTGACGACCTGGAAGAGCCCGCGGCGGAACGCCTGGTCGAGCCCAGCCGACCACAGCACCAGCCAGAGCGCGACCGCCGCCAGCGCGATGATCAGCGTGTAGACCCTGAACTCGGCGTTGCGCAGCGGCAACCACGGTCGGCCGCTGACCGTGCGGTAGATCAGCGGCAGGCTCACGCCCGCGAGGAACATGAACAAGATGGCGACCCACTCGAGGTTGGCGCTGGCGAACGCGGCGAAGCCGTCGGGGTAGTGCGAGAACCCTCCGGCCGCGACCGTGGTCAGCGAGTGCATGACGGCATCGAACAGCGACATGCCGAACGCCAGGTAGCCGGCGGCGCACGCGATCGTCAACGCCGAGTAGACACTCAACACGGCCGCAGCGGTATTGCGCAGGCGCGGGGCGAGGCGGTCCTCGATGGGGCCGGGCACCTCGGTGAAGAACAGCTGCCGACCGGCGATCGCCAGCTGCGGGAAGACGGCGACGAACATCACGATGATGCCGACCCCGCCGATCCACTGGCTGAGCGCACGCCACACGATCAGCGACGTCGGCAGCACGGTGAAGTCGGTGATCACCGTGGCGCCGGTCGCCGTGAAGCCGCTCATCGACTCGAAGAGCCCGTC
>CAZQVC010000383.1:0-1104 GCA_964596625.1 uncultured bacterium | reverse complement strand
AGGCGCTGTGGACGGAAGCCGGCATCATCATCCCGTCGAGGCGCAGCGTCGGCCTGGGCGACTCCTTCATCACCCCAGACGTCTACCCCGCCAGCGACGAGGTCTTCATCAACGCCAACGAGACGGGGATCCCCACCGAGACCTTCGAGGGCTTCGGCGAGTTCCTCAACCTGCTCAACGAGGGCCTCAGCGAGGTCTGGCTCTGCCAGACCAGCGTGGAGGACGGCCTGGCGCAGGTCGAGAGGGACATCGAGGACCTGCTCTCGGACTACCAGTAAGCCGCTGGTCACTCGGCGGGGGAGGCCTGAAGCGGCCTCCCCCGCTTCGTGCCGCAAGGCGCGCGTGACCACCGCTCGCCGCGCGAGCACCCGCACTACTCGCCCGCGACCGGCACGTTCGTCCAGCACCGCTTCCTGAGCTCCTCATGGCGATACCCCAACCCCCCACCACGGCTGCGCGTCCGACCGCCGGCGACTCTGCACGGCCGGGCGTTCGTCGCGGCGACGTCTGGTGGGCGCTGCTGTTCCTCGCCCCGAGCCTCATCGGCATCCTGATCTTCGTCGTCGGTCCCATCCTGATGTCGGTGGTGATCTCACTCACCGACTGGCGCTTGGCCTCTCGGCTCAGCATCGAGACGCTGCGCGACAGCTGGGTGGGGCTCGAGAACTACTTCGACCTGCTGCGCTGGCGCGAGGCCGTGTGGTCGCCGCTTCGCGGCCTGGCCTGGCGCCTGCCGGTGCTGGTCGTCACGGTCGGCGGTCTGCTGTTCGCGTTGGCGCGCAGGGCCATGAGCGCGATCTGGGCTATCGGCCTGATCGTGCTCAGCCTGGTGCTGGTCGGCTACTTCGGGGGCCTGGAGATCGACTGGAACGACCGGCGCTTCTGGCAGGCCATGGGCAACACCCTCTACTTCGTGGGCTTGAGCGTGCCGCTCACGGTGTCCATCGCCCTGCTGCTGGCCAGCGCGCTGAACCGGCCGCTGAAGGGCATCGCGTTCTACCGCGCCGCCTACTTCATGCCGGTGATCTCGGGCGCGGTGGTGGTGGCGCTGGTGTGGCGCTGGATGTTCAACCCCACCATCGGGCCCATCAACCAGTTCCTCGG
>CAZQVC010000382.1:0-1107 GCA_964596625.1 uncultured bacterium | reverse complement strand
GTTCGCCGGGTCCTGGAAGCGCAGCCTGCGCGACTCCGGCAGCGCCTCGATGAGCCTCACCGCGTCACCCACCGCGAGCGCGCCCTGCGCCTCGTGTATCAGCTTCTGACCGAACATCACCTTGCCGCCGGAGGTGCGGTAGCGGGCCAGGGTGGCCAGCGGCTCGCGGCCGACGGCGGCCGTCTCCTGCTCGACGGTCGTGATCACGCAGCGACCGCAGGCCTTGACGACCTCAAGCCGCAGCTCGCCGACGGCGACGCTCAGCCAACCGTCCTCGGCGAACGGTGAGGTGCCGGCGACGACGAGGTTGGGGCGGAAACGGTTCATCGCCACCGCGGGCCGTCCGCGCTCCTGCAGTCTGCGGTTGAGGTCGTCCAACGAGCCTTGCGTGATGAGCAAGAACGGCAGCGAGTCGGGGAACGCCACGCGTTGCCACGGCCGACCGTCGACCTCCTTGGCTTCCCGGAAGCGCACCAGGCGCGCGTCGACCTCGAGGAAGTCGCTCAACCAGGCGTCGACTTCGGCCGGGCCGGTGGTGGCCAGCACGTCGTCGTCCCAGACGCGCACGGTGGTCGGCTCTCCCGGCCGGTCGACGGCCACGGCGACGCTGCCGGACCCCGGTGCGCTGAGCGTGAGCGTGCCCGTGGCCGCCCCCCGCCCGGCGGCCGGCGGTGCCGAGAGCGACGGGCGTATGAGGCTCATGCGCGGCAGCTCGCGCTGCGTGAGCTGGCCGCCGCCTGGGTCGACGACCATCCAGCGCCGGTCGTAGAGCAGCCCGTTGGCGGCTACGGGCCAGCGCTCCACGGCGATGCCGCCAAGCGACTTCACCGGGTAGACGTAGAGGCCGCTCAGGCTGCCGACCACGACGCCGTTGTCCTCGATCCGCTCGTTGCCGGCCCGGTCCACGTGGCCGTCAACTTAACACCTGTCCCGCGCCGCCGACTCGTGTCGCAGCCACACGCAGCACCCGCCTGCTCGCGGCCCGGCGACCGGCCTAGGCCCCCCTCGTGACCTGCTTCACCCGGGGCCGCCGGCTGTGAACGTAACCTCCGTCATGTCGTTCGTCCCCGCCGCAGACCGCCGAGAGCACGCTCGCAGCGGCCGCCC
>CAZQVC010000381.1:0-1116 GCA_964596625.1 uncultured bacterium | reverse complement strand
TCGCCGTCCTGCTCATCAACGCGGGCCGCGACCGCCGCGTGCACACGCCCGCCGGGTTGGCCGCCGTCAGCGGCCTGCCACTGCTGGCGGCGTTCGGCGAGCTGCCGGACCGCGCGAGGCAGAAGCGCTCGCGCACCTCACGAGCCCGCAGCGACACCGCGTTGCCCTACCTCAAGGCGCAGATCGACCGCGCCCTGAGGCACGGCGGCAACCTGCTGGTCGTCGGCATGACCGAGAGCGACTCGAGCGAAGCGGTCGCCACGGCGCTCGCCGACCTCTACGAGGTTCCCGGCTCGAGAACGTTCGTCACGACATCGCCTCCGCTCGTCAGCTCCGGCGCGGCGGTCGGCAAGGCGGCCACGGCCGACGCGACCATCCTCGTCGCCGACCCGCGGCAGACCGACCGCGTGCAGCTGAGCGCCGCGGTCGACTGGCTGAGGCGGGCGAACGCGAGCGTGCTGGGGATCGTCGCCTCCCCGGGCGGCGGGCGCACCAAGGGCCGCGGCCGCCCGCGGGGCAGGAGCCTCGGCCCCGGCTCCGCGGCGCCGCTCCCGACCCGCGGAAGCCTGCGGTGAGGCTGCTGGTCACGGGGGGCGCCGGGTTCATCGGGTCGCACGTCGTCGAGCGCCTCGTCGCCGGTGGTCACGAGGTTCGCGTGCTCGACGACCTGTCGACCGGCAAGCTCGAGAACCTTACGGCCGTGGGGGACGCCCACACCATGATCGAAGGCGACGTCGCCGACCTGGCGACCGTGGAGCGAGCCGTCGCCGGCTGCGAGGGCGTCGTGCACCTGGCGGCCGTCGCCTCGGTCGAGGCGTCGGTGATGAGGCCTCTCGAGACCAACCGCAGCAACCTCGTCGGCACGCTCACCGTGCTCGAGGCCGCCGCGCGGGCGGGAGCCAGACGCGTCGTCTACGCCTCGTCGGCAGCCGTCTACGGCGACGCCGCGCGGCTGCCGATCGACGAGGATGCCGAGAAGCGGCCGCTGTCGCCGTACGCCGCCGACAAGCTGGCGGGCGAGCACTACCTCGCGCACTACCATCGCCAGGGCCGCCTCGACGGCGCCGCCTTCCGCTTCTTCAACGTCTACGGCCCGAGGCAGGACCCAGCAAGCCC
>CAZQVC010000380.1:0-1147 GCA_964596625.1 uncultured bacterium | reverse complement strand
TTAGGGTGATTAGCTCACATCGTGTAAGGATTCTGTAAGGTTTGTCTGGTTAGTCGGTCGTCACGGTCAACCGTCATGATCAGCCGTCATGGTTAGCCGTCTTGGTCAGTCGTCGTGCTCAGCCGTCCCGCGAACCCGTGCCTCGCTGCACGACGGCGATCTCGGCGCCTTGTGGGTCGACGAGCACGGAGACGCGGCGCTCCGACGCGTCCAACTGGTTCACCACTATGGAGCCGCCCTGCTCCTCGGCCATTGCGGTAGTTTGCTCGACGCTGTCGACGAGAAAGTACAGACGCCAACGCGGTCCGCTCGCCCCGTGCGTGCCGCTGGCCCCGTCGTCGCCCAGCGACTTGATACCGGCGACCATCCGCGGCTGGCCCAACTCGGTCCTTTGGAGGTTGAGAGCGTGCCGGGCCTCGTCGCCCTTCTTGGACTCGACGGCCACGGCCTCGAGGTCGAAGAGCTGCTCGTAGAACTGCGCTACCGACGTCGGCTCCTCGGCCTGCAACTCCGTCCAGTGCACCGTTCCCGGCGTCTCGGTAAGGGCCGGGCTCCGCAGCGTGCTCGGGTCCCAGAGGCCGAACTCCGCTCCCGACGGGTCGCGAGCGATGACCCGGCGGGCCAACCCCGCGACGTCGATCGCTTCGCCGGCTCTCCCGCCGAACTCCGCCACCCGCTTGGTCATGGCGTCGAGGCTTGGCGCCGCGAAGTGGACGAGCCAAGCTGGCTGTCGGTCTCCCGCGTCAGCCAAGCGGCCGATCCCCGCCACCTTCCGTTCACCGATGGTGGCGAGCAGGTATTCCTGCGATGCCGCCGTCGCGTCCCCGTCCGAGCCGCCTCTGCCTTCAGGCTGCTCGAACTTCCAGCCCAATACTCGCGAGTAGAACTCGGTGGCTCGCGCTGTGTCTTGGGTGTTCAGGTCGAACCAGCAGGGGTCACCCACCGCGAACTGTCCATCGATCAAGCGGCTGTCGGGCATGACGGCCTCCCTATTTTCAAGACGCTAGCAGGCGATCATGAGCGTGCCGAGCGGACGCGCTGAGTGCGCCTTCGACGAGGGCGCCTGTTCAGGTGGCCGCCCCGCGATACCAAGCGACCAACCGGTCGTGATGCTCCTGCGAGGCGTCAGCTTCCTCACCCAGGTACA
>CAZQVC010000379.1:0-1154 GCA_964596625.1 uncultured bacterium | reverse complement strand
AGGTTTAAGTTTCGGTTAACGGGTCGATCCGTAACTTCGCGGACATGAAGATCCTTCGCGTGCTCTCGTTGGTCGGTCTGATCGGTGTGTTGGTGGCTTGTGGCTCGCAGACGCAGGCTCCTCCGAGCGCCGCGGTGGTGATCTCATCGCCGAGCGCGAACGCCGAGTTCGTGACGGGAAGTCCGGTTGTGGTGGAGGGCACGGCTCCTCTCGGCGCCGAGGTCTCGGTCGTCGTCGGTACGTCGGCGCCCGTGATCGCCACGTTGTTGGAACCGGCCGGCGGGCGTCAGCCGTGGCGCGCCGAGGTGGTTATGCCGGGCGTCGGAAGTCACACCATCACCGCAACGGCCAAGGGTGAAGGTTCGACGATCGGCGAAGCCAAGGTGCAGGTGCAGGTCGTCGGGGCGCAGCCTTACGGTTGGTGGCAGGGCGTTTTCACGATCGACAACCGACCGATCGGCGGCGAGTTGGTCCAAGGCGGCACGATGATGGTGCGGTACTCGTGGTCGTGGTTCAGGATGTACTTCGCGGCGTCGGGTCTGGATGTCGAGGGCACTACCGACGGCTGGGATCTCATTGACCAGGCCGGCCTGCGCATCGTCGGCACGTATCACGCTGCCGGAGGTATGGACGAACAGGGTCAAGTAATCACTGAGCCGCGACTCGATTTTCACGTGGTGCTGGGGTCTGGCGCAATCATCGAGGCCTCGCTGACGCTGGATGACTGATCATGGCGTTCGTTCGGCACTTGTCCGTAGACTTATGGAACTTTGGCTTCACGCCGGGTCACATGAAACAAGCAGAGGGCAGAAGGGTTAGCGCGCAGCTACAGAACGAACTTCGATGCCAACGCCTTCAAAATCGCTCGGGTTGGCTGTGTACAGGGGAAGGCCGTTCGCCAGAGCTACGGCTGCGATCATCGCGTCGTAGCTTCGGGCGTTGGTCTTGCGCCCGGCCTGTCTAAGGGAAGCTGCTACCTGCCCGAAGGCTCTTGCAGCACTGGCGTCGAAGGGCAGTGGATCGAAATCGGCCTCGGCTTGTTGTAATACGGCTTGCCTGGAGCTGCGTTCCTCCGGCGAGCTCGCTACCAGTGGTCCAGCCGACAACTCAGCCAACGTGATGGCTGAGATCAGTGGCTTTACCGGCAGTTCGTC
>CAZQVC010000378.1:0-1155 GCA_964596625.1 uncultured bacterium | reverse complement strand
AGCGCGGCTAAAAGTCGCTTAATGGGCCGTCATGAGAGCGGAATCCCAGCCGCCCTTCGCGCAAAGAGCGGTGTTACCGATACCTTCCTCGGCGCGTCCGGCCATGAGAGATCCTTCTGCGCTACTTCCCATGGGGACGGAGGGAGAGGCCTGCAGCCTAACCGGCCGTTCGTGCCGGGCCAAGCAAAGCTCCTGCCTGCTCTTGAGCGTCGCACCCCACTTAGAGGGGCGCGACGCTATCGTGTGGCGTCAATTTTCCTTGTGGTGATTGCGGCGGAGTGCCGCCCAGACAGGGGCGAAGATGCGGTTGTTAAGAAGTTGTGCTTGTCGCATGCTCGTGACGGCTTCTACGACATCCCCAGGGGGGTTGTCGGCTATTCCCCGGTAGGCGCGGGGCTGGAGGTTAGCGCTGCCCTTGATCGCGGCTAATCCGTCGAGAATCACCAGCTTCGTGTGAGTAAAGAGGTGCTTGGTCTTCCTATCGTCCGCTATCAACACCGAGAAGTTGTCACTGATCTCTGGCTTCAGCTTGCCCCTCCCCGTTGTCGGTTCGACCCCGACGACGCCGCGGACAATGATGTTCTTCTTGGCGGCGAGCTGTTGTAGCTCAACAAGGATGTTCTCGTGAATCGTCCAGGTTGTGAAGTGAATTCTCCACGTCGCCTGTTCGAACACGCCTATTAGTGCGTCGTACGGATCCACGTTGATGTTCACTGGGTGCCAGTTGCCATCGCTCCCAAGCCTAACGCTCGCGTCGTATGAAGGAACGCGAGTTATATCGATGCTGCCGTAAGGAGCGAACGGGGGGAAGGCGGTCAAGGCGCGCCCGAGAGCGTAAACCCTTTCTAGGTAGTCATCGTCCACGAACGGGTAAGCGAGTTGGGGGCCGGCAGGTAAATCGCTGTGGCAGATGCCGCATGAGATGTCGTGGATGGTTGAGATGTGACCGAGTTGCTCAATCGGCATTTCGGCCTGGCGCGCGATTCTTCTTAGGTCAGCTGGAGTTGCCGGGCGTTCTTCGATTTCAACCCTATCTTCGATTCGGCTAAAGATGGCGTTGCAGTTTGGACAGGTCGATTCGGGCAACAAATCGTGGAGGACGTCGAGCGAGGCTATGTCGAAATCTTGGAGCATTGGGACCTCACTGTATGCGGC
>CAZQVC010000377.1:0-1156 GCA_964596625.1 uncultured bacterium | reverse complement strand
GTGGCTTCGGCTGCTTTAGGGTCTGTGATGGACGGGAGTCGAGATGAGTACGCGGGTGCTGTTCGTGCACGGCGCCGGAGAGGGCGCTTACGAGGAGGACGAGCCGCTGGCAACGTCCTTGAGAGACCGCCTCGGCCTCGGGTCCGACGTTCACATGCTCCGCATGCCTACCTCGTTCGAGGCGACGTTCGAGGACTGGATCGCTCCCATCGCGTCTGCGCTGGACCGCCTAAGCGAACCGGCCTACCTCGTCGGCCACTCGGTGGGGGGCTCGGTGTTGCTCAAGTTCCTCTCCGAACAGCATGTCGGCGCTGCTGCTGGACTCTTCGTCGTCGCCGCCCCGTTCTGGGGTGCGGACGACTTCTGGACCTGGGAGGAAGCGACACTGTCACCAAACGCGGCTACCGACTTGGCCTACCTCGAGGGGGTGTTCCTGTTTCACGCGCTGGACGATGAGGTCGTACCCTACTCCCACCTGGCTCTGTACGAGGCGCTGCTGCCGGACGCAAAGACGAGAACTGTCGATAGCGGTGGGCATCAGCTCGGCAACGACCTCGAGGAGGTTGCCGTGGACATCGAGCGCCTGTCTCGGGAACTGCGGCCGTAGCTTCCGCGTTCGGCCACGAGATGGGCGGCGCCACGAGGTACTCGTTGGCGCCGCCCTGAGGACTACCTAGAACTGAAATCTACCTGTGATGCATCGCGGTAGAGGTGCTTAGAACTGGATCTCGGCGGTGACGGGGAGCTGAACGCCCGCTACCTCGAGGACGATGGTGACGGTGACCACCGTGCCGGGCGCCGGGACCGGATCGAAGCTGACGGTCACGCAGCCGCTCGCAGCGGCGGCCTGCCAGACGTTCGTGAACATGCCCTCGAGGCCTTCGGGGTCCTGGCTGTGCTGGTAGATGCCGCCGGTTCCGCGGGCGATGTCCTCCAGCAGGTTGTGCGAGCTGAGGTCGCTTCCGACCCCGACGATGTAGACGGTCACATCGCGGGCGTTGGCTTCGGCGATGACCTCGTTGGCGGTCACGCCGCCGACCGTGTCCTCGCCGTCGGTGAGCAGGAGCAGGACGCGCTCGCCCTCATCCCCGAGCTCGGGCAGGAGGTAGTAGGCGGCGCGGAAGAACGGCGTCCCACTCATCGTCGGGTAGATCAG
>CAZQVC010000376.1:0-1157 GCA_964596625.1 uncultured bacterium | reverse complement strand
GTGCTGCAGGAGGCGTTCATCGACGGCGCCCGCGAGCGGCTCATCGAGGAGCTCGCCGATGCCTACCCGTACCGCGGCGACCTGGTCGGCCGTGACCGTGCCGGCGGTTCCCCTGTCGTGCAGGACGGAGGGATCATCATCCTCAGCCGCTGGCCGATAGTCCGGCAGGCGACGATGACCTTCGGGCCGACCTGCAGCGGCACCGACTGTCTTGGCGACAAGGGCGTGGCGTACGCCGCGATCCGGAAGGGGGAGAGGACCTACCACCTCTTCGGCACCCACCTGCAGTCGAGCTTCGGGCTCGGCGCCGTCGGGGTGCGCGCTGCTCAGCTCCAGCTATTCGCCGACTTCGTCGCTCAGCAAGACATCCCGAGCGACGAGGCGGTGCTGCTGGCTGGCGATTTCAACATCGACGCGTACACCCCGGAGTTCGCCCTCATGGTGGAGACGCTGGACGCCTGGTGGCCGCCGGTCGTGGGCGGCGTCAGGACGACCTGGGATCCGGACGTCAACCGTTGGGCCGAGGGCCGCAGCGTGTGGCTCGACTACGTGCTGGTCGCTAACGGCTACGGCGAGCCCGCAGCCGCCTGGAATCGTGCGCTGGCGCTGAAGGACGCCGACATGGACCTCTCAGACCACTACGCGGTGTGGGGCCGGGTCGCCATGGCGCCGCAACCGCATTAGCAAGACTCGCCCTAGTGCACCTTGTCGGAGATGGTCGTCGCTCGGCGTGTTGCCAGTGAGAGCACGTCTTCTACCGTCGTGGCCTTGCCCTGACGGTAGGCGTCCTCGAACACCTCATCGGGCACCCGGGTCCGCAACCTGAGCAGCGCTCCCGCTGCCGACGCGGCCGTCGATTCTGGTGCGAAGTCGGAGTGCTTGATGAAGGCCAGTTGCTTGATGGCTTCCAAGACCCGGTCCTCGTCAGCATCCAGGCCGGCCAGGCTCTCGAGCGCCTCGATCGCCATGGGGAAACACGAGTGCGCCGCGCCCACCGCTACCGCGCTCGTCAACCTGCGGCGAGCCTCCTCGTGGCGGTGGTCGAGTAGGGCGGCTTGTCCGTAGGCGACTCGCGCCCCCGTCTCGACGATGGCGTCACCGCTGGCGAGCGCCCGGTCGAGGGCCTCGAGGCTGTACGTCTCGGCGAGAGCAACGTC
>CAZQVC010000375.1:0-1166 GCA_964596625.1 uncultured bacterium | reverse complement strand
CGAAGAAGAAGATTGACGGCTGATTGAGCGCCCCGCGGCCGAGCTGCGGCCGCGAAGCCGCGCATTGAGTTCGGATTTGATAAGACGACTTATCAAATCGTATATGTACTACACTCATATGCATCACTGAGTACTGACTCGTTGCTGCACTCCCGCGATGCGCGAAACGGATATTCGCTGTCTGAACAGGTCACGAACTGTCTCGAGAATCCGGGCGGACACTCCGCGAGCGCTTACGTAGATCGGATCACCCCCCTTAGCGCGCGATGTCGGTCCCCTGGAGTCCTTGAGCGGAACGAGCAGGTCAATTGACCGAGCTGCATGACACTGGATAGACTTGCAACGTGGTCGGACCACTTGTGACTAAGCCTGGCGCCGGCTGCCGGGCGACTAGACACCGTCCCATGTACGGATGAGTGAACCCACCGCAGTAGATCAGGCCTACGATGCGCTACTGGCCTTCGTCGAGGCAGCCCCGGATGGCAGCAGGCTGCCCGCGGAACGCAGCTTGGCCACGCGACTGGGGGTGTCGCGCAGCACGCTACGGACGGCCGTGGACCGGCTCGTTCGCCTAGGCCTCCTCAAGGTCATGCACGGCTCCGGGACAGTCGTCCACAAGTCCGGGGGTGCCGTTCTGGCTCTCCCCTTCCAAGAGTTATTGGCGCGCCTACCCCACGACAGATCCGAGCTGTTCGAGTTACGAAGGATCCTCGAGCCTCGCCTGGCTGGTTTGGCCGCTAGGCGGCGAAGCGACGCTCAGGCAACTAGCATCACGGCCATGTCAGAGTCGAGCGGTCCCGCCTTCTACGTAGCCGTCGCGGAGGCGGCGGGGAACGCGCATGCAACCGCGTTGGTCAAACTCCTCGCGGCCACGCTCGACGTCGCTCCCTCAGGAGAGCCCACCAGCGAAGCGACCGACTTGCTCAGCCAGCAAAGAACTTCCGTTGCCGCCGCGATCTACGCGCGTGACGCCAGGTCAGCGTCAGAGGCGTTGGCGGCACATCTGCGCACTGTTGGCCGCCTGCAGAGTGCTCCCTGAATCCGACCGCGCCCTCGAACATCGCCAGCTTGGAGGGCGCGGGAGTTGGTTCAGCTCTTGGTCGCGTCCCTACGGATCATGTAGGCACCCTTACGGATCCGTGACACGCGATCTCGGTTCTCCGATA
>CAZQVC010000374.1:0-1166 GCA_964596625.1 uncultured bacterium | reverse complement strand
ACGACCCTGCTGATATCATCGTCCGTCATGGGCCAAGCCGGATCGCGGCGGAACCTTGTCGTGTTGGCCGCCGTCACGGTCCTCGTGATCGGCCTGTCGATGCGCGCGCCGATCATCAGCGTCTCCCCGATCCTCGTGCAACTCCAGGAGGTCTACGACCTCAGCAGTGCGGCGGCGGGGCTGCTCACAAGCCTGCCCGTCCTGTGCTTCGGCGTGCTTGCGCTGCTGGCGCCGCGCCTGAGCCAGCGCTATGGGATGGAGCGCACGATGTCGGCGATGCTGCTCCTGATCATCGTCGGCATGCTCGTGCGCGCGGTGGCCGGCGTGACTGGGCTGTTCGCGGGGACGGTCGTCCTGGGCGTCGCCATCGCCGTCAACAACGTGCTCTTGCCCGGCCTCATCAAGCGCGACTGGTCGCACGTCGCCGGACCGCTCATGAGCGTGCAGTCGGTCTCGATGGCGCTGGGTCCCACCCTGGCGGCGGTCCTGACCGTGCCGCTCTACCAACTGCTCGGCGAGAGCGTGCGCCTGGCCCTGCTCAGCTGGCTGGTGCTGCCGCTGACCGCGCTCGTGCTGTTCACCGTGCTACGTCGCCTGATGCCTCGCGAGAGGGCCGGCGACCCTGACCGGATCGCGCCGGCGGCGGGCGGAAGCCTGCTGCGCGACCGGCTCGCATGGCAGGTTACGGGCTTCCTGGGCCTGCAGTCCCTGCTGTTCTACTCGGTGTCGACCTGGTTGCCGACGATTCTGATCGGCGCGGGCCTGCCTGCCGTCACCGCCGGCATCGGCTTCTCGGCCTTCAACCTGGTCAGCGTTGGAGGCTCATTGGCGGGTCCGTTGGTCGCTGTGCGCTTGCGGCACCAGGGCGTGCTCTCCAGCATCGGGGCGGCCTGCTGGCTTATCGGCCTTGGCGGCCTGCTATTGGCTCCGCTGCCGGCGTTCTACGTGTGGGTGATGTTCGCGGGGTTGGGCAGCGGTTTGTCCTTCTCGCTGGCACTCACGCTGCTCGTGCTACGCGCGTACGACGCCAAGGACGCGGCGAGGCTGTCCGGCATGGTCCAGGCGGTCGGCTACGGGCTGGCGGCCACCGGTCCGCTGATGGTGGGTTGGTTGTTCGAGTCGAGCGGCGGCTGGAACGTGCCGCTGCTGTTCCTACTGGCGATCGT
>CAZQVC010000373.1:0-1166 GCA_964596625.1 uncultured bacterium | reverse complement strand
ACCGGCGCTATACTTCCCCTCATGGTTTTCAAGCAGCGAGAGCTCACGTCCAGGGCTGCGCGCACGACCGTGCACGCCGGGGGGAACGCCGAGGGCAGCACCGGCCTGGCGGCGGGCTACGCTCCCGGCGCGGCAGCGGACGGTGTCGCCGGTGAGAGTGGCCCCCTTCAGGAGATGACCCTGCCCAACGGCTTGCGCGTCGTCTACCAGGCGATGCCGTGGCTGCCGACCTTGAGCGCCGCGCTGGTCATGCCGTTCGGTTCGGCCACCGACCCGGTCGGCCTCGAGGGCGCGGCGAACGTCATGCACGAGTGGATGCAGCGGGGCGCCGGCGAGCTCGACTCGCGCGCGTTGTCCGACGCGATGGAGGACCTCGGCGTCAGGCGAGGCGGCGGCGCGGGCCGGGAGTCGAGCAGCCTCTCCGCCTCGTTCCTGGTCGCCGAGCTGGAGTCGGTGATGCCGCTGTTCGCCTCGGTCGCCACCGCGCCGAGGTTCGACGACGCCGAGTTCGAGCCCTCGCGTGAGCTGGCGCTGCAGGAGCTCGAGTCGTTGGAGGACGCCCCTAACCAGAAGATGATGATGGAGCTGCTGAAGCGGTTCCTCGACAGCCCGCAGGGCCGCAGCGCCTTCGGCTCGGCCGAGGGCATGGCTGCGCTGACGCCGGAGCTCGTGCGGGTGGAGGCCGCCCGCTCGATCGGGCCCGATGGCTCGGTGCTGGCCCTGGCCGGCGGCGGCGACTGGGACCAGATCGCACAGGCGGTCGAGGCCGCCTTCGGCGAGTGGAGCGGCGGGCACCAGGCGCTACCGGCGGTGTCGGTAGCCCAGCCCGTGAAGACCCACATCGAGGCCAAGTCGGCTCAGGTGCACATCGGCCTGGCCTTCACCGCCCCGCAGCCCGGCACCGAGGAGGCGTACGTGTACGCGGTGGCGCTGGGCGTGCTCAGCGGCAGCAGTGGCGCGCGGCTGTTCACCGAGGTCCGCGAGAAGCGCGGCCTGGTGTACTCGGTGAGCGCGTTCAACCGCAACCTCAAGGGCTTCGCCTACACGGTCGGCTACGCCGGCACCACGCCGGACCGGGCGGAGGAGACGCTCGAGGTCTTCATGGCTGAGCTGGCCCGCATGAGCGACGGCGTCAGCGCCGAGGAGCTCGAGCGCGCCAAGGTTGG
>CAZQVC010000372.1:0-1170 GCA_964596625.1 uncultured bacterium | reverse complement strand
CGATCGTCAACGTCATCCCGCTGCAGCTGCTGGCCTACGAGGTCGCCAACCGCCTCGGCCGCGATGTCGACCAACCCCGCAACCTGGCCAAGAGCGTGACGGTCGAGTAGTCACGAGAACGAGGGGGTTGGGCCGCAAACTGGTGGGGCCCAACCCCAAGTGACACGAGCCTTCGGGCGCCAGAGCCGGCACGGCTTGCGCATCCCTACGATGTGTAAGATACACACCTGGTGCAACGACAACCGGCGACCCTCAAGTCCAGCGCCACGGCTCGCCTCGCGCGCTACGCCGCGGAGTTCCTCAGCTTCGGCGTCAAGAACGCCCGCGCCTGTCTCTTCCCGGTGTTCATCTTCACCATGCTGGCGCTCTCGCAGCTTCTGCCGCTGCCCATCGCCCGTTACGACTTCCTGCTGATCACCTGTGTGGCCATGCAGGTTGCCATGCTGCTCAGCGGCCTCGAGACCGTGGACGAGCTCAAGACCATCACGCTGTTCCACCTGCTGGGTCTGGGGCTCGAGCTGTTCAAGGTCAACGCCGGTTCGTGGACGTACCCCGAGGCGGCGCTTTTCAAGTTCTGGGGCGTGCCGCTCTACAGCGGCTTCATGTACGCCAGCGTGGCCAGCTTCATGATCCAGGCGTGGCGCCTGCTACGGCTGCGGTTCCTGCGCTGGCCTCGTGCCCGGCTGGTCGTGCCTCTTGGCGCGCTCATCTACCTGAACTTCTTCAGCCATCACTACCTGCCCGACCTGCGCTACGTCCTGGTCGCGGCCGTGCTGTTGGCGTTTGGTCGCACCTTCGTCGCGTTCAGCCCGCTCGACCGGGAGTACCGGCTGCCGCTGCCCATCGCGTTCCTGCTGATCGGCGTGTTCGTGTGGTTCGCCGAGAACATCGCGACCTTCTTCGGCGCCTGGCAGTACCCCTCGCAGGTCGACGGTTGGCACCTGGTCAGTCTGCACAAGATCTCCTCCTGGTCCCTGCTGGTGATCGTGAGCATGATGGCCGTTGTGCAGTTGAAGCGGGTCAAGGGCTCGAGGGCCAACGAACGCCAGGACGTGGAGGTTCGCTAGCGCCTAGATCCGCTGGCCGGAGCCACGGTGGCCGACCCTCAGGTCTCGAGGAAGCGCCTGACCGAGTCCTCCTGGCCCTTGGCGGTGAGCACGGTGAGCCGGT
>CAZQVC010000371.1:0-1173 GCA_964596625.1 uncultured bacterium | reverse complement strand
CGAACGGCTCGAAGAAGAAGATTGACGGCTGATTGAGCGCCCCGCGGCCGAGCTGTGGCCGCAAAGCCGCGCATTGAGTTCGGATTTGATAAGACGACTTATCAAATCGTATATGTGTGAAGCACATATGCACATCTGAGCACCGCCTCATAGCTGCACTCCCGAGATGCGCACACCGGATATTCGGTGTCTGAGCAGGTCACGAGCTGCCTCGAGAATCCCAGGCGGAGACTACCGCGAGCGCTTACGTAGAACGGATCACCCCCTGAGCGCGCGGTGTCGCCCCCTGGAATCCGAGCGGAACGAGCGGGTCGATTGACCGTGCTACATGACACTGGATAGACTTGCAAAGTGGTCGGACCACTTGTGACTGAGCCTGGCCGCGGCTGCCTGGCGACTAGCCAACGTCCCATGTACGGATGAGTGAGCCCACCGCAGTAGATCAGGCCTACGATGCGCTCCTGGCCTTCGTCGAGGCGGCCCCGGATCGCAGCAGGCTGCCCGCGGAGCGCAGCTTGGCCACGCGACTGGGTGTGTCGCGCAGCACGCTACGGACGGCCGTGGACCGGCTCGTTCGCCTAGGCCTCCTCAAGGTCATGCACGGCTCCGGGACAGTCGTCCACAAGTCCGGGGGTGCCGTTCTGGCTCTCCCCTTCCAAGAGTTATTGGCGCGCCTACCCCACGACAGATCCGAGCTGTTCGAGTTACGAAGGATCCTCGAGCCTCGCCTGGCTGGTTTGGCCGCTAGGCGGCGAAGCGACGCTCAGGCAACTAGCATCACGGCCATGTCAGAGTCGAGCGGTCCCGCCTTCTACGTAGCCGTCGCGGAGGCGGCGGGGAACGCGCATGCAACCGCGTTGGTCAAACTCCTCGCGGCCACGCTCGACGTTGCTCCCTCAGGAGAGCCCGCCAGCGAAGCGACCGACTTGCTCAGTCTGCAAAGAACTGCCGTTGCTGCCGCTATCTACGCGCGTGACGCCAGGTCAGCGTCAGAGGCGATGGCGGCACATCTTCGCACAGTAGGCCGCCTGCAGAGTGCCCCGTGAATCCGACCGCGCTTTAGAACCACGCCAGCTAGGAGGGCGCGGGCGTTGGTTCAACTCTTGGTCGCGTCCCTTCGGATCATGTAGGCACCCTTACGGATCCGTGACACGCGATCTCGGTTCTCCGATA
>CAZQVC010000370.1:0-1175 GCA_964596625.1 uncultured bacterium | reverse complement strand
GTGCCAGCCGTGGCCCGCGCCAAGCGGCCCTGACTCTCGCCTGCCGGAGAAACCAGCCCCTACGGAACCCAGCATGCTTCGATTGCGGGCAGTCATGACTACTATTTCGTAGTCAGCGACCTTGACTACCTTTTAGTAGTCGCCTATGATGACTACGCTTTGGTAGTCAGGAGGCGGGAATGGAGTTCACCGGCAAGGTCGCCAGCGCCGAGTCGCTGGGAAGGATACTGCAACAGGCCCGACTGCTCAGAGGCATGAGCCAACGCGAACTCGCCGAGCGCCTGGGCACCACGCAGCGCTACATCTGGGAGATCGAGGCCGGCAAACCCTCCATCTTCATGGAGCGGCTGTTCGCCATGATGCGCGAAGTCGACGTCGAACTCTCCGCCACCATCAGAGCGCCCGAGGATCATGGCTGACCTGGCCGTAGACCTGTACGGCACCCGCATCGGCACGCTGAAGGGCGACTGGCGCTCGTTCGACCTGCAGTTCGAACCGAGCGCCGTGAGGACGTTCGGCATCGACAGCCCCGTACTGTCGGTCGCCGTCCCGCTAGCGCTGGTGCCCACGCGAGCGCACAAGCAGAAACGCCGCAACTTCTTCCAGGAGCTGCTGCCCGAAGGCCGCATGCTGAAGCGGCTGGCCCAGGAAGCGAACGTGCCCGAGAGCGACACCATCGGCCTGCTCCGCCGCTACGGCCGCGACGTCGCCGGGGCACTTCAGATCTGGGACCCGGACGAACCCGGCGAACCCCGCCAACCGAGGCTCGAACCGCTCGACGAGACCGGGGTGGCAGAGCTGCTCGAGAACGTGCAGACCTTCCCGCTAGGCAACAAACCCCGGGGCGGCAAGTCGTCGTTGGCCGGGGTGCAGGACAAGATCGTCCTGGCGCACACCCCGGAAGGCTGGCACAGAGCCCTCGACGGCTATCCCTCCACCCACATCCTCAAGCCCGTGCCCGAAGGCCTCCCCACCGTCATCTACGACGAGGAGTACGGTGCCCGCCTCGCGCGCGCCGTGGGGCTCATCCCATACCGCACGTGGGTCCAAGAGTTCTCCGGCGTGCCCGCACTGGTCATCGAACGCTTCGACCGCGCCCCCGATGCACCACAAGCCCGGATCCATCAGGAGGACTTCAACCAGGCCCTCGGCGCGAGCGGCGACGAGAAGTACCA
>CAZQVC010000369.1:0-1186 GCA_964596625.1 uncultured bacterium | reverse complement strand
AGTTAGTCGGCTCTGCGCTGCGCATCCGCTCGGCCTTGCCACGCTCGATCTCGCCGCCCAGGTCGTCGAGCACGCTGTCCCACAGCGCACGGTAATGCTCCAGCCAGGCGTCGATCGTCTGGAAGGGGCCGGGCTCGAGCGCGTAGACGCGCCTGCGGCCGTCGGGCTTCACCGAGGCGAAGCCGTGCTCCCTCAGCACCTTGAGGTGCTGGGAGACGGCCGGCTGGGTGATCCCGAACTCGTCACCGATACGCTCGACGACCTCTCCCGACGACAGCTCACCGCCGGCGAGCAACTCGACGATGCGCCGCCTGACCGGGTCTCCCAACACCGCGAACGGATGCATCGCAGCGCCTACGCCCCCTGCCCGCCCATCAGCTCTTCCATGGACAGCTCGCCGCAGTAGAAGGCGCGGGTCGCCTCGGCGGCTGCCAGCGCCTGGTCGTTGGGGGTGCCGAACGCGATGTCGGCCCGGCCCCAGGCTTCGCTCGAGGCGCGGTAGGCCGCGAGGGACTTGGGCGAGCCGGCCCAGTCCGGTCTCATCTCCAGTGGTGTGTCCAGCGTCGGGTCATCGAGGTGCTCGGCGAGCCCCACGAGTCCGAGGTCCCAGCCGACGCCGAGCGCGCCGGGGCCGAACTTGTCGGTGAAGCCGGGGTAGGGCTCGGACTCGTGCTCGAGCTCGAGGCGCGTCCCGTCGGCCAGGGGCAGGAGGCGCACACGCACCCAGCTCATGCCGCCGTTGAACTCCCAGGTCAGCGCCAGGCGCTCGGGCTCGCTGCACTCCTCTATCGTCCCCTCGGCGTTGCCCTCCAGCTTGTAGCGGCCTCCCAGACGCAGGTCACCGGAGACCGGCAGGAACCAGCGGGCGATCCGCTCGGGGTTGGTGACCGCGTCCCACAGGTCGAGGGCGTCGGTCTGGTAGGTGCGCGCGGCGTGGACGACCACGGTCTCCCTGCCGTCGCGCTCGCCTGACGTGACCTTGCGGTCGATAGTGCCCAGTCGTTGCTCCAAGCTGATAGCCATGGCGTTCCTCCCGGGTCTCGGCGGTAGCGGCGACGTCCCGTGCCGTAGCGACCGCCACCTCACCGCGCCGCCGCATCATATAAGCCCTCGCTTATATATTGCAACGAGGCCTACTCTTCGACGTGCGATCCCACCGACGGCAGCCTCACCTCGAACCGGCTGC
>CAZQVC010000368.1:0-1188 GCA_964596625.1 uncultured bacterium | reverse complement strand
GCCCGACTCCCACATCTCGTCGAGCATCTGCTTCTCCTTGAGCGTGTCCATGCACGACCAGAAGCCGAAGTGGCGGTAGCCGACGAGGTCGCCGGTGGCCACGAGGCGCTCGACCGGCTCGCGTTCCCAGACCGTGCTGTCGTCGTCGATCGTGTCGATGGCGGAGCGGTTGAGCACGAAGAACCCGCCGTTGATCCAGCCCTCGCCCTCTTCCGGCTTCTCGTGGAAGTTCGTGACCGTGTCGCCGGCGAAGGTGAGGTTGCCGAAGCGCGCGGGCGGGCGCACGGTCGTGACCGTGGCCTTGCGCTTGTGCGCGCGGTGGAAGCGGGCGAGCTCGGCGACGTCGATGTCGGCGACCCCGTCGCCGTAGGTGAAGAAGAAGTCGTCGTCGTCCTTGAGCCACTCGCGCAGGCGCCGCAGCCGGCCGCCGGTCATGGTGGCCAGGCCGGTGTCGACGAGGTGGACCTTCCAGTCCGGCTGGTTGCCGTCGTGGATGGTCGAGACGCCGCTGGCCAGGTCGACCGAGATGTCGTTGTGGATGGCGTAGAAGTTGAGGAAGTAGTCCTTGATGACCTCGCCCTTGTAGCCCAGGGCGATCACGAACTCCTTGACGCCGCCCTGCTCGAAGATCTTCATGATGTGCCAGAGGATCGGCTTGCCGCCGATCTCGACCATCGGCTTGGGTCGCAGCGTCGTCTCTTCCGCCAGGCGCGTGCCGAACCCACCGGCCAGGATTACTGCCTTCATCTACTCACTCCTTCGCGTGCCGCTCGCGGGCGGCGTGCCGCCGCAGGCTGGCGCTGCTCGAGCCCGAGACTGCAAACAGCGTAGCCGCCGTACCCTGATGATTCTCTGACTTCACCAGCGTCAGGCCCGCGCGGCGGCTGCCAGGTCCTGGCCTGAACCGCGGTCGTCGGCGGCTGCGCCGAAGTGGCGTTCCTGCTCGTCGCGGAGCCTGTCGATGAGGCGACCCTCCGGCAGCGTCACGTCGTCGTAGGAGATGACCTCGTCCTTGGCCACGTCGCGCAGCAGCGTGCAGTCCTCGGCCACGCCGATGGGCAGCAGGCGCTGCGCCCGCGTCACGGCGGCCGTCTCGCACTGGCCGTAGGTCATGTACTCGCCGAGGCCGTCGAGCCTCTCGCCCGCCTTGAGGTCGCGCTTGGCCGTGGTCACGACCTCCACGCGGGG
>CAZQVC010000367.1:0-1189 GCA_964596625.1 uncultured bacterium | reverse complement strand
CGACGGCCCAGGACCTGCGTGACCGCGCGGCCGTCGCGCTGTTCGGGAGCGCGCTGAGCGAAGCTGACAGGGACCGCACGCTCCAACTCGGGTCGCTGGCCGCCACGCAGTTCGCCTCGTCCGACCTGGCCGCCGTGCGAGCGGATCCCAGGGGCGAGGACGAGCTGCTCAACGCGCTCGAACTCGCCGGGGTCGACGACGCGTGGGAGGCGGCAGCGTCCCTGCACGACGCCGGCTGGTCGGCTGAACGGCTCGGGGCCCTGCTCGAGCCGTACGACACCGAGGCGCGCGCCGCGGTCGCCGAGTGGCTCGCCGCCGACGCCGCCTGCCGCGTGCTGATGCGCGAGATCGAGCTGAGCAGCAAGGCCATCTCCGAGCTCGTCGGCGCGGTCAAGGAGTACAGCCACCTCGACCAGGCGCCGATCGCCGACGTCGACGTTCACGCCAGCCTGGAGAACACCCTGACCATCCTCAAGCACCGCCTGAAGGACGGCGGAGTCGAGGTCGTGAGGCGTTACCAGGCCGAGATCCCGCCGGTGGAGGCGTACGCGTCAGAGCTCAGTCAGGTCTGGACCAACCTCATCGATAACGCCGTGGACGCGATGGGTGGCAGCGGCGTCCTGACCCTCACCACCCGGTCCGACGAACGGCAGGTGACGGTCGAGGTCAACGACGACGGGCCGGGCATCCCGCCGGGTGAGGAAGCCCACCTGTTCGAGCCGTTCTTCACCACCAAGGGCGTCGGTGAGGGTACGGGCCTCGGCCTCTACATCACCAAGGAGATCGTCACGCAGCGTCACGGCGGCAGCCTCAGCATCGACTCGAGGCCCGGCTCGACCACCTTCAGGGTCGCGTTGCCGCTTAGGATGGCGCCACGTGGTTGATGAGAGGCTGAACCGGCTGACGCGCTCGCTCCTGCTGTGCCTGGCGACCGCGCTCTGCGCGTTGGCGCTGAGCGCCGCGCCGCCACCGGCGCAGGGGGGCGAGGGTCCGCTCGCTGGCGAAGGCGACAGCCCAGCGGCGAGCCGAGCAGAGGCCTGCGGCGGCCTGCAGCGCCCAGTGGTGTTCGGCGAGCTCGACTGGGAGAGCGCACAGGTCGCGACCTGGCTGGCGCGGATCGTGCTCGAGGCCGGATTCGGCTGCCAGACCGATGCGATCCCCGGCACGGTCGTGCCCATCTACCAGGGGG
>CAZQVC010000366.1:0-1192 GCA_964596625.1 uncultured bacterium | reverse complement strand
ACCGCTACATCAGGTCGCTCGCCACGCGCATCGGCTGGTTCAAGGAGTTCGAGCGCGCCATATGAAGACTATGTCGACTAAGTAGTCGCGCTGCACTACGTGGCTCCATGTTTCGACCTGGAAATCATGAGGGCGCGCGATCGACGTCGCGGCTCCCCAACACAAGAGACTGCGCCCGCCCCAGTGGGCGAGCGCAGTCGTTCAGCTTCCGTAAGTCCGAGCGGTATCCGCCGCTCGGGCACTCAACGATTCGCTTACGGGGTGACGGGGGTGGTCCAGGTCACCTCGAGCTGAATGACGCTATCGGGCCTCTTGCCGCTGGGGGTGTTCTGAATGCGACGGGTCGCCTCTGAGGCGGCGTTGGCGTCGGGGCTGATGAAGAAGACGAGACTGCCACCCCAGGTGTCAAGGTCGACAATCTCGTTGACGATGCTGGCCAGGTTGGGCGACATCACCGTGTCGCCTCCCGACCAGGGCTCGGTGATCTCCCAAGTGACCGTCTCGGTCGTGCCGTTGTCGGCCGCGCGGGTGCTGGCGTCGTTGGACGCAGTGTTATCTGGGTCGTCCTTGAACGGCGCGGGAGCGGCGACGGCCTCACCGGAGAACGTTACGGTGGTCGCGTCGCTCGAAGCGGCCTCGACCGTCATGGAGATGACGGCGGATTGAACGTTGGCGCCGGCGGGCAGCTCGCTCATGTCGAACCGCAGGCCGATCCACTGCTTGGAGTCGTGGGTCGAGTCCCAGTTGATGTCGAGGTCGCTCGAGTCCGTGTAGTTGTGACCAGGCGGGTACTGGTCCGAAGGCTGTCCGCCGTCGACAAGCTCCTCGACAGCGAGGCTTGCATTGATTGTCTCGGTGTGCTGCTCCACGTCGCCGAAGTTCGCGACGACCATCGGCTCGTCGGGGTTCACGGTGATCACGCAGGTAAGGCCGGTCTGGCCGTCGCAGTCGCCGCCCGTCCAGTTGACGAAGCCGCCCGTGGTGACGGACGCGGTGAGGGTCACCTGGCTGCCTTCGGGAGCTTCGCCCTCGCAGACGTCTGGGCAGTCGATGCCGCCGACGTCGCTGGTGACCTTGCCGTCCGAGGTCGCGGTGTTGTTGACGTCGACAGTGAAGGGCAGCATCTCGGCTTCGGGATCATCGGTGGTGAAGTTCGCCGTGACCTCGGTGTCGGCGGTCATCTCGACGACGC
>CAZQVC010000365.1:0-1201 GCA_964596625.1 uncultured bacterium | reverse complement strand
CGACGGCCCAGGACCTGCGTGACCGCGCGGCCGTCGCGCTGTTCGGGAGCGCGCTCAACGAGGCCGACACGAGCCGGACGCTCGAGCTCGGGTCGGTGGCCGCGACGCAGTTCGCCGCTTCCGACCTGGCCGCCGTGCGGGCGGATCCCGGGGGCGAGGACGAGCTGCTCGCCGCCCTCGAACTCGCCGGGGTCGACGACCCGTGGGAGGCGGCAGCTTCCCTGCACGACGCCGGCTGGTCGGCCGAACGGCTCGGGGCCCTGCTCGAGCCGTTCGACAGCGAGGCGCGCGCCGCTGTCGCCGAGTGGCTGGCCGCCGACGCCGCCTGCCGCGTGCTGATGCGCGAGATCGAGCTGAGCAGCAAGGCCATCTCCGAGCTCGTCGGCGCGGTCAAGGAGTACAGCCACCTCGACCAGGCGCCGATCGCCGACGTCGACGTTCACGCCAGCCTGGAGAACACCCTGACCATCCTCAAGCACCGCCTGAAGGACGGCGGAGTCGAGGTCGTGAGGCGTTACCAGGCCGAGATCCCGCCGGTGGAGGCGTACGCGTCAGAGCTCAGTCAGGTCTGGACCAACCTCATCGATAACGCCGTGGACGCGATGGGTGGCAGCGGCGTCCTGACCCTCACCACCCGGTCCGACGAACGGCAGGTGACGGTCGAGGTCAACGACGACGGGCCGGGCATCCCGCCGGGTGAGGAAGCCCACCTGTTCGAGCCGTTCTTCACCACCAAGGGCGTCGGCGAGGGCACGGGCCTCGGTCTCTACATCACCAAGGAGATCGTCACGCAGCGTCACGGTGGCAGCCTCAGCATCGACTCCAGGCCCGGCTCGACCACCTTCAGGGTGGCGTTGCCGCTTAGGATGGCGCCACGTGGTTGATGAGAAGCTGAACCGGAAACGTAACGGTGCTGGACGCTCACGAGGCTCGGGCGCCGTGCGCCAACTCGCGCTGGACGCGTGGCCTGCGCGGCTGGCGCGCTTGCTCCTGCTGTGCCTGGCGACCGCGCTGGGTGCGTTGGCGCTGAGCGCCGCGCCACCACCGGCGCAGGGGGGCGATACTACGCCCGCTGGCGAAGGCGACGGGCCGGCGGCGAGCCGAGCCGAGGCCTGCGGGGGGCTGCAGCGTCCAGTGGTGTTCGGGGAGCTCGACTGGGAGAGCGCCCAGGTCGCGACCTGGCTGGCGCGGATCGTGCTCG
>CAZQVC010000364.1:0-1208 GCA_964596625.1 uncultured bacterium | reverse complement strand
CGTGCTCGAAATGACTCCCGAACAGGTAGGATCTGTAGCTCATGGCCAAGAAGAAGTCGAAGAAGAGCAAGTCGTCGAAGGGCTCCTCCGGCGCCTCGACCACCGCGGCGGCTGCCGCCGGCAGTACCGGCGCGACCGCCAAGGCCACCAAGGCCGCTGAGGCCTCGACGGGCAGGCGCGCCGAGAGCGCTGGGTCAAGCTCGCCGACCGGCCGCACCGCGGCCGTGCGCAGCAGCCGGCGCAAGAAGCAGCAACGCACCAACACCGCGATCATCGCGGGCATCGCGACCGTCGTCGTGGCCGCGATCGCCATGCAGGTCGTGCGCGAGATGAACAGGCCGGGCGAGCGCTTCGCCAGCCAGGGCAACGTCCACCTGGTGTCGATCAACTCCCCGCACGTGCCGTACAACAGCGACCCGCCGACCTCAGGCCCCCACATGCCGACGTACGCCAACTGGGGCTCGTACACCGAGGTGATCGAGGACGAGTACCTGGTCCACAACATGGAGGACGCCGGTGTGGTGCTCTGGTACGACATGGGCACCCCGGAGGAGAACGAGGCTCACATCGCGGCGCTGGAGGAGATCTCGCGCCCGTGGCGCCGGGTGATCATCGTGCCTCGCGAGAACCTCGGCTCGAAGTACGTGTTCACGGCCTGGACCAGGCTGCAGCGGTTTGACGAGATCGACGAGGCGGCCATGACGAAGTTCATCGACGCCTACGAGGGCATCGACCACCACCCGCGCTGAGCCTTCGACCGCTGACCGGGGGCGCTGCCGCGTCGGCTGCTGCCCTCGCTCACGCCCAGGAACGCGCCGGCCAACGCGACGAAGGTTCTCGGTGACAGTCGCTCTTCGGTGCTCAGCAGGTAGACGGGCTCCCAGGCCTCCGGGTCGAACTTGGCCTTGAACGCGTGTAGGCCCGAGAAGTCGTAGAGCCGCCTGCCGTGCCGGACGGCGAGGCGCTCGGCCCAAGCCAGCCAGTTTGGTGTCCATTCGTCCTGATCACCCCTCCCGGCGAGCGGTGACAAGCCGAGCGTGAACCTCTCAGAGCCATCAGCCACGGTCCTCAGCGCCTGGTCGAGCAGCAGCTCGGAGGTGCCGTTAGGGGCCCGCGGGTGGCGCACCAGTTTCTCGACGAGCCACCCGCGGCGACGCGGCACGGGGGCGAGGGACAGGTAGCCGACCACGCCGCCGTTCGCGAACTCG
>CAZQVC010000363.1:0-1210 GCA_964596625.1 uncultured bacterium | reverse complement strand
CTGTCCAGGCGACTGGCGCATGGGGCAGTGTACCGACCAGCACGGCACGAAAGCGCCATCGCCGGCGCCGGCGTTCGTGTTGACCGGCCCTGAGCACCGTCGTATGGTGACGCTACCTGTCACAAGTGACGAGACTGCGTCCGACAGCCGAATTCTCAAGCTCACGAGGGGTGTACACGATGCTCAAGAAGCTGCTCTCGCTGGTCGTCCTGGCGACCGTTCTCAGCCTCGCCTTCGCGCAGTCCACGGTGGAGTTCGCCACCTGGGGCGGCACCGAAGACCTGGAGATCTACGAAGCGTTGATCGAGGAGTTCGAGTCCCAGAACCCCGACATCATCGTCGACCTCATCCACATCCCGTCGGCCGGCGACTACGAGCAGAACCTCGCCACGCTCATCGCGGCCGGAGCGGCGCCTGACGTGTTCTTCATCAACAACATCTCGCTGCCGGGCTTCGCCGCCCAGGGCGCGTTCATGCCGCTGGAGCAGTTCGCCGACGAGGCGTTCCTCGAGGACTTCTTCCCCGGCCACCTCGACGCCTTCCGCTACCAGGGTGAGCTGATGGCGCTGCCGCGCGACATCTCGAACCTGGTGCTGTTCTACAACCAGGACCTGTTCGCGGAGGCCGGCCTCGAGGCGCCCGGTGAAGGCTGGACCTGGGACGACTTCATGGCCGCCGCCCAGGCGCTGACGAAGGACACCGACGGTGACGGTGCCATCGACCAGTTCGGCTTCGGCTACTCGACCTTCTACCTGTTCTGGCAGCCGTGGGTCTGGTCGAACGGCGGGCGCTTCTTCAGTGAGGACCACGCCGAGTTCACGCTCAACCAGGGCGCCGCTCTGGAGGGCCTGGAGTACTACGTCGGCCTGCGCTGTGACGCCAACGTCGCCCCGACCAACGAGCAGGCGGCCGAGCGCAGCGCCGCGAGCATGTTCGCCGACGGTGACGCCGCGATGATCGTCGACGGCCGCTGGCGCGTCGCCCCGCTGCTCAGCAACGACGCCGTCGACTTCGCCTGGGACGTCGCGCTGTTCCCGGAAGGCTCCGCCGGCTCGGTCATCGACGTCGACGGCTCCGGCTGGGGCATCTCGAGCACTAGCAACTCGCCGGAAGAGGCGTGGCGCTTCATCGAGTTCGTCTCCTCCCCTGAGGCGCAGGCGCTGTGGACGGAAGCCGGCATCATCATCCCGTCGAGGCGCAGCGTCGGCCT
>CAZQVC010000362.1:0-1212 GCA_964596625.1 uncultured bacterium | reverse complement strand
CGCAAGCCCGCATGAGCCCCGAGCAGCACCACGACCCGCTCGGCAGGGCTGGCGACCTCGAGCAGCGCGTCGACCTCGGCGTCGCGGTACGGCCGTCGTTTCTCCCATGCTGGTGTGGGGTCTTTGGCGACCCGCACGTCCTCGAACGGCCGCGCCTCGGTGACGCCGGACCAGCGCAGGGCCTTGTAGAGCGTCCTCGCGGCAGCCAACTTGACCTGCAAGGTCGCCGGCGACGGCGGCTTGCCGGGCTCGCTGCCGCCCGTCAACACGCCGGCCTCGAGGCGCCGCATGTAGACCACGCCGGCGTCGCGCGTCGGCCTCAGCAGGTTCTCGCCGGCCCAGGCGGCCACCAGGTCGGCCACACCGCGTTTGTAGGTGCGCAGCGTGTGCAGGCTGACGCGCGCGCCCTTGGAGCCGTGCAGGAACAGGTACGCTTCGGTGAGCGACCAGAGCTCGTCCAGATCCTTGGCGTTGGCTGCACTCGCGGCACGCCGCTTGAGGTCCTCGGGCGACAGCCCGGCCCACGCCGCGGCACGCGAGAGCGTCTCACGATCGAAGCGCTGCAGCGCCGCCTTGGTTTCACTGCGTGGTGAAGTATCCGGACTCGAGTCGTCGCTCATGCGGGTAGTTTAGCAGTGTCTGATAAGACGAGTTATCAGGTTTTTGACACGCAAGCTCTCTGTCAAATATGCGCGAAGCCCAAGATAAGTTCGCGAATGACGCCCATAGCGAATTGGAGCAACTTCAACCAGCCTCCAGAACGACGATCACATTGGATCCAAAAGCCCCTCTTGTTCGACGTGCCGGCGCCCCAGAGGGGTCAGAAAGACATCTTCCTGATCTACATGCACGTAGCGCTTATCAACAGCCGCTCTTAGCAATCTGTTGAGATTTCTTGTAACATTATCTGGCAGCCACGACCGTACTTCTGAAGTAGTCACTGAAGTCATGTTTGCCCAATAAAGCACTACAAGCAACTGATTGATGTGCGAGAGATCCGTGAGAATCACAGGCTTGCCGTTAAACACGGCCACTATAGGTACTTCCTTCGAGACTATGCTCTCAATAAGGCCCTGAGCTACGTCAGTTGCAACGCCGTGCACTGCCCGAACTAATTCAGCGAGAATCCAATCAAGCGTTCCGACTACAAGTGTCGCGTCTTGCAAGGATGGATCAATTCCACCGTTCAGGTGCGCAGTGTTTCGCGCGTTT
>CAZQVC010000361.1:0-1213 GCA_964596625.1 uncultured bacterium | reverse complement strand
TTTCACCGTTTAGCGATTCACCTGTTAGTGAATAGCTGGAGACTACATACCGTTGGCCACGCCCGTCGCTGCGCTCGCCTACTAGTAGCGAATCTCTACACCCCTGTCAACCAACGCCTGGATATCGGCCTGAGTCCCAGAGTCCTCCAGATCGAGCGGATTGGACCTGACGTCGACAAGGTCTCCGTCGCCGATGCCGAGGTTCGCTACCAACGGGGCGAGGCTGGTGATCTCGTTGCCCCTCAGGAAGAGGAATTTCAGGTTCACGAGATCCTCGAGGAACGAGATGTCACTCAGCCCAACGGAGCTAAGTTCGAGAATCTCGAGTTGGGTCATCGAGTGAAGCGGCGTAAAGTCCGCGATCGAACTGTTCCACAGGTCCAAGGTCACGAGCTTCGGCAGGGCCGCTACCGGAGCCAGGTCGGTGATATCGCTGTTGGCGAGACTGAGCAGCCGCAGTTCTGGATGGTCGGTCAGAGGAGTGAGATCCGTGAGGTCGTTGTCGCCGATGTAAAGGCCGCTGATCGCCGGGAAGTTCTCGATCAACGGCCAGATCGCGTCGTCTCCCAACTGGTGACCCTCCACGTGCAGGATCTCGAGCTTGTTCAGGCTGGACAGCGGGTCCACGTCTGAGATAGTGCCTTCCAGGGGGCAACAAACGTACAGGCTCTCGAGGTTCGTGAGGTTCTCGAGCGGCCCAACGTCGGTAATGAAATTCGCGTTCAGGTTCAAAGAGACGAGGCTAGTAAGCCCGGACAGTGGGGTAACGTCGGAGATCTCGTTGGCCGAGAAGGACAAGTCCGATACGTTCCTTGCGTGCTGCATACCCTCGAGATCGATGATGCCGGCATTGAAGGCATTTAAACTCTCGAGGTCGGCCATGGCTGCGCAGCTGATGCCGCCGGTCGGTATGCCGAGCTCGTCACGCACGGCTTGTAGCATCGCGGCGTCGGGAATGTTCACCAATTGGCTCGGCTCCGAACAGTCCTGCGCCATCGGCGGTTGTTGTGGCCCACCACACGCCATCAATACCACTAGCGCCAGCACCGCCAAGACGATCGCTGACCCATAAATGTGCCGCATCTTCCCAGTTTCCATGGTCCTCCCTCTCCACCCTGGTGGGTTGAGGGAGTCTGTCCTATGTGGTCCGTCCATGACCCGTCCAGCAACGTGCGAGTCAAGTCAAGACCATTCGCGCGTGGTCGGCGGCTAA
>CAZQVC010000360.1:0-1220 GCA_964596625.1 uncultured bacterium | reverse complement strand
GACGAGGAGGCGCTGGGCGAGGAGCTCGAGAACGGGCCCTCCGAGGACGAGCCCAACGAGGAAGAACCCAGCGAGGAAGGTCCTAGCGAGGAAGAACCAGAGGAAGAGCCCAGCGAAGAAGAACCTGACGAAGACGAACCCACCGAGGAAGAACCCGTCGATGAGCCGGGCGACGAGCCGTGAGCCGCTACGCCCGGCGCGCTGAGCGACCGACTGTCGGAGGTCCAGTGGCGCGCACGCCGGCCGGACCCGGCAGGCTCGCGAGGGTCGCGGCAGCGGCCCTGTCGCTCGCGCTGCTCGGCGCGAGTTGGGCCACCACCTACCGGCTGCTCTCTCCTGCCGAGGTCATCGCCGCCGCCGACCTGGTCTTCACCGCCCGGGTCGTCGACGTCGTGGCCGAGCTGCAAGACGACGCGGTCCGACCGGGTGTGTACACCACCGTCACGCTCGAGATCGAGGATCTGCTTCGCGGCTTCGGCGTCGGCGAGGCAGAGCCGCAATCACCTGGCGCCGACGGCTCGGCGCCGGACGGGTCGACGGAGGACGACGACGATCTCGCCGAGCTGCCCCCGGACTCGCTGGAGCTGACGTTCCTGGGCGGCGAGGCGCCGGGCGACCGGCGGCTCGTGGTGGCCGGGAGCCCTTCCTGGCGCACCGGCGAGACGGTGCTCGTCGCTGCCTACGACGACCCTGACCTGGCCTCTCCTATCGTCGGCTTCCGGCAAGGTCTATGGCGCCTGGTCGACGACGCGTTCGTCGACGAAGACGGCCGCGGCCTCGGTCTCGACGCCGCCGGCCGCCTCGTGAGATCCGACCTCCCGGCCGCGCCAGCCGAGGTGCTGTCGGCCGTTCGGGCGGTGGTGGCGGGCGAGGCGCCAGACGAGGACGTCGTCGAAGGCGGAACCGATGTCGAGACCGCCGAGCAGGGCGCGGACGAGCGCCAAGACGAGAGCGCGGACGAGCGCGAAGACGAGAGCACGTCCGAAGCGCCGGACCGGGGCGACCAGTCCGACGCCGAGGACGAGCAGCCAACCGGCACCGACGAGCCGGCTGTACCAGAGGAGCCGGCCGTACCCGAAGACCCTGAAGCGCCCGGCGACGCCGAGCCGCCGACCGTGGGCCCCACAGACGACGAGGAAGCCCCCGACACCCAGGACCGAGCGGACGCCGCTGAGCCGGCCACACCGGCCAGGACGATCACGGCGAGCTACCGCGTCGAC
>CAZQVC010000359.1:0-1229 GCA_964596625.1 uncultured bacterium | reverse complement strand
GGTCAGCATGTGCACCGAGATCCCGTCAGACACGAGATGTGTTGCGACTCCCGGAGTGACGGTCACCTGCACCGAGTCCGTTCCAGTCAGGCCCAGCGAGTCTGTCGCACTGGCTGTGATCGTGTGGGTGCCCACCGACAACACGACGTTGTCGCTCGCGTTGGGATCGAGGTCACCGTCAAGGTCGCTTGTCCATGACACGGCGGTGCTCAGGTCGCCGTCTTGGGCGTCGGTCGCTTCGGCGTTCAACGTGACCGGGTTGCCCTCTGCGACGGATGTGCCGTCGGCCGGGCTCTGTATCGTCACGGTCGGCGCCGTGTTGCCCTGTACGCAGGCTGCCAGCAAGAGCAGCAGCCCCGCCGCCGACAACACGATGTAGCTGTATCTTCTCATCGACCCTCCTATCGAACGATGGCGGCGTCGCTGTGCCGCGTCACCGTTCCTTGGAAACCCCACGTGCGAGAACGACGTTGAGGGCGATCCGTCTCGACCGTAACCCTGCCAGGCGGTTCGTACCAACAGGGCGCGTCGTACGCCCGCCGTTGGCGGCACAAGCTGCGGGACGGTGTTGGCATCAGCTGACGGGGGACGCGCTGATATGATTCGCGCCATTCATGCTCGGGTACCCTGGCCGCCGCTGCCTGCTTGCGGTGCCGACGCTCTTCGGAGTCGCGCTGATCGTGTTCCTTCTCATGCGGTCGGTGCCGGGAGACGTGGTCACGAACCTCGTCGGGCTCGAGGGCAACGTGTCCGCGGAGAGGCTCGCCGAGCTGCGGCGGATGTTCGGCCTGGACCTGCCCATCCACGGGCAGTTCGGGCAATGGGCGACGGCGGCGGTCCAGGGTGATCTGGGCAGCTCGCTTCGGACCAAAAGGCCAATCTCTCTGGACCTGGCGCTGCGTTTCCCCGTCACCCTGGAGCTGACGCTCCTCAGCCTCGTCATCGCCCTCGCCATAGCGCTGCCCGTCGGCGTGGCGGCAGCTCTGAACCGGGGTAGGTGGCTGGATCACCTGGGCTCGGTGTTCGCGCTGCTGGGCCTCAGCATCCCCGGCTTCTTCCTCGGCATCCTGCTCATCCTGCTCTTCTCGCTTCGGCTCGAGATCCTGCCGCCCGCGGGCTACGTCCCGCTGGCCGAGAACCCGCTCCAGAACCTCAGGCACATGGTCCTCCGCCATGTCCCTCGGCCTGATACTGGCGGCCGCTACCGCTCGCATCGTGCGCTCGACGCT
>CAZQVC010000358.1:0-1240 GCA_964596625.1 uncultured bacterium | reverse complement strand
GCTGCTGGAGGACGAACGGCTGGCCGCGCTGCTCGCAAGGCAACACTGACGGTAGCCAAGATCGGGCCTGCAGGGCCGCCTAGATCCTCACCTGGGCACCGAACTCGACGACCTGCGCCGGCGGCAGCTGAAAGAACGCGGTCGCCCGCTGAGCGTTCTGCGCCATGAACGCGAAGAGCCGTTCGCGCCAGAGCGCCATCCCACCGTGTGCCGATGGCAGCACCGTCTCGCGGCCGAGCACGTAGGTGACGCTCGCCGCGTCGATCGGTCGGCCACCTACCCGAGTGCCGTCGATGTCACGCGGGACGTTAGGGCTCTCCTTGAAGCCGTAGCGCAACACCATCTGGAAGGCGCCCGCGCCCAAGGGGACGACCTTCACGCGCTCCTTGCGCCTCACGCGCGGCACCTCGGCGGTCGTCACGGCCAGGAAGATCACCCGCTCGTGCAGCACCTTGTTGTGCCACAGGTTCTGGAGCAGCGGAGGCGGCACGTTGAACGGGCTTCCGGACATGTAGATCGCGGTGCCGGGAACCCGCACGGGCGGATCGTCAGCCAGCCGCTGACGAAGCGCCCCGAACGAGATGCGGCTAGCTGCCAGGTGGCTTAGGAGCAACTGACGGCCCCTGCGCCACGTCGTCATCAGCGTGAACACGGCCAGGCCGATCATCAACGGCACCAAGCCGCCATCGGCCAGGCGCACGGCGTTGCTGGCGAAGAAGCTCAGGTCGATGAGCAGGAAGGCACCGCCGACGAGCGCTACCGCCGTCCAGCTCCAACCCCACCGCTCCCTCATGACGGCGGCCAACAAGGCGGCGGTGAAGACCATGGTCGTCGAGACCGCGACCCCGTAGGCGGCGGCCAGATCGCCCGACGTTCCGAAACCGAGCACCATGGCGATGCAGGCGACCATCAACGCCCAGTTCACCGCTGGGACGTAGACCTGGCCGATCACTTCGTCTGAGGTGTGCTCGATGGTCATCCGAGGGGCGTAACCGAGCTGCACGGCCTGCCGGGTGAGCGAGAACACGCCCGATATCAAGGCCTGCGAGGCGATCACCGTGGCGAGCGTGGCGAGGACGACGAGCGGGATCCGCGCCCACGCCGGTGACAGCAGGAAGAAGGGGCTGGACACCGCCGTCGGGTCGTCGTAGACCAACGCGCCTTGGCCCCAGTAGTTGAGCAGCAGCGACGGCAGGGCGAGCCCGAACCACGGGACGCGAAGGGGGCGCTTGCCGAAGTG
>CAZQVC010000357.1:0-1250 GCA_964596625.1 uncultured bacterium | reverse complement strand
AGATATTTGGTACAGGAACCGGCGGTTGCGTGACTAGAATATGGAGCCAACCATGCTCCTTGCGATAGGCAGCCTTGAATATGGCTGGGTCATCCCACGTTGTTATAGGCAGCATTGAACAAGCCGCTGTAGCAAGGCCATTGGCAATCTGTCTTCAACACATCGCGAACCGCCCCACGTGCGCGCAGTTACCGGCCTAGATTGACTTAGGGAGCGATGATTACAGGTGGTGTTGCACCACCTGATTCACGCCGCGGCCCACTCCGAAGACAGCAACGCCGCCTGCTCCAGCACGGTCTGGGTCGCCTTCTCCTGCATGTCCGGCGGGTAACCGTACTTGCGCAGGATGCGCTTGACGAGCACTCGCAGGTGGGCGCGGACGTTCTCGCGGAGCGTCCAGTCGATGGTGACGTTTTTGCGGACCGTCTTCACGAGCTCGGTGGCGATAAGCCGGAGCTTCTCGTCGCCTAACACCGCGACCGCGCTGTCGTTGGTCTCCAGGGCGTCGTAGAACGCCAACTCGTCGTCGCTCAGGCCTAGACGCTCGCCACGGGCATGGGCTTCGCGCATCTCCTTCGCGAGCTGGATCAGCTCCTCGATCACCTGCGCGGCCTCGATCGCCCGGTTCTGGTACTTGCGGATGGTCTGCTCGAGCATCTCGGCGAACGACCGAGCCTGCACCACGTTCTTGCGCCGGCGCGTCTTCAGCTCGCCCTGTAGCAGCTTCTGGAGCAGCTCGACTGCCAGGTTGCGCTGCGGCATGCCGCGCACCTCGGCCAGGAACTCGTCCGAGAGGATCGAGATGTCTGGCTTCTCGAGCCCTGCCGCCTCGAAGATATCGATGACGCCGTCTGGAGATACCGCCCGCGAGATGATCTGCCTGACCGCATGGTCGAGGTCCTCCTCCGGCCTCGCGTCTCCGGGCGCACGCTTGGCGAGGACCGCCTGGACGGCCTGAAAGAACGCCACGTCGTCACGGATGCGCAGAGCCTCCTCGTGCGGCACCGCGAGCGCGAAGGCCTGCGACAGCTCGCGCACCGCGCCTATACAACGGTCCTTGCCGTTGTCCTGGGCGAGGACGTGCTCCTGCGCCACCGGGAGGAGGCCGAGCCGCTCCTGCGGCGTGCCAGTCGTCCACTTCGACCAGTCGAAGCCAGGCACCACGCCGTCGGGTGTCGTGAACGAACCGAAGAGCCCGATGCAGACCTCGTACTTCTCCAGCATCACGGCAACGGCCTCGTCCTGGTCGA
>CAZQVC010000356.1:0-1250 GCA_964596625.1 uncultured bacterium | reverse complement strand
GCAGGGTAGGGCGCGGAAGTGAGAGCGGCCATAGTCGGGGCGCATCTGCGCTTACAGGCGCTGACAAAGGTCAACGGCCAACAAAAAGGACTGGGCGGAATGCTTAGCTTCCGCCCAATCGTCATCGCTGACTGTTTGCCGGGTTGACCTTACGGGTACGGCGTGAACCGTACCCGACTTGAGTGGGGAGGCTAGAGGCGCGCTTCCAGGAAGGCCGCCGCCTCCAGATAAGCCTTGTCGAGGTCGGGCACGGCCGACTCGCTGCCGCCGATGTCGACCCCGAAGGAGCCGCGGTAGCCGACCTGTTCGAGCGTTGCGAAGAAGACGTCCCAGTCGATCGCCCCTGCGCCGAGCGGTAGGTGTTCGGTCTTGGTGCCACGGTTGTCGGAGACGTGGATGTAATCGATGTGGTCGGCGAGCCTGATAATCGACAGCGGCAGGTGATCCCGCGCCACGAACTGGTTCGCCGTGTCGAGGTTGAAGCGAAGGTTGGGCCGGTCGACGGCATCTCGGAAGTACAGGAAGCCATCGGTGTTGGCGCAGAGGACTCCTATCGCTGGGTGGATCAAGTAGTTCAGTCCGTAAGTAGCCGCGATGTCACACGCCGACCGGTAGGTGTCGACCAACTCGCGCCAGTACCTCGCCCAATCGAGCGCCAGCGGGACACCAGCCCTTGCGAGAACGGACTCCTCGTAGTGCCTCACCACCGGCACGTCGCCGGGGAACGCGTACGGGGGTAGCGGGCCGTTGTCGAGCACACCGACCGCGCCGAAGTCGCGGGCCGTCTTGCAACCCAGTTCGAACAGCTCGAGGTTGAGCGCGCGCTCGGTAGAGTCTGCCGAGGCCAGTCCCGGAAGCACTACACAGTAGTAAGGAACTTCGACCTCCAGGCGGTCGAGGGTGCGGCGAACCTGCTCACGCTGCTCGTACATGGCACGTAGGTGCGGAGCGTGGATACCTTCTAGCTCGATCGACCGGAAGCCGAGGCGGGCGAGCTCCTCCGCGTACAGCTCCGTGCCGCCCGCTGGAGGCGGGTAACCGTAACGGGTGATCGGGTAGAGATAGCAAGCGACTATCCTGGGGTGGAAGCGGCGAGTGGGTAGGTCGGTGGTAGGGGACTTGTCAGCGTTTGGTGGCATGAATGGCTCCTAAGACGTTAGTTCACCACGCACGCGGAGGTGTGCTACCATCCGCCCGGCCCGACCCGGTTGCCGGGGGCCGTTCCCGTCTGCGACCAGCGGCGGTACCTA
>CAZQVC010000355.1:0-1256 GCA_964596625.1 uncultured bacterium | reverse complement strand
GCGTGGGTGCCGACGGAGGTGCTGCGGCCGTCCGAGGTGGCGGGGAAGGGGCCGCCGTGGACCATGGCCGGGGTGACCTCGACCCCGGTGGGGAACTGGTTGACGATGAGCCGGCCCGCCCGGTCGGCCAGGACCGCGACCAACGGTCCTTGCTCGGCCAGCTCGCTCGGCTCGCCGTGGATCGTCGCGGTGAGCTGCCCCTCGAGGGCGGCGGCGAAGTCGAGCAGCTCGCTCTGCCGGTCGTAGCGCACCAGCAGCGTGCTGGGCCCGAACACCTCGCTGAGGAGCTCCTGCTGCTGGGCCACGGCGCCGACGTTCACCTCCCAGACCGCGGCGACGCCGGCGGTCGGGCCGTCGCTTCGTTGGCCGCTGGCCAGCTGAGCGGCCCCCGCGGCGCGCAGGCGGTCGAGGCCGTCGCCGTACGCCCGGCAGACGCGCTCGTTGAGCATGCTGCCGGCCGGGGTCTGCGCGGTGAGCTCGACGAGCCTGTCGCGCACGGCGTCACCGGCGGCGCCCGTGGGGAGGAGCACCACGCCCGGGTTGGTGCAGAACTGGCCGACCCCGAGGGTGAAGGAGGCGTGCAGTCCCTCCGCGAGCGCGGCGGCCCGCGCTTCGGCCGCCGACGGCAGCACGAAGACCGGGTTGATGCTGCCCATCTCCGCGTACACGGGAATCGGCTCCTCGCGTTCCGCCGCCAGTCGCATGAGGGCGACGCCGCCGGCGCGCGAGCCGGTGAAGCCCACCGCCTTGATCCGGGGGTCTCTCACCAGAGCCTGGCCCACCTCGTGGCCGTCGTCGAACAGCAGAGCGAACACGCCGCTCGGCATGTCGGTGGCCTCGGCAGCGGCCGTGATGGCGTCCGCCGCCAGCCGGGAGGTGCCGGGATGCCCGGGGTGCGCCTTGCACACCACCGGGCAGCCGGCGGCCAGGGCCGAGGCGGTGTCACCGCCCGCGACGGAGAAGGCCAGGGGGAAGTTGCTGGCGCCGAACACGGCGACAGGGCCGAGGCCCCTTCGCATGGAGCGCACGTCGGGCTTGGGCGGCTGCCGTTCGGGGTCGCCGCGGTCGATGCGGACGTCGAGCCAGTCCGGCTCCTCGAGGAGGTCGGCGAACATCCGCAGCTGGTTGGTGGTGCGCGCCAGCTCGCCGCTCAAGCGGCCGGCCGGCAGCGCGGTCTCGCGCATGGCGGTCGCAACGAGCGCGTCCTCGGCGCCCTCGAGCTCGGTCGCTATCGCCCGCAGGAAGCGGCCGCGCTC
>CAZQVC010000354.1:0-1257 GCA_964596625.1 uncultured bacterium | reverse complement strand
CGGTTGAAGCCCTGTTCCCTGTCACGGGCGTACTCGCGGGCCGAAGGCAGGCCGACGTAGACGAACGAGCGGTGGCCCGCGTCCAGCATCAGCCGCACCATCTCCGCGGTGCCGTTGCTGTAGTCGGCCGCGACCGAGAGCGCCTCGCCGGATGCCAACTCCCGGCGTCCGATGAACACGTACGGGAAGCCCATCGCCGCGAGCTGCTCGATGTCCTTCGTGTCCGGCTCGTGTCCGAACAGGATGCCGCCATCGGTGAAGTCGAGACGGTTGACGGCCCCGTCGATGACCTTCCTCGGCTCCGGGCTGGTCGACGAGCTGGTCACGAGCAGGAGGTCGTAACCGAGCGCTTCGCACTCCTGCTGGATGCCGAAGAGGAACGGTGAGTAATGGTCGGCAGTCTCGGGAGAGAAGACCGGTTCGTAGGTGAACACGCCGAAGATGCGCTTCTTGCCTTCGCTGAGGCTGCGCGCGACGCTGTTCGGCACGTAGCCGAGCTCCTCTGCCGCGCGGATCACGCGCTCGGCCGTCGTCGTGCTGACCCTGATGTTCGACGTCGTCGTGCCCCTTAGGACGGTGGACGCCAGCCCGGTCGAGACGCCGGCGAGCTTCGCCACGTCGAGCAAGCGAGCACGCTTCAGCTTCCCCTTCATCCCTAGAACCCTGTCACCCCGTTCAACACCGCTCGCGCAACCGCCGCTGCGCCTTACGCTGCCGTCGTCCGCCGGAGGGAGCCCCCGGGAGCTACTACTAACCGACGGGTGACTCTCACTGCCCCCCGGTCAGCTCGAGGTTGAACCCTGTGACGAACGCAGCTTGATCGCTCAGCAGGTAGGTTACCGCGTCGGCGACGTCCTCGAGCGTGCCGAGCCTGCGCAGCGGGACCGACTCGATCATCTGCCTCTCGACCTCGCGGCTGTCGGTAGAAAAGTACTGCGAGCCGGCCGCCGCCTGCAGCTCGCACTGCCTGAACCACATCTTGCCGGGCCCGATTAGCCCCGGAGAGATCGCGTTGACCCTGATGCCGTACGGCGCCAGGTCCTTCGCGGCGGTCTGCGTCATGCCGATCACCGCGAACTTCGAGGAGCCGTACGCGAGCATGTTGGGAGGACCCTTGACGCCCGCGTGGCTCGCCGTGTTCACGACGGCGCCGCGGGTGCCGGCCTCGACCATGTGACGCGTCACCGCAGCGAGCACGTAGAACGCGCCGAGCACGTTGATCTCGTGCACCTTGCGGAAGTCGTCGGCCGGGTACCG
>CAZQVC010000353.1:0-1257 GCA_964596625.1 uncultured bacterium | reverse complement strand
TCGACGTGGTAGCGCAGCTCGTAGGCGCCGGCCGCGTCCGGCACGGTCACCTCGGCCTCACCGGCGGGTCCTTCGACGTTGACGTAGCCGAGCCACGTGTCGTCACCGGCGCCTTCTGGGGCCACAGCCAACCAGGCAGAGCCGGCCGGTGCGCCCTCGAAGCTGACGGTCGCCGTCGAACCGGCAACGTGCTCGGCGTCGACGCTCAAGCTCACGCTGGCGGCAGGGGCCAGCTCGAAGGCGAACTCGTTGGCGCCGCCGGCCACGACGACCAACCCGCCGACGGTCAGCGGTTGCTCGCTGAACGCGTCACTGACCCTCGCCGTGAACGAACCGGCGGGGAGCTCGGCGGTGAACGTGCCCGGGGCGCCGCCGGACCCGGCGGGGGCGAAGGTGTGCTCCACCTCATCGACCGCGCCGACGAACTCGACGACGGGTCCGTCCTCGGCCGGCTCGCCCTCGCGCGTCAACGTGACGGTGACGACGTGCGTCTCCGGGGCAGCCGGCTGGGTCACCTCGACGGCCCTGGTGAGCGCAGCGAGCAGCTCGGCCGCGCTTCGCGCGTTTTCCAGCGCGCCCAGCCCCTCGAAGCTGCGCAGGGCGGCCTCGTCGAGATCGAAGCCGATGATGCGCAGGTCGACCTCGATGTCGACGAGGCTCTCGGCCACCTCGCGCAGGTCGCCGCGGCACGACTCTGCTCCGTCGGTGATGAGCACGATCAGCTTGCGGCCGTCGGCGGGGAAGTCGTGCGCGGCCTGCTCGAGCGACAGGGCGATCGGCGTGGCGCCGAGCGCCTGCGTCGAGCGCACCGTGTCGAGCAGCAGCTCGCGGTCGAAGCCGGCGACGGGCACCTTCAGCAGGGTGTCCTCGCAGGCTCCCGGTTCGATGGCGCGCATGCTCGTGCCGTAGACGCGCAGGCCGACGTTGAGGTTCTCGTCTTCCGGCAGCGAGGCGATGAGGTCGGCGAGGACCTCCTTGGCGGCCACGATGCGGAACCGGCCGTCCTCGAGCTTGTTGAACATCGAGCCGGAGGCGTCGAGGATCAACTCGACGTTGGTGGCGCCGGTCGGAGCCTGGGCGACCGCCACGGCCGCTAGACCGGCGGCCGTGAGCCAGACGAGGAGACGACGTACGGGTGCTAGACGCACGAGCGGAAGACGCACGGGTGGACGCTGCACGGTAACCCCTTGAGACTGTTATTCCTGCTGTGCCATGAGCTGTGCAGGTGGAGTAGCTACAGCAGAAGTCTAGACATTA
>CAZQVC010000352.1:0-1263 GCA_964596625.1 uncultured bacterium | reverse complement strand
AACATCGCGCTGCTACCCGAGCCGGTGAGCTACACGTTGCCCACGGTGCGCGCCGTGAGGATGGCCCCGCACCTTGCCGGCTTCGACGCCCTCGTGCTGCAGGAGGCGTTCATCGACAGCGCTCGTGAGCGGCTGATAGGCGAGCTTGCCGACGCTTACCCGTACCGTGGCGAGCTGGTCGGCCGTGACGGCTCCGGCGGCTCGCCGGTGGTGCAGGACGGCGGCATCATCATCCTCAGCCGCTGGCCGATAGTCCGGCAGGCCACGATGACCTTCGGGCCGACCTGCAGCGGCACCGACTGCCTTGGCGACAAGGGCGTGGCGTACGCCGCGATCCGGAAGGGGGAGAGGACGTACCACCTCTTCGGCACCCACCTGCAGTCGAGCTTCGGACTGGGCGCCGCGGGCGTGCGCGCTGCGCAGCTCGAGCTCTTCGCCGACTTCGTCGCTTGGCAGGACATCCCGAGCGACGAGGCGGTGCTGCTGGCTGGCGACTTCAACATCGAAGCGCACACCCCGGAGTTCGCCAGCATGCTGGGGTCGTTGAACGCCTGGTGGCCGCCGGTCGTGGGCGGCGTCAGGACGACCTGGGACCCGGGCGTCAACCGCTGGGCCGAGGGTCGCAGCGTGTGGCTCGACTACGTGCTGGTGGCCGGCGATTACGGCGTGCCCGTAGCCGCCTGGAACCGCGCGCTGGCGCTCAAGGACGCAGGCATGGACCTCTCAGACCACTACGCGGTGTGGGGCAGAGTCGCCATGGCGCCCGCAGCGCGGTAGCGATACACGCCTAAAGCACTTTGGCGGAGGTGGTCGACGCCCTACGCGTTGCCATTGAGAGCGCGTCTTCCACCGTCGTCGCCTTGCCCCGGCGATAGGCCTCTTCGAACAGTTCACCGGGCACCCGGGCCCGCAACCTCTGCAGCTTACCTGCGGCCGACTCGGCCGTCGATTCGGGCGAGAAGTCGGAGTGTTTGACGAAGGCCAGCTGCTCGATGGCCTCGAGTTCCCGGTTCTCCTTGGCATCCAAGCCGGCCAGGTCCGCGAGCGCCTCGATCGCCATGGGGAAGCAGGAGTGCGCCTTGCCCACCGCGACCGCGATCGTCAACCTACGGCGAGCCTCCTCGTGACGGTGGTCGAGCAAGGCGGCCTGCCCGTAGGCGACACGCGCGCCCGTCTCGACGATGGCGTCACCAGTGGCGAGCGCCCGATCGAGGGCCTCGAGGCTGTACGTCTCGGCGAGAGCAACGTCCCGCAGCGCGAGAT
>CAZQVC010000351.1:0-1265 GCA_964596625.1 uncultured bacterium | reverse complement strand
GTACTGGTCCATGTCGCCGTCGGTGAGCGCGCGGAACTCCGCCTCGGGCATCAGAAGTGGTCCGCTCGCGGCATGAATACCGGGTGACGGGAGAGCAGCCCGGACAGCGCGACGAGCGGCTCGAGGGCCCCCTCGGCGGTGCCGGTCGCGAGCATCGAGCGCGGGTCCTGCGCGCCGAACAGCACCCCCGCGAGCCCCAACGCGTCGAGGCTGAGGTCGGGGGTCGCACCCGCCGGCGCCGGGCCGACTTCGCAGCCGTCGGGGCCGAGGCGCAGCCGCCAGGTCCCGTCCTGCCAGGGGCAGTCGGCGTCGCGCAAAGCGAGCGTGAACTCGCTTTCGTGCACCGCCCGGAGACCGGCGATCGCGGCCGGCAGGTCGACGACCCTCACCTGCAGGCCCTGCATGCGCTGAGGATAGCGGTCGGCGTACAGGGCGGTCAGCGGCTCGCCGGGCGGGAGCATGACGAGGAGCTCGGACACCTGGCCGGCGAAGCTCGCGAGGTACGACCAGAGCCTGCGGCGCCCGGCCGGCGAGGCGTAGGCGAAGTCGCGCACGAAGAGGTACGGCGTCTCTGCGTCGTGGTCGACCCAGGCAGCGGCGTAGGCGTCGTCGAGCAGCGCGACGGCGACAGGGCTCTCGAGCCCGGGCGGTTGCGTCGCCTGATCCATGCCGCCGCGCGTGCCGTCGTCACGCGTGAGCGCGAGGCTGAAGCGCTGGGCGAAAGCCGCGTGGATCGGCGTCAGCGGCGCGTGGTCGGCGGGGTCGACGGCGACGGCGTGGTAGGGCTCGGCGGCGTCGAGCACGCCGATGGGGAGCCGCAGCAGGTGCCCGTGGATGACGCTCTGGAAGCCGAAGCGCGCGTAGAAGCGGGGGTCGAACGGGGAGTCTGCGCAGAGCCCGACGCCGCGCTCCTTGAGCTTCTCGAACCAGGCGCGCAGCAGGTCGGCCACGTGACCGCGGCGGCGAGCGGTGGCTGCGGTGGCGACGCTCGCCAGGCC
Organism: uncultured bacterium; assembly: GCA_964596625.1. Lineage (GTDB taxonomy): Bacteria > Deinococcota > Deinococci > Deinococcales > Trueperaceae > DASRWD01. The sequence continues at coordinate 267 of CAZQVC010000351.1, read as the reverse complement.
GCCGAGCGGCTTGCGGACGCCGCCGACGTACGCCGTGAACGGCCACATCGTCGCGACGCTCTGCAGCTCGCCGTCCTCGAACGAGGCGAGGATGTTCGCGGCGTTGCGCAGCAGGAAGCTGCGGTGATCGTCGCTCAGCGGGTGCCCGAAGGCGAACGAGCGCACGCGCATCGCCACCTCGAAGTCGCCGGCCTCGAGGAAGCGGATCTCCCGGGGGCTCACGAGGGGCCGTCGAAGGGGAGGTACGCGGGGCGCTCGAAGGCCGTG
>CAZQVC010000350.1:0-1267 GCA_964596625.1 uncultured bacterium | reverse complement strand
GCGTTGAGGTCGGTGTGCGGCATGACGTTGGCGATGTTGCGGTGCACGAACACCTCGCCCGGGTCGAGGCCGGCGATGACGTTGGCCGGCACCCGCGAGTCGGAGCAGCCGAGCCAAAGATAACGAGGAGCCTGCTGGCTCTTGAGGCGCTCGAAGAAGCGCACGTCGTTGGCGATCTCCCGCGCCGCCCACTCGCGGTTTCGCCTCAATAGGTCTGCTGGGTCGGCCACCCGAAGAGCATACTCGCGCGGCGTCGGGCCCCTCGGAGGTTCGGCTATCGTGCGCCCATGCGCCTACCGCCCCTCTTCGACATGGAGGCCTTCCCCGACCAGGAGCTGGTCTTGAGCAACGCGCACTGCGTCCTCCTCATGCGCCAGCAGCGCGAGGTCCTGCCCGGCTCCGGCCTGATCGTGCCGTACGAGCCTCGCGAGACGGTGTTCGACCTCACGCCGGACGAGTGGCAGGCGACCTTCGAGCTGCTGCAAGACGCCAAGTCTTACATCGACGAGCGTTACGCCCCCGACGGCTACAACGTCGGCTGGAACAACGGCCGCGTGGCCGGACAGACGATCTTCCAGGCGCACCTTCACATCATCCCGCGCTTCGCCGACGAGCCGCGGGCCGGGCGCGGCATCCGCTGGTACCTCAAGCAGCCGGAGAACCGCCGGCCTCCTCGGTCTCTCACTTGAGCGTAGGTTGAACCCGCAGGCGCCCGGCCGCTAGCGCGGCGCCCGACCGCCAGCGGGGCGCCCGGCGGCTAGCCGGCCGCGTCGAGCTCGGCCACCTCGGCCTCGCTCAGCCGGAGCGTCGCCGCCTTCGTGTTCTCCTCGAGGTGCCGCACCTTGCCGGTGCCGGGGATGGGCATCATCACCGGGCTCGTGGCCAAGAGCCAGGCCAGCACGACCTGCGGCCTGGTCGCGCCGTGCTCGCGGGCGATGCGGTCCAGCGCGGCGTGCGCCTCGAGCCTGCCGGCGTCGAGCGGGTGCCACGGGATGAAGCCGATGCCGCGCTCCTCGCAGTAGCGCAGCACGTCCTCGCTGCGCCTGTCGCTGAGGTTGTAGCGGTTCTGCACGGTCGAGACGGTGAAGTGGCGCGAGGCCGCCTCGATCTGCTCGACGCTCACCTGGCTGAGGCCCAGCAGGCGTATCAGCCCCTCGTCCTGCATCTCGCGCATCACCCCGTACTGCTCGTCCTCCGGGACCTTGGGATCGACGCGGTGCAGCTGCCAGAGGTCGAGCCGCTCCACGCCGAGCCGGCGCAGGCTCAT
>CAZQVC010000349.1:0-1271 GCA_964596625.1 uncultured bacterium | reverse complement strand
TCGTCACGTACGCGTTCTTCGCGGCTGTGACGCTGCGGCGCAGGAAGCCGCCCCTAGGAGAGGCGCTCGGCGGTTCGTGGCTGCTCGCCGTGGTGGCCACTCAGGCCGTGGCCCTGCTGGCCACCCAGCTGCATCAGGCGGTCGGCTGGGGCGGTGACGGCCTACTATTCGTCAGCCTCTGCCTATACCTCACGGGCGCCGTCCTCTACCTGCTCATCATCGGCGTCATCTTCTACCGCTTCACGTTCCTGCCGATCGACGCCGCCCACCTCTCGCCGCCCTACTGGATCAACATGGGTGCCCTTGCGATCACGACGTTCGCCGGCGCGACCCTGATGCCGTCGACGGCCGGGGCTCCGTTCTGGGACGCCGCGCATCCGTTCCTCTTCGGCTTCACCCTGCTGTTCTGGGCGTTCGGAACGTGGTGGATCCCGCTGCTCGTGGTGTTCGGCGCGTGGCGTCACCTGGTGGCGCGCTACCCGCTGCGCTACGCCGCCGAGTACTGGGGCCTGGTGTTCCCGCTGGGTATGTACAGCGTCGCCTCGCGGCACCTCGGCGAGTTCGTCGGCTTGGCGCCGCTCGAGACGATCGCTCAGGTGTTCGCACTGGTCGCGCTGGCGGCCTGGTTGGTGACGTTCCTAGGCCTATTGGCCAGCTGGCTGCGGCCGGCTTCCCACGCTGGCATGGACGCGAGATAGTCCCTCAGCGACGCAGATAACGCCCACTACGAGGCACGCCTTGCAAGTATCGCTGGCGTTGACACAGGTGCGAAAGCTTGGGTATCCTAACGGTCGCACTCGAAGGTCCGCTAGGCGAACTGCGGGTGCGGTAACACGGAGCCGTAGTGTAGCGGTTAGCATATCTGCCTGTCACGCAGAAGGTCGCGGGTTCAAATCCCGTCGGCTCCGCCAGCCACCAGAAGACGCAGCGCCAGCCGCGATGTTGAACGCTGCGTCTTCATCATGGCCAGGTAGCTCAGTCGGTAGAGCATGCGACTGAAAATCGCAGTGTCGGCAGTTCGATTCTGCCCCTGGCCACCACAGAAGTCCGAAGGCGGGTCGGTGAACCGCAGCCGTGCGACCGCTCGACGCGCCAACGTAGCTCAGCGGTAGAGCAGCCGATTCGTAATCGGCAGGTCGTCAGTTCAAATCTGACCGTTGGCTCCACAAAGAAACCCCGTCCTGGACGGGGTTTCTTGCTTCATGCGCCGTTCGCCACGTAGCTCTGCCCGATGCCGAAAGCCATGACGGCGAAGAGGAAGGCCGAGCTGG
>CAZQVC010000348.1:0-1277 GCA_964596625.1 uncultured bacterium | reverse complement strand
AAGCGCGTCCCCGCGAAGGTGTCAACGAGTCACAACGACTCACGCCGTGGCCGTCCGGGCATCCATTAAGGCGCCAGGTAGAGCCCGATGCGTTGCCTGGCGCCGGCGGCAGCTACAGTCTGGCACTGCTCCCAGAAGTCGGGCAGGGCGGACGAGGAGGCACCATGAACCGACCACTGCGTTCAACCTTGGCACTGTGCGCTCTGGCGATCCTCGCGTTGCTCGCCGCGTGCGGCTCGCCGCGGCAGGAGCCGGCCATGAACTCGCTGCAGGCGGCGGCAACAGCCGGCGAGGTCGCCGCGGCGCTCGGCCGCTTCAGCACGTCCGACGCCGCAGAACTTGAGCAGGCCGCGCTCGAGCGCTTGCTGGCCACCCCTCTGCAGATCACTGTGGAGGTGGAGACCCTGCCCAGAGGCGTGTACGAGTACGACGCTGTAGCCGACGAGTGGGTCTGGCAGCAGGCGGCCAACGTGCTCGAGCTGCACTGGGCCTTCGAGCACGGCGAGCAGCACGACGCGAAGCTGCTCGTCGACTGGACGGCGGACGCGCCGAGCACCTTCGTCAAGCTCGAGGACGGCAGCAACCGGGAGGCGCCTCAGGGGGCGCGGGCCTGGCTCGACATCGACGGGGCGCAGGTCGGCGAGTTGGGCGTCGGCGGTCGCTACGCCGTCAACGCCTGCGGCTACAGCGAGCCGGTCGAGGTCGACCTCGAAGGCTACCTGGGAGACGAAGAGCAGCGGCTCGAGCTGGACGGCATCGCGTTCGGCCTGGCAGAGGACGCTGCCGGATCGACGTTCACCTCAAGCGGCGAGGTCTCGTTCAGCGCCGACGACGACAGCCTGGTCTTCGACTGGCAGGTCTCCCTGACCGGTGACATCACCCGCGACGACGCGACCTGCCATGTGACCGACGCGAGCGTGAGCAGCGGCCAAGTGGCGGTCGGGATAGCCCTCGACGTCTTCGGGCGGGCGAAGTCCCTGAGCGTCTCGTCGGGCTTCTCCGACGTCGCGGTCAGTGGCGCAGGCATCTCGTCGATCAGCCTGGTCGACGGCCGCATCGAGGTCGACGGCGAGCTGGCCGTAGCGTTCGACGGCGTGCTCGACGACGCCAACGGCAACGGCGTGCCCGGCGAGAACCTCACCCTGCGCTTCGCCGAGGGCGAGACGATGAGCCTCGAGGAGTTCCTGCAGTCCTTCATCCCGGGGCTCTCGCGCGCGCTGTGGCGAGGAGCCCCGGGGCGCTGAGGCCGGCTGGGGCCCACGTACGCCGTGCCCATC
>CAZQVC010000347.1:0-1284 GCA_964596625.1 uncultured bacterium | reverse complement strand
ATCTCGAACTACCTGCTGCGGCAAGCGCAGTTGATCTCGGAACCTATCTTGTGGCTGTTGCGGCCCACGTCGGCGCTGGTCGTCGTGATCCTGGCCGCGGTATGGAAGACCATCCCCTTCAACATGCTCACCCACCTGGCGGGTCTGCAGTCGGTGCCCGCGGAACTGCGCGAGGCGGCCCGGGTGGATGGGGCGAACGCCTGGCAGGAGTTCCGGCACATCGTGTGGCCTGCCCTCGGCAACGTGAGGGTCGTCGCGATCCTCATAACCACGCTCCACTCGTTCCGCGAGTTCGGGCAGATCTACGTGATCACCGGTGGGGGGCCCGCCCGCGCCACTGAGACGTTGAGCGTGCAGATCTACACCGAGTCGTTCGGCTACTTCCGCTTCGGCTACGCCTCGGCCATCGGCATCGTGCTGCTGGTCATCTCCCTGATCTTCACGGTGGCGACCGTTCGCACGCAGAGGACGAGCTTCTTCTGATGGCCGACTCCCTGACCTCCACCGCTCCGCCCGGCCGCACGCCCGGTAGCCAAGTACTGCCGGATCAGCACCGCGGTCGGCCGCAGGAGGACCGCCCCCACCCACCCGGCCTTGGCGGCGCCGCAGGCGGTGACCTGGGCCCTCCCCTGGCGAGGCGCCCTCGGCGCATCAGGCCAAGGACCGTCTTCAGCACGCTGGCGATCGTGCTGGTATTGGGCATCAGCCTCTTCCCGCTCTACTGGATGCTCACTACCGCCATCACCCCCTCCACCGAGCTCCTGCGCTACCCGCCTCAGCTGATACCCACTGACCAGGACTGGTCGGCCTTCCAGCGGGTCGTGGGCGACAGCTCGTTCCTCGTTTGGCTCGGCAACTCCGTCGTGATGACCGTGGTTTCGGTGGTCATCGCGCTGGTCGTCTCGACGTTCGCAGCCTATAGCCTGTCGCGGTTCAAGAGCCCGTTCGCCTCGGTGATCGCCTACATACTCTTGGCCACGCGCATGATCCCCGGCACCGTGCTGCTCGTGCCCCTCTACATGATCTTCCGCGACTGGGGCATCCTCGACACCAGGCTCGCGCTGATCATCTCGTACACGACCTTCGAGATCCCCTTCGCGACCTGGATGCTCAAGGGCTACTTCGACAGCATCCCCCGCGAACTCGAGCAGGCCGCGGAGGTCGACGGCTCGAGCCCGCTCGGCGCGTTCCTGCGCGTCAGCCTGCCCCTGGCCGGACCCGGCATCGCGGCCAGCGCGATCGCCTCGGCGATCCTGGCGTGGAGCGACTACGAGTTCGCGCGCG
>CAZQVC010000346.1:0-1284 GCA_964596625.1 uncultured bacterium | reverse complement strand
GCGATCAGCCAGACGACCCCGAACAGCCACCAGGCGAGCGCCGGTGCGGTGTGCCGCAGGGCGAGGAGGAGCACCGGCGTGTAGGTGCCGGCGATGAGCACGAAGATCGCGGCGTGGTCGAAGCGACGCAGCCAGACCTCGCCGACGGGACCCGCTCGCACGGCGTGCAGCAGGGTGCTGGCGGTGAACAGCATCACCGAGCTGAGCCCGAAGACGGTGAGCGCGAAGTAGGTGAGCGCGCCGCCGTCGGCGACGAAGAGCAGCACCACCGTCACGATCAGGGCCAGCCCGGCGCCGATCATGTGCGTGACGCTGTTGACCGGCTCGCGCAGGCCGCGTCGCTTCGCGCCGGTCGCGGGCCGCGGGCCAGTTGCGCCCAGTGCGTCGAGGTTCGGGTCGCTCACTTCTGTACTTCCACCACCGGTGCTTTCAGCACCAGATCCGTAACGACCAGATGCCTCACCATGTGATCCTGCACCACCGGAGCCTTCACGACCAGAGTGTATGCCTCATCCCCGTGGTCTACCCTCTGAGCAAGATGCAGACATCGGTGTCGTTGCAAGGTATCGGGCTGTCGCTCCTCAGCGTGGCCTTGGGCTCGCTCGGAGCCTTGGCGGCAGGTCAAGGCGGGGCGCTCGGCGGTGGTCCCGGCGGGGCGGCCGATCTCCTCGGCCAGTCCCAAGGAGAGGCGCGGCCCTCGCACCTTCTGGTGGTCGACAAGGCGGCCGGTCAGTTGTTGCTGCTCGACCTTGAGTCCGGCTCGGTCGAGGAGCGGATAGACGTCGGTCACGGCCCTCACGAGGTGGTGGCCGTGTCGGCCGCAGACTCCCCTACCGGCGCCCCGCTGGCGATCGTCAGCCTCTACGGCGACGGCCAGCGACCCGGCTTCGAACTCGCCGTCGTCGACCTGGCGGAGCGCTCGGTGCGCCTGGTCTCGCTTGAGCCCTACGGTCGCCCGCACGGCCTCGCATTGGTGCCTGGCACCGCAGCCATCCTGGTGACCGTCGAGCAGAACGACAAGGTGCTACTCGTCGATTACCCCAGGGGTCAGGTCACGGCAGAGTGGGACATACCGGCGCGACTGCCCCACATGGTCGTCACGACCCCGGACGGCGCGTTCGGCTACGCCTCGAGCATCACCGGCGCCAGCGTGACGCGGCTCCCGCTGAGTGGCGGTGAGCCACTCACGGTGGAGGTCAGCGCGGGCGCCGAGGGCGTCGCGACCACTCGTGACGGCGCCGAGGTGTGGGTGGGGAGCAACGACGAGCACGAGATCCACGTGCT
>CAZQVC010000345.1:0-1285 GCA_964596625.1 uncultured bacterium | reverse complement strand
AGCAGCCGGGCCAGACGACGCAGGACACGCAGACGCAGGACGCGCAGACCACCACCCCAGCCGTCAGCAACCCCATCGAGCTGCGCACCGAGATCTACATCGTCAGCCTCGTCACGCTCGACGACGGCACCAAGGAAGAGCGCTTCACCGAGGCCACCAGCGCCATACCCGGGCAGGTCATCGAGTACCGGGTGTTCGCGACCAACGTCGGCGAGACCACCCTGCCGGCCGGCCGGGTCCAGGTGACGGGGCCGGTCATGGACGGCATGCAGTTCGTCGCCGGCTCAGCGACCCCCGCCTCGCGCAGGGTGCTGACCGAGTTCTCGGCGGACGGCACGAACTTCGGCACCTCCCCCTTGATCATCGGTGAGGGCGACGACCGCGAGGTCGTGAACCCGCAGGACTACAAGGCGGTGCGCTGGACGCTCCTCGAGCCGCTCGAGCCGGGCCAGGAAGAGCCGTTCTACTACCGTGTTACGCTGATGTAGATGACAGCCAACTGGCCTGGGGGGCCGGCGGCCGACGACGCTTCGTCGTACGGCCAGATCTTCGTGCTCGGGCGAAACCGCTCCGGCACCAAGTGGCTGACCAACCAACTCTCCAACCACCCTGAGGTCGCGGCCATAACCGGCCCCGAGACGGGCGTGCTTGAGGCCAACCTCTTCGAGCACCTGCCGAAGATGTTCGGCGACCTCGGCATCAACGACCACTACTACGCGTTCCTGGCCTGCTTCGCCAAGAGCAGCTACTTCCTACGGACCGGGCTGCCGGAGAGCGTGCTCTTCGAGCGGCGCCACGAGAGCTACCTCGAGGTCTTCCGCTTCCTGATGGAGCGCCTCGCAGCGTCAAGGGGCGCCAGCGCGTGGCTGCAGAAGGGCAACAGCCTCATGCTGCCCGCGCTGCAGGCCGAGTTCCCGAACGCCCGCTTCCTCATCATGCGGCGCAGCAACGTCGTCGACAACGTGCGCTCGAGCATCGCGCTCAACGCCGGGCAGACGGCCGGCAGGCGCATGCCGGCCGTGATCGCGCGTGAGCTCGCCTCCTACTACCTGCACCGCGGCATCGAGGAGGAGTTCATCGGGAGGGCCAACGTCCACCTGGTCACCTACGAGGCGATGGTGGGCGACAAGGAGCGCGTGCTGCGCGAGGTAAGCGACTTCGTGGGGCTCGACTTCGACCCGGTCATGCTCGAGGACGCCTACCCTCGCAACACCAGCTACAAGAAGGCGAAGCGCGCCGACGTGCTGACGGGCGCCGACCTGAGGACCTTCGAACTCCTCGAGCC
>CAZQVC010000344.1:0-1290 GCA_964596625.1 uncultured bacterium | reverse complement strand
GCACGCCCTCCTCCTTGATCTCACCGAGGAGGCGGCGTTCGTAGAGCCAGTAGAGGGGCTTGGTGACGCCGTTGACGAGGTTCAGGGCCCGCTTGGCGCCCGCTGACGTTACTGTCGACGACACCGGCTAAGTCTAACGGCGGCGGGCGGTCCGAAGGGGCACTAGTAAGCCCCTTCACGCCGCAGGACGACCCCGACCGTGCGTATGAGGATGTCGAGGTCGAGCCACAAGCTCCAGTTGCGGACGTAGTAGGTGTCGAGATCCACGCGCTGCTCGTAGCTCGTCGTCGAGCGTCCGGAGACCTGCCAGATGCCGGTTATGCCCGGCCGCACCTGCTGGTAGTACGTGAAGCGGTCGTCGTACTTGCGGACCTCGGCCTCCACGATCGGCCGCGGCCCCACGAAGCTCATCTCACCGCGGACGACGTTCCACAACTGCGGGAGCTCGTCGAGGCTGGTCTCCCGCAGGAACCGGCCGACCCGGGTGACCCGCGGGTCGTCGGCGAGCTTCTGGTTGGCCTCCCACTCGGCGCGCGCCTCGGGGTCAGAGGCCAGGAGCTCGCGTAGGCGCTCGTCGGCGTCGAGCAGCATGGTGCGGAACTTCCACACGTTGAACGGTTTGCCGTCACGGCCTATGCGCTCCTGGGAGAAGAACACGCGCCCCGGGGACTCCAGCCGGATTGCGAGCGCGATCAGCGCCATCCATGGCAGCGCCAGGACCCCGCCGATGATCACCGCGAACACGTCGAAGGTCCGCTTGACCCCCCGGTTCCAGCCGGAGGCGAGGTTGTTGCGCAGCTCGAGCGAGAGGTCGCGGCCCAGCGGCCGCGCGGCGACGTCGCTGGTGGGGATCGAGCCGAGCTGGGGCACCACCTGGACGATGCGGAAGGCGTGTCGTCCGGTCCCGGCCAGGACCCGCTCGACCGTGCCCGACGGTCTCGCCCCGGGCACGACGATCACGTGAGGGGCCAGCTTGGCCGCGTTGGCCGGCAGAGCCTGGCGCCGCGGGACGGCTCGCGACCCCTCGCCGCTGCTGTGCGCGCCGTCGTCGACCAGCATCACCGGGTGCAGTCCGAGCCGTGGCTCGTCGATCAGGGAGGCTAGCAGCGCGTCGGCGGACCCGCCGGAGCCGACCAGCAGCACCGGTCGCCCCCAGACGCGGAAGGCGGCGAGGGCGCGCTTGGTCAGCGAGCGGATCGCGGGCGCCAGCGGGATCATGATGAGGGTTGCTACGACGATCAGCTGCCACGGCACGGGGAACGAGGCGCCGAACACCGAGCGGATGCCAAG
>CAZQVC010000343.1:0-1293 GCA_964596625.1 uncultured bacterium | reverse complement strand
GCCACCGCCGACCCGCTCGCCGCGACCGTCGCTGCGATTCGCTTCACCGCGCGCAGCATGGTCGAGGCTCCGTACCGGAACTTCGCCTCGAACTTCGGCTTGGCGGCGCTGGAGAGGCAGGCGCGGCTGTGCACCGACCGGAAGGACAAGCGCGGCTGGCCGCGCGTCTTCGACTCCGGTCCGCTCGCTTGCCTGGCCCTCTACCGCACCTGGGAGGGCATCACGCTCGAACTCACCGCCCCGGCCGGAGGGCGGGCGCTCTACGCCGAGTTTCTCGACGAGGCGGCGAAGCTGCCAGGCCTCGAATCTCTGGTAGCGGCCGCCGACCTGGCGCGGCAGAGCGCCGAGCAGTTCTCAGCCATGGCCGACGCGATCGTCGCAGCCGACCCAGCTGTCGCGGAGGCGGTCGAGTTGAGCGAGGAGATCGACGCGCTTCACCGGGCCGGGGAGTCGGAAGACGGCGCCAGCGACCTCGCCTCGCTGGGCGAGAGGGCGAGGGCGCTACGCGCCCAGCGCGAGGCGGCAACCACGCGCTGTGAGCTAGACGCCGCCAGACGCGAGGCGGCTTTCGCCATGGTCGGGGAAGGCTTCGCGGCGATCCACCGGATCGAGACCGAGCTGCAGGCGGTGTTGTCCGAGGTGTAGCGCGACAGCGCGCTAGGCCTTGGCCACCCAGATCACGTGGCGGTTGCCCTTCTTGCCGCGCGACCTGACGAACTTCACGTCGACCGTGAAGCCGGCTCGCCGGAGTCGCTTGGTGAACGGCTCGCTGTGGAACGCCGACCACACGCCGAACACGCCGCCGCGCCGCAACGCCGCCTTGGTGACAGCCAGCCCGGCGTCGCTGTAGAGCCAGTCGTTGCCTTCGTGGGACGTGCCTTCCGGTCCGTTGTCCGTGTCGACCACCACCACGTCGTAGGCGTCCCTTGCGCGGCGCAGCACAGCCGCCACGTCGCCCACCTCGACGCGCACGCGCGGGTCGTCGAGGGGCCGGCCGGCCAGATGCCCGAGGAAGTCGCGGTTCCACTGCACGACCTCGGGCACCAGCTCCGCCACGGTCACACGAGCGTCGGCGGGCAGCCGGTCCAGGGCGGCGCGCACCGTGAAGCCCATACCGAGCCCGCCGACCAACACACTGGCACCGGAGGTGCGGCCGGCGGCGTCTATGGCGAACTCCGCCAGCCGCTCCTCCGAGTCGTGCTGACGGCTGTTCATCAGCTCGAAGTTCTCCACCCTGAGGGAGTACTCCTCGCCGCGCCGCTGCAAGGTCATCTTGTCGCCGCCGGGTACGAC
>CAZQVC010000342.1:0-1334 GCA_964596625.1 uncultured bacterium | reverse complement strand
TTGACCGATGAGTCGAGACATCGTTGACGCTGGTGCATGTCCAAACCGAGGGTGATCGTCCTATCGGTAATCAACGGTTCGCTCACGCCAAGCCAGGCTGCTAAGCGTCATGGGGTCACCAGGCAGTGGGTTCACCAGTTGCTCGCGCGTTACCGCCAGGGCGGCATCGACGCGGTCGAGCCGCGCTCTAAGCGACCCAAGGGCAATGCCAGGGCGATCGATGAGGCGACTAAGCAGCGAATCAGGCGACTGCGGGTCGAACTCGAAGCTTCGGGGCTCGATCACGGCCCGGTCACGATCGCCTGGCACCTGCAGCGCGAGGGGCGTCATGCGCCGTCGCTTTCGAGCATCCGCCGCGTGCTGAAGGCCGCTAATCTCATCACCCCGCAGCCTCAGAAGCGCCCCCGCAACTCGTACCTGCGCTTCGAGGCGGCGCAGCCCAACGAGTGCTGGCAATCGGACTTCACGCACTGGCAGCTGGCGGACGGCTCCACCGTGGAGATCCTCAACTGGCTCGATGACCACAGCCGCTACCTGCTCGGCTGCACGGCCCACAAGCGCGTCAGCGGCGAGGACGTCATCAACACTTTCAACGCCTGCAGCGACCAGCACGGCGCGCCGGCCTCCACCCTGACCGACAACGCCTTGGTCTACACCGCCCGCTTCCGGGGCGGCAGGAACGCCTTCGAGTACCACCTAGCCCACCTCGGCGTCACCCAGAAGAACGGCAAGGCCTCTCACCCCCAAACCCAAGGCAAGGTCGAACGCTTCCAGCAGACCCTCAAACGCTGGCTGGCCAAGCAGCCACCCAGCGGCAACCTAAGCGAACTCCAAACGCTCCTAAACGCCTTCCAAGAGCTCTACAACGAGCGCCGCCCACACCGCGCGCTAGGCAGAAGAACCCCAGCAGACGCCTACCACGCCACCACCAAAGCCAACCCCAACCAGACTCCCGGCTCCACCCACTACCGCGTCAGGCACGACGTCGTCGACCGCTACGGCAAACTCACCCTGCGCCGCGCAGGCAAACTCCACCACCTCGGCATCGGCGCCAAACACGCCGGCAAAACCGCGCTCATCCTCGCCGACAAGCACACCATCACCGTCGCCGACCCCGAAACCGGCGAGATCCTCAGCAACCACAACATCGAACCGAACAAGAACTACTGGCGCAACCAAACCAGAAGCCCCGGCCGCTGGCCGGGGCACCCTCGAGAAGACGCTTAAAGCGTCAACTATGTCGCGACTCATAAGTAAACGATGTCGCGACTCATGACAATGGTGGGCGATGAGGGATTCGAACCCCCGACCCTTCGCGTGTAAAGCGAACGCTC
>CAZQVC010000341.1:0-1340 GCA_964596625.1 uncultured bacterium | reverse complement strand
AGGTGCGCAGCAACGGGCGGCAGGTTATCGACATCACCACCGGCGTCACCACGCTGCCCGACGGCGGCAACGTCGTCGACAAGCAGACCGGCGTGTCCTTCACTGCCGGGCACATCGCGTACCTCGACGGGGCGTTCATCGAGGCCTCCGCCGTTCTCCTCGAGGGCGCCTTCGGGGTGCTATCGGCCGACGGAGTGCGCATCGACATCGCCAGCAGCAGCCTGGTCGCGACGGGCGATCTGACCCTCCGCCGGGAGGGACTCGAGGTCGTGGCGAGCGAGCTCACGTACTTCGCGCTCACCGAGGTCGCCGTGTTCGAAGGCGGCGTCACCGGCAACGAGCCGCGGTTCAACGCCGAGCGCGTCCTGCTCGACGTGCGCACCGGTGACGTGTTGCTCGACGGCCGCTACAGCTTCGCCGGCGACCTGTTCACGATGACCTCGCCGGAGCAGGGCGGTCTGCTCGAGCTGCGGCTCGTCGAGCTCGGCGACGTCGTGACCTACTCGGCCGCCAGCGAGGTCAGCGAGTCACTGTTGGAACGGTTCAGGGCCTATCTTTAGGCGGTGAGTTCGCCGCAAGCACGAGCGCAACCCAGGGGACGTGTGGTGCCTGAGCGGCGAGGCGTGGCATCTTCACGTCGTCTGGCGCTCGTCCTGCTTCTGGCGCTGCTCGGCGTGGCTGGCGCCCAGTGCACCGTGGGGCCGGAGTACGCCGAGGTCACGTTGCCGGACTTCCTCGCCGTGTACTACCAGGACTTCAGGAGCGAGCCGCAGGAGGACCGCGTGGTGTTCTACGGCGGCGTGTGCGTCACCGCTGTGGGCGGAGGCTGGACGGTGACGGCCCCGCGGGTCACCGTCACCGGACTGACCGGTGAGCTGGAGCTGCACTCCGACGACCCGACCCTCTACCTCGGCCAGTGGCAGATCACGGCCACGGAGCTCGAGTCGACGGTGGAGAAGCTGACCCTGCAGAGCGCGACGGTGGTCGGCCCCGACGTCTCCGGCAACGCGAAGACGTTGACCGTCGACCTCGTCACCAGCGAGATCAGCATGTCGGGCCTCGAGCTGAACAGCCTGGCGTTCGCCGTGAGCGGGCGAGACGCCGTGCTGCGCGGTGAGCTGCTCTCGCTCGAGGGCGCGGGTGTGACCACTTGCATCGGTCTCGAGACCCCGCCGTACGAGCTCGAGGGCATGCGGGCCGAGGTCGACCTGGGCGCGCGCAGCGTGGTGTTGAGCGGCGGCATGCTGCGCCTTGGCGGCGCCCGGTTCCGCCTGCAGGAGGAGATCGTCCTCAGCGAGGAGAGCCTGGCCGCGTTCGAACTGCCGGTCCAGGTGCAGAAC
>CAZQVC010000340.1:0-1348 GCA_964596625.1 uncultured bacterium | reverse complement strand
GGTCCACCCAGCCGCCTCGCACCGCGAGGTAGACGAGCAGTGACACCGGACGCTCCAGGGGAAGTCGCTCCTCGCCACCGCCGCTCTCGACAGCCAGCGTCCCGAGGAGCTTGAGACTCGGGGACACGCTTCGATGATAGCCAGTGTCTTTGCGACTCAACAGACTTGCTCGACCAGCCGTCGGCCCAGGCCCCTTCCCTGATGGTCTTCGAGTAGGTAGATGGCGTAGAGCTCCGCGTCGAAGCCGGCGTCGGGCTCACGCTCTGGCCCGGCGGAAGCGAAACCGACGACCGTGCCGTCCTCGCCCTCCGCGACGAGGACTGTCCCGCGCGTGGCATCGGTTCCGATCGCCTCTGTCTGGTCCCTCCAGTACCGAGCCCTATCGGCCTCCGAGAGGTTCGCCAGGAGGTCGTCGGGTAGCAGGCCGCGGTAGGTACTGCGCCAGGCCGCGACGTGAACACGCGCTATCGCCTCGGCGTCTGCTGGGGTGGCGTCGCGGATCTTCATGCCGGTCCTCCTAACGCTCGCTCGAGCACAGTGCTCACCTCGTTGGCCAACGGGATGCGGGCCTGTCGGTTGCGCCAGAGGCCAGTCGGCGGAACGATTTCGAACGCGTCCGGCGATGGCGCACTGCAAACGGCGATGGCGCTCAGGTGGCCGAGTCGGCGGAGGTACTCGCCCCGGTGCCGGAAGCCTTTGCGCAGCAGCGTCTCCGGGTCTGTCGTCTCGGCATCGTGGCGGACCTCGCGCATCATCTCGTCGAGCGCCTCGACCGTGGGAGGTGGGCCCTCGATCCCGATGAGCAGCACGTTGGCGACACCGGCCACGGTCTGGCCCAGCTTCAAGGAGAGTACGGATGCCATGCGGCGTGCGTCGAGCTGGCGCTCGACTTCCGTCTCCTCGCCCTCCGGGCCTCTCAGTCGCGTCACCTCGAGCATGAACTCGCTGCGGGTCGTGTACCACACTGCGAAGTCGGGGCCACGCGAGGCGGCGCCAGCGGTGGGCTCGTAGGTCACGCTAAGTCGCTTCTCGGTTGTGAGCCGGTGGGCCGTAGCGAGCTCGAGCAGGAGATCCCTGGCCACCTCCGGATCGTTGGCGCCGCGCAGCTTCTTGCGGATCTTCGGCCGGTGCGCTCGCACGAACGTTGCGAAGCGGCGTGATCGTAGCCACGACTCGAGTGCGGTCGCCAGCGGATGTGGTTCGGCGCCCAGCAGTTCGTCCAGTTCGCTCGGCTTCGTCGGCACCTGACCAAGTTACGCGATGAGGAGGCGATGAGGCCGCGCCGTCGTTTCGCCGTCTCCAGCTTGGGAGCCCGTCGTCTATCATCTCCGTGCCGCCGCCAAGCAGA
>CAZQVC010000339.1:0-1348 GCA_964596625.1 uncultured bacterium | reverse complement strand
TCCGTGATCTTGTTGCCGCTGATCGACAGGTCGTCGAGCCCTGTCATGGTCGCGATCGCCGTCATGAACGTCAGCCGGTTGCCGTCGAGGTTGAGGTGCTTGATTCCCGTCAAGTCGTCGAGCGGCGTGATGTCTGCGATGAGGTTGTCTGCCAGGATCAGCTGCGTGAGCGTGCCGAGTCCCGCGATCGGCGAGATGTCCACGACGGCGCTACGCACGACGGCCAGCTCCGTGATGGCGCTCAGACCGCTGACACCCGCGATGTCGACGAGCTCGTCCCCGCCGACGCGGAGGTAGGTGAGCGCGGTCATGGCGGAGAGGTCAGGCACGCTGGTGTAAGCGTTGCCGTAGAGGTCGGCGTGCCTAAGGGACGCGATGCTCGCCAGCGGCGCGAGCGACTCGATCTGGTTGTCGTACGCCCGCAAGTACTCCAGGGTCGGATGGTTCGCCAGTGGCGCCAGCGAGGTCACGAGGTTCTCCTCGACCGTCAGGCTCTCGAGGCTCGTCATCGAAGCCACCGGCCCCAGGTCGCTGATCTGGTTCTCGGCAACGGCGAGGCTCTCGAGGGGCAGGTCGGCGAGCGGCGCGAGGCTGGTGATCTGGTTGCCGAAGATGCTCAGCTCGCGTAGCCCCGTCATGCCCGCCATGGGCGAGAGGTCGGTGATGGCGTTCTCGTCGAGCCGAGAGCGGTACACGCCGGTGAGGTGCTCGACGCCCGACAGTGAGGTGACGCCCTTGTTGCTGACATTGAGCTGCTGGATCTGCGCGACGTTCGCGCACGTCATGCTGCCGTCCCCGATGGACGCGAGGCGCGCCTCGACGAACGCTCTGATGGCTGGATCGGCGAATGACACGACCTCGTCCGGCTCGGTGCAACTCTTCACCGGCTCCGTCACCGTGAGGGAGAACTCGGCAGAGTCGTCCCTGCGGTTGACGAGGTTGGCGATGCCGTCCGGATCGATCGTAAGGGCCAGCGTGTAGTCGCCCGGGGTGACGCTGTTCGGCAAGGTAACCGTGCGGTTGGCTGAGTCCGAGGCTCCTGGTGCGAGCGGCGTCATGACGAAGTCGGCGAGGACCGTGAGCGCCCCACCTCCCTCGGGCGTCACGGATGCGCGGACCGTGAAGCCGGACGAGGCGGTCGCCGAACTGTTGGTGACCGCGAAGCTCACCGACACCGCGCTGCCCTGTGTCACGACGGGGGTGTTGAGCGACGCGTCGTGTAGGGAGAGGTCTACCTGAGTGGCCGGCCCCCCTCCGCCGCAGGCGCCAAGCAGCACCGCGGTCGAGATGGTTAGGAGGATGAGCGAGAAAACGTGTCTCCGACGAGAGCGACTCATGCCGGATGCTT
>CAZQVC010000338.1:0-1350 GCA_964596625.1 uncultured bacterium | reverse complement strand
AGACGTTACACTCGGCCGCATGTTCGAGCCGGTCATCGGCCTCGAGGTCCACCTCGCCCTACGCACCGAGACCAAGCTGTTCTGCGGCTGTTCGGCCGAAGGGTTCGGGCTCGAGCCCAACGTCAACGTCTGCCCCGTGTGCCTCGGGCTGCCAGGCAGTCTGCCCGTGGTGAACGAGCGCGCCATCGAGCTCGCCACGACCTTCGCGCTGGCCCTCGATTGCGCCATCGCTCCGTACACGCGCTTCCACCGCAAGCACTACTTCTACCCGGACGCGCCGAAGAACTACCAGATCAGCCAGTACGACGAGCCCGTCGGCGAGCACGGCAAGATCGCGCTGAGCGACGGCCGCACCATCGGCATCACCCGCTGCCACCTCGAGGAGGACGCCGGGCGGCTCGTCCACCCCGCCTACGCCCCTTACAGCCTGGTCGACTTCAACCGCGCCGGGGCGCCGCTGATCGAGATGGTCACCGAGCCCGACCTGCGCTCCGCCGACGACGCGCGCGAGCTGCTGGCCGAGATCCGCGCGATCGCCCGCGCCGTGGGCGCCTCGGACGCCTCGCCGGAGGAGGGCAAGCTGCGCGCCGACGTCAACATCTCGCTGCATCGGCCGGGCGAGCCGTTCGGCACCAAGGTCGAGGTCAAGAACCTCAACTCGTTCAGGAACGTGGCCGCGGCCATCGAGTACGAGATCAAGCGGCAGTCTCAGCTCCTGGACGAAGGCCGCCAGGTCCTTCAGGAGACGCGCGGCTTCAACGAGGGCGGGCAGCGCACCTACAGCCTGAGGACCAAGGAGGGCTCGGCCGACTACCGCTACCTGGCCGACCCCGACCTGCCCGAGGTGACCATGCCGGAGGAGCGCCGCGAGCACCTCAGGGCCACCATGCCTGAGCTGCCAGCCGCCACAGCGGCTCGCTACGCGGCGTTGGGCCTCAAGCAGGACGCCGCGCAGCTCATCGCCTACGACGTGGCCGTCGCCCGATTCTTCGACGAGGCCCGGGACGCGTACGGCGGCGACCCCCAGAACCTGGCGAACTGGCTGACCGGCGAGGTGGCCGGAGCCCTCGGCTCAAGCGGCGAGGAGCTGGCGGCCACGCAGCTCACGCCCGGCAACCTCGTGGCGCTGCTGGCACTGGTCGACGACGGCTCGATCTCAGGCCCCACCGCCAAGGAGCTCCTCCCCGAGGTGATCGCCGGGAGCGACCCGGCGGCGCTGGTCGCCGAGCGCGGCCTGAGCCAGGTGGCCGACGAGGACCAGTTGGGCAGCCTGGTCGACCAGGTTATGGCCGATAACCCCGACCTGGTGGAGAGGGTCGCCGTGAACCCCAAGGCCGTCAACGCGCTGCT
>CAZQVC010000337.1:0-1361 GCA_964596625.1 uncultured bacterium | reverse complement strand
CGGGGCCTCGGTACTTCTTGTGCCTGCATGAGAACTCTACAACCCTGACGTCACGGGCGGGTCGCGAACCGGTTTATCGCGTGAGGCATGGAGACTTTCCCTCATGCCCCGACTCACCGATGGGCGAGAATCCCCATTCGTACCTTGGAGGTGCACATGAACCGCCACACCCGCAATGCTCTTCTTCTACTCGTCGTCGCCAGCATGTTGGTCTTGGCGGCCTGTACAGCACCGCCTCCTCCCGATCCGGTACTTAGTCCGCCCGGACCGCTAAGCGTCCCCGTCAACGAGACCGTTGACTTCGAGGTCGAGCACCTCGAGAGCGGCGTTAATTGGTCGGTGGACGGCGTGGTCGGTGGCGCCCCCGCCATCGGTACCATCAGCGACGGCACCTACCAAGCCCCGGCGCGCATACCGACAAGTTCCACCGTCGTGGTCGCTGCGGCCGACCCGATCGACGCCACTCGTTCGGCCGAGGCAGAGGTGACCGTCACCGCTCAAGGCACGCTGTACATCCTCGACGAACAGGTCTACGTCTACAACGACATGGGTGAGACCGACGGCGACGTCGCGCCCGACCGCGTCTTCGCGATAGACGGCGTCACGACGGACTACTTCGACATGACTATGGCGCCCGCGCTCGACATGGCGTTCATCAGTGTCTTCAAACCATCCTCCAGCGTGTTCCTCGTTGAAGCCGTCTCTGCAGCCACCGGAACATTGGAGCCTTTGAACCTCGACACCGGCGCCGCCGTAGTCCTGTCGGGACTGGAGTACGACGCGGAGCGCGACATCCTCTACGTCGTAACGGAGATCGGTTTGATGGCGTTCGATGGAGCATCGACTGCAGTGGCGGGTCAGCAGCCGGACCGCACGATGACCGTGCCAACCGCACCCGAGCTCTATAGCCTGTCAGACGCGCGCTTGAGACTCGACGCGAAGGCGGACAGGTTGTTCTTGGTATCGCCGGAGAGCGGTATCGGCGTGTTCGACAACGCCTCGACCTTGGACGGCGACGTGGTGCCCGATCGCCTCATAGAGCTTGACGCACCCTTTCTTTACTTCTGGGGCGCGGCGTACGACTCAACGCGAGATGAGCTCTACATCGGAAACCAAGACTCGGAGAACGGCGTCTTCGTGATCGCGAACGCCTCACAGGCGGATGGCCTGACGGCACCTGACCGTACGTTCAGCGGCCCCAGCACCATGCTGGAGGGACCGTCCCAACTGGGCTACGACGCGGCTAATGACCGCCTCGTGGTCATCGACTCGTTCGCCGACGATGTGAAGGTGTTCGACCAAGCGTCGACCCTCGACGGTGACGTAGCGCCGACGCGCACGATCGGCGGCACCGAGTTGCC
>CAZQVC010000336.1:0-1365 GCA_964596625.1 uncultured bacterium | reverse complement strand
GGGAGGCCAACCTGCTGGGCGCGGCAGCCGTGCTCACTGGCGCCATCGAGCCGAGTGGGAAGCTCCCGGTGCCCGTTGGCGAGTACCCGGTCGGGTCGGGGCTAAGCGGGTACTAGGCGGTGGCCCGACGACAGCGCGGGGACTCACGAGGCAGTCCGCAGCTCGACGGGCGCCCTGGCGGTCGCTTCGACCTCGCCCAGCAGAGCGGCCGCTGCGGCCCTCACCGACCGCTCCCGCCAGCCGAAGGTCACCAGGGCCGGGCCCGGCAGCGACGTCACCAGGTAGGGGTTCCACAGGGCCACGTGCACGAAGTCCGGCCCGCCTGCCGGAGCGCGGGCGGCCCCGCCGGGCTCGTCGTGGGCGGCTGAGCCTTCGGAGCCGCCGGTGGCGGTGGCGAGGTCGCGCGCCAGGGCCACCTCGCC
This sequence comes from uncultured bacterium, assembly GCA_964596625.1. Taxonomy (GTDB): domain Bacteria; phylum Deinococcota; class Deinococci; order Deinococcales; family Trueperaceae; genus DASRWD01. Next base: position 943 of record CAZQVC010000336.1, on the reverse strand, counting down.
CGCCTGCAGTACCGTGCGCGCGGTCGACGCGAAGAGCAGCAGCTCGGCCGACTCGGCCTCGCCCCTCGCCGTGCCCAGTACGGCGCCGGCCTCTTGCGGGTCGTAAGGCACTTCGACGACGTCGACACCGCGCTCACGCAGCGCCGCAGCCAGGCCCTCGGCTGGGCTGACCGTCGCTTGGGTAGCGGCGCTCTGGCGCGTGGCCCTGGCCGCCACCAGCACGACACGCGAGCCGGGAGCGACCCGCGGAAGGGGGCCCAGCGCGACCAGCGCGCGCTGCGCGGCTCGGTCGAGCAACTCGTCGTCGCCCGGCGCCCAGGCGTCGGCCGCCGCTCGCTGGGGGCGGCTCAGGCGCTTGAGGGCGGCGAGGCGCCTTTGAGCCGTCGCCAGCTTCGCCAGGTCGAGGCGGCCCTCCGCGATGGCGCGCTCGATCGCGACGACGGTCGCCTCCTGGACCTGCAACGTGGCTACCTGAGCGGGCATGTCGACGCCGGCCGCCAGCGCCATGACCGCCGACTCCGGTCCGCCCCAGCGGTCGGCGATGGCGCGCATCTCTAGTGCGTCGCTGAACACCGCGCCCCCGAACCCCAAGCGGTCGCGCAGCAGACCGCCGATGATAGTGGGGGAGAGCGTAGCAGGGTACTCGAAATCGATCCGCTCGAGCACGATGTGGGCGCTCATCACCGCCGCCACGCCCGCTTCGAACGCGGCGACAAACGGCACCAGTTCCCTGCGCTCGAGCTCGTCGAAGGTCAGCTCGAGCTTGGGCAGCGCCAGGTGCGAGTCGACGCTGGCATCGCCATGGCCCGGGAAGTGCTTGACCGTAGCCGCAACGCCCTCGGCCTGCAGCCCCTGGACGAAGGCGACGACATGGCGCGCGACGTGATTGGGATCGCCGCCGAACGCGCGGTCGGCGATCACCGGGTTGGCTGGGTTCGAGTTG
>CAZQVC010000335.1:0-1369 GCA_964596625.1 uncultured bacterium | reverse complement strand
CCGGCCCGGCTCGAGGCCACGCGCTGGTTCGAGGAGGAGGTGCTGGCCGGCAAGCACACCGACTTCTTCCACAAGCGCCCGACGACCTACACCAAGAAGGCCAAGGCGATCACCGCCGATGACCTCTTCAGCGTCTAGCGGTTGGGCCCTAAGCGGGGCAGGGCAGTGGCCAGCGTGGGGCAAGCCAGGTAAGTTCCGGTGCTCCTGGCGCAGGTTGGGGAGCTCTATCTTGGTGCCCGGGAGTAGGTCGGGCCACTTGTCGACCTCGCGATCGCAGATGGCACAACGCCTACGCTCGGGCCGCCAAGGAAGAATGTCACGCTCACCGCAACGTGACGTCGAATCGAGAGAGCTGCGCTTCGCCCTCGCCTTGCACAACTTCATTCCCCAGATGTAAGGACGTGAAGTACTCGCTGCCCGAGATGACCCCGAGTTCCACCATGTGTCGGAGGAAGGGTACGACGTCGACGCTCCCCTCTAGCACGTCCTCTTGCGCCTGGTAGGCTACGTACTTCCAGTTTGGAAAGTCGTCGACGAACATATCGAACGTCACACCGCTGGTCGTTAGGGTGGCGATCTTCTCCCCCGCAGGTACCATGCCGCCGTCGCCGATCCAGATCATCAGCTCGACGAACGCGTTGTCGTCCAATGGCTTCGGCTCCATGCGCATCCAAGCGTCGAAGGCGACGTTGTATATTCCCTCCGCCTCGACCTCTATCGCGTAGTCAACGCTTAGCTCTTCAAGGTCGTCCACGATGCGAGGAAGATCTCTCGCCCAACCGTAGGCCACCTCCGGGTACCCCTTGACGCGACCGTCCTCACGAGGCCAGCGCCACGTCCAGCCCACTCGCGGGTCGCCGTTGATGTCCTGCACCAGCAGACACTGCTCGTAGTCGATGATGTCCTGCTTGTTCCAAACGTTGTTGCGAAACACGAGGTCCTCGTGACGAACCAGGAACCAATCCTCGCAGCGGGGTTCACCCGGCACGTACTGAGGCTCGGCAATGACATCCACTCCCGAGATGCTCAGAGACTCCAGTTGAGCCTGGGCCGCAGCGTCGGTCAGGTAGTTCCGGTCGATGAGCAGCTGCGTGCCCGTGGAGATCTGCGCCAGCTCCGCGATGCTAGTGAGCCGGTTCTGGCTAAGGACGAGGCGATCGAGTGACGCTGGCAAATGTAGGCCGGCCAGGGCGCGTCGTACGGCGTCGATCGTCGTGGCTCAGTGTGGGCGGCGTACGGGGGTGAGTGGAGCGTGATAGGGCATGCGGTGTGGACCTCAGGATGCTTCTGAACTAAACTCCGCGCAGACTGATTACTTCCCCGTCGCGTACCCTGCAAAACCAGGTACTCCGGACCGGGGTACCGTAGA
>CAZQVC010000334.1:0-1388 GCA_964596625.1 uncultured bacterium | reverse complement strand
GCAAGTGGTAAGCCTTCCTGGAGCAGCGCTCTCACCTTCTCCTCCTGGGCTTCCTTGGCCAAGGCCTTGACCAGCACGTCATCGACCTGCTGGAACGGTACGACGACGACGCCGTCTTCATCGCCGAGGACGAGGTCGCCCGTTGACACGGTTACTCCGCCACACGAGATCGGCTCGCCAAGGCGGCCTCCAAGGTTCTGCTTGCGAGTCGTCAAGGCGGAGAGGTTCTTGCAGAAGACCGGGAACTGCATATCGGTGATCTCCGCCCAATCTGTAGCAGCACCATCGACGACAACGCCCGCTAGTCCCTTCAGCTTCGCAGCAAGCGACAGGATTCCTCCCCACGACGCATGTCGTTGGTCCCCCGCCCTGTCGATGACCAGCACGTCCCCTGGCTCAGCTCGGTCGAGGGCGTCTCGGAAGATCGCATTGTCAGTCGGCGGTGAGGAGACGGTAATCGCTTGCCCGACCAACTGCACGGGCCGGTAGAGGCACTGGATCCTCCAATCGAGAAAGCCTTGGTCGAGGAAGTGACCCACGGTCCCGGTGGACGTATCTCGGTACCGCTCGATAACAGACTGCGCGATCTTCTTCATAAGTTCTTCTCCCCGTATCGGAGCTTGACAGGAATACCGGACGTGCCTAGCATGTATCCACGTATACGCGAATGTCAATCCGGTGAACTGCATCTTGATGCACTACCGCGTACTCAAGGTAGACAGCGAGGCGAGAAGTCACAGCATGAAAACGCTGCTCAAACCAGCCAGCCTCACGCAACGTGTCTACGAGCATCTCAAGCAGATGATCCAGGCAGGAGACTTCTCCACCGCCGACCCTATGTACGAGACGCAACTGGCTTCAGCCATTGGCGTGAGTCGAACCCCGGTACGAGAAGCGCTCAAGATGCTCGAGATCGAGGGTTACCTGGAGTCGTTGGCCGGTGGTGGCGTTCGAGCCTATCCACTGAAGCCCCGTGACCTATCGGATGTCCTCGAAGCCCGCATCGCCCTCGAACAAGTCACCACTCGGTTCGCTGCCGAACGCAGCGATGAAACGAGCATGGCGTTGCTGGATGACGTTCTCGACAAGACGAAGCGGGCGATCTCGGCCGGAATGTTGGCCGACATCCTGGCTCAGAACGAGCGCTTTCATCGGGTGATCGCCGCAGTCACTGGTACTCGCTTCCTCGAGCAGACAATCGACCGGATCTACGACTACGTCAAGACGCACCGTCTGTTCAGGCACTTCGACACGGGAGCTCACCGAGCGTTCGAGCTCATCTACCACGAGCACGCCGCGATAGCTGGAGCCATCCGCTCGCGCGAAGTTGAATTGGCTCAACGCCTGATGCGCGAACACCTGGAGGAGGTGGGACGTAGGTACGTCGA
>CAZQVC010000333.1:0-1389 GCA_964596625.1 uncultured bacterium | reverse complement strand
AGCGTGGTGACGCCGGTGGTGATGTCGATAACCTGCCGCCCGTTGCTGCGCACCTCGAGAGCGGCGAAGGGCGCACCGTCGTTGGCCGACACCGTCCCGGCGAAGGCCAAGCCGGCCAGGGCGACGACCGTGACCACCTTCAGGACAGCGGCGGTTCGCTTCGCTGCAATCGGCATCTTCCCTGCGACGACTTTCCGCATCGGCCGAGTCTAACTATAGGGGCCATGAGAACATGGCCCAGGAGTTCACAGCTTCCGGCTAGGAGCCTTCACCGTTCTTCGGCCCCAAGGTGTAGACGAACGCGCGGTCGAAGGGCCGCGCGGCGAGCAGCGCCTTACCGTCCTCCAGGCTGGCGGCCAGCACCTCGTCGACGACGTCCTTGACGCTGCGGTACTGACCGAGCACCTGGTAGCCGATCCCCAGCGAGGTGAGGCGGCCCAGTGGCGTCTCGGCGCGCAGGGTGAGGGCAGTGGCGAGCTTGCGCTGCGCTCTGCGCCACTCATCGGCGGTGGGCGGGTTGTCTTGCGCATCCTTGAGGATCGCTAGGTACTTGCCTATCACCTCGTCGGCGCGCTCGGGAGCCGTGCTTATATAACCGGAGAACGCCCCCTGGTCCTCAGCGGCGTCGTGGTCGAGGCCCGCGTTGTCGGCGATGCCCTTGTCGACCAGCTCCCAGTAGAGGCGGCTGCCGTCGTCGTCCCCCAGCACGCTGGCCAGCACCGCAGCGGCGTAGCGGCGCTCGTCGGTGAGGCTGACGCCCGGGGCGTAGAAGGCCACGTGCATGCGCGTGAGCTTCTCGTCGCTCTTGCCGTCGCGGCCCGCGGCGGGCGCGGCGTCGGGGCGCTCGCGCTCCACGGGGAAGCTCGGCCAGTCGCCGGCGATGCTGGTCGCCTGCTCGAGGAAGGCGTCCCAGTCGTAGTTGCCGGCGACGGTGAGGATCAAGTTGCCCGGCGAGTAACGCTCCTCGAAGTAGGAGGTCATCTGCTCGCGGGTGAGGGAGGCGATGGACTCGGTGGTGCCAAGCACGCTGTTGCCGAGCGGGTGGCCACGCCAGTAGTAGGCGTTCGACAGCTCGAACACCTGGAAGTGCGGCCGATCCTGGTACATCGCGATCTCTTCGAGGATGACCTTCTTCTCGACGTCGAAGTCCTCCTGCTTGAGCACCGGGCGCATCAGCTGCGACAGGAGGTCGAGAAGCTCGGGCAGGCGCTCGGGCAGCACGGCGCCGTAGTACACGGTGCGCTCCTCGCTGGTGAACGCGTTGTACTGCGCGCCCAGCTCGTCGAAGGTGCGGTTGATGTCCTCGGCGCTGAACTCGTCGTTGCCCTTGAACACCATGTGCTCGAGGAAGTGCGACACGCCGGAGATCTCGGGCGTCTCGTCACGCGC
>CAZQVC010000332.1:0-1392 GCA_964596625.1 uncultured bacterium | reverse complement strand
ACGGGCGAGAGCGTGCGCACCCTCAGGTACTGGGCGGACGCGGGCCTGCTCGACGCGGCGCGCACGGAGAGCGGCTACCGCGCCTTCGACGAAGACACCGTCGAGCGCGTCGCCTTCCTCAGGCAGGCGCAGGCCCTCGGCCTGACGCTGGCCGAGATCCGCGGCGTGCTTGAGCTGCGGCGCGAGGGAGTGCGCCCCTGCGCCCACGTTCGGCAGCGCCTGGAGGCGCACCTCGCGGTGGTGCGCGAGCGCATCGAGGCGCTGCAGGCGCTGGAGGACAACCTCGCGGCGCGAGTGGCGTGGGCGCGCGCGGAGCCCGCGCCTCAGTGCGACGAGGGCTGCGTGTATCTCACCGAGGCGGCGGCGCCCACCTGAGCCGACGGCCCATGGCAGCGGACGTCGCTCGCCGCCGCGCGAGCGAACGAGAGCGCGAGGCGAGCCGCTCTGGGGATATCGGGCCGAAGCGGACCCGCTCGAGCGGCACAAGCGGTGTAACGAAACCCAGCAGACGGTGCGTTTACGCGACATAGATATTGCGACGCCTTTGGCAACACTTGGCCGACCCGGAAACGCCGTCTCCCCGGTCCAACCGAGGGTGTGTCATGAACGACCGGAATGCCACAAGAAGATGCAGGCGGTCCGAACTGGAACTCGTTTCAATGTTCACTCCGGTGACGCCCCAGAACAAATGCCCAGCCAAGGCTTGGCCGTGCTGGGACGAGCCCGGTCTGGCCCGGGTAGTTCACGGCAATAAGTCAAGCATCTGCGGCCTTGCTTTCATCGAGTGAATCACTAACTCGGCGCCGCTGTCGAAAACGAGGACCACTGTTTCCAGCAGTCGCCCTTTCGTGTCGAAACCAAGCCGAAGTTGCCGGGCGGGACTGTCATCATCCAGGTCCTCGATCCACAGCGGCCAGCCAGCAGCCTGCAGCGTATCCTCCGGACTGATTCCGTGCTTCAGCGCGGCTGGGTGAAGCTTCACCTATCGGCGAAAAGAGCTTCGCGGATCACTTCAGAACGAGTAGTACCCTCCCTCTCAGCTCGAGCATCTAGGTCGTCCAACTCCTCAGGGGTGAACCTGATTGCGACAACCTGAGATGGTTGCGCACCGCGGCCAGGCCGACCACGGCCGCGCTTCTTCAGGGCCGTAATGTCATAACCCGCCTCGGCTTCGGACACCCACTCGGCTATCTGCTCTTCCGTAACGGGAACACCCTTGATCGTCTCGCGTGAAGCCATGACTTTATTGTATTACAGAAAGAATGAGTGGGATGAACAACCATCCCCCAGGACTCTCGCCGCCGTTCAGTATTTCTGCTTGGCTCCAGGCGTCCGCTAGAGGAACACCAATCACTCAACCTAGTGCACGCCGCACAGCTGTCAAGGGACACC
>CAZQVC010000331.1:0-1396 GCA_964596625.1 uncultured bacterium | reverse complement strand
CGGCTAGCGTGCCTGCGACGAACTACCTTCGCCGGTACCCGCGCTCATCGCCTCGGCTGCCCGAAAATCGAGGATCTTCTTGTAGTGATAGTCGCTTATCCACCACGGAGGGCAGTAACTCATGACGTCCCCGGAGGTCGGGAGCATCAGTTGGTCCAGGTCCCAATCGTATCCATAGACGCCAATCTGACCCTTCTCGTGGGGGTAGTCGGGATCAGCGCCCTCCAGCGAGCCGTCGCAACGCGGTACGTGCTGTAGGCCGAAGTTATGACCGAGCTCGTGGGAGATGAGTCCGGACCGGCTCCCGCTGACGCTGATGTCACGACCTATGGCGACGGGTCTACCGATGAAGCCCCTACCGCCGCCGGGCGAGAAGGCGGCTAACGGTAGTAGGCCGTAGTAATGTCGGTCGGATTCGTCAGCGCGCCTCAATTGATCGAGTTCCCGCAGGATCCTCGAGCTGGCCTGCTGCCACGTCTCGTCCTCGATGCTGTCAGTTAGAAACGGTTCCCGGAACACCGCGTCCACCTCGTCGAGTGGGAACCTGGCGTAAACCCCCGTTAGGTACGCGCTCGGGTCGACACCGTCGATGTCAGCAGGAACATCGCCATAGGTGATGGGCACCAACGTGAGGTGGAACGGTGGCGGCTCCACGACCGCCAGGTCGATCGATCCCTCGGGCGGCCAGCGAAGGCCTGGGATCTCGCCGCCTCCATCGCCCGTCGTGGATACGGTTGCATAGACCGAAACTGTGCCTTCCAACGCCTCCGCCGGTACTACGGCGTTATATGTGGAACTCATTTCTTTCAGGTCGGCGACTGCTGGTACGCAGTCGGGACCCTTAGCGATGACCGTCTCAAAATGACCCGACTCGTTCGCCACATGCACAATCACTTGGATCGGTGCTTCCAGTGGCTCGTAATCCTCTCCCGTATGGCGGAGCAGTGCCCTGACCATGAATGGCCGTCCAGTGATGAGCGGGATCTCGTCCCCCACCTCGATGACTTGGAGTAGTTGCAGACCCTCGAGCTCCAAGTCGTCTACGGTGAATTCTGTCCATGGGACGCAGTCGACTGCGGGCGGCCCAGGGTCCGGCGCCTCCGGCTCCTTCGGGTCGGGCAGGGGAGGATCGGGGATGACCTGCTGACACCCCAGAGTCATCGTTGCGAGGATAGCGACTGCTGCAAGAGCTCTGGCGGCGTTCTTCATAGGAGGCAGGTTAGAGATCCGGCTCCGTCCGCAGCCCGTCCAAGAGTCCCATTCGCGCCATTCCTTCGACAGTGACGTCGCGCGCTTCGAAACCTTGCGATGGATCACCCTAGCCGCGCTGACAGCTGACGCATCACCTCAATACTCCTTGAACCAACCTTCGCCGGCGCCCGACACGATGGGGCCG
>CAZQVC010000330.1:0-1397 GCA_964596625.1 uncultured bacterium | reverse complement strand
CCGGCCGGCTTCCTGTTCTACCCGGGCAACGTGCCCTCGACGGAGGCGGCGCGCAGTGCGGTGCGCACGCTGCAGGAGGCGAGCGCGACGCCGCTGCTGTTCGGCATCGACCAGGAGGGCGGCCCGTTCACGACCTACCGCGTCGACGACGCCACGATCTTCCCCGGCAACATGGCGCTGGCTGCCACCGGCGACGCGGACCTCGCCCGGCAGGCGGCGCGCGCCACCGGCGAGGAGCTGGCCTATGCCGGCTTCAACTTGAACTTCGCGCCGGTGGTCGACGTCAACTCCAACCAGGACAACCCCATCATCGGCATCCGGTCGTTCGGCGCGAGCCCCGAGGTCGTGGCCGAGTTCGGGGAGGCCTATCTCGAGGGTCTGCAGGCCGCCGGCGTCGCGGCGGTGGCCAAGCACTTCCCTGGCCATGGCGACACCGACACCGACTCTCACCTCGACCTGCCCACCGTCGACGGCGACCGCGCGCGGCTCGACGCGGTCGAGCTGGCGCCGTTCAGGGCTCTGATAGAGGCCGGCGTGCCGGCGGTCATGACCGCCCACGTCGCGTTTCCGGCGATCGCCCCGGGGGTGCCGGCCACGCTCTCGCCGGAGGCCTTGACGGGCCTGCTGCGGGGCGAACTGGGGTTCGACGGGGTGATCGTCACCGACTACATGGACATGGACGCGATCGTCAAGCACTTCGGCGCCGGCGAGGCTGCCGTAGCGAGCGTCGTCGCCGGCGCCGACCTCGTGCTGCTCGGGCCCGACCTCGCCACGCAACGGGAAGTGCACCAGGCGTTGCGCGAGGCGGTGCGAAGCGGGCGGCTCAGCGAGGAGCGCGTGAGGGACGCCGTGAGGCGCACCGAGGCGCTGGCCTCGCGCTTCCGGCCGCGGCTCGACGGCCCGGCCCCCGACTACGCCAGTCACCGCGCGTTGGCCGAAGAGGTCGCACGTTCAGCTGCGACGCTGCTGTGGAACGACGGGGCCCTGCCGCTTGTACCCGGCGCCGACGTGCTGGTCGTCGCCCCCCAACCCGGCGGGTACGGACAGCCGCCGCACCTCGGCGACGTGCTGGGGCGCAGCCTCGACGGCGTGAGGAGCGTGGCCGTGAGCACCGATCCCAGCGCCGAGCAGATCGCCACGGCGGTGGCGGAAGCCGCTTCGGCCGACCTCGTGATCCTCGGCACCTACCGCTGGCTTGGCGCCTTCCGGGACGGCATGGTGCGGCTGGCCGAGGCGCTCGGCGCCGCCGACGCGCCGCTGGTCGTGGTGCCGCTCGGCAACCCTGACGACCTGCGCTTCCTGCCGGTGCGGCCCGACGCCTACCTCGCCGTCTACGGCTACCGGGAGGCCAACCTGCTGGGCGCGGCAGCCGTGCTCACTGGCGCCATCGAGCCGAG
>CAZQVC010000329.1:0-1412 GCA_964596625.1 uncultured bacterium | reverse complement strand
TCGGCTACGACAGGACATCGCTTGCCCAGGTCGCCAAGGGCGCGGGTGTCTCGAAAGCCACGCTGTTCAAGCAGTTCCCTACGAAGGCAGAGTTGTTCGAGGCGACCGTTCTGTGGGCGGGCGACCTGCCTGGTGGCGGGGTCGAATCGCCACGAACAGGCGACCTACATGCCGGCTTGGTGACGCTGGGACGCGCCTACGCCGACCTGCTATCGAACCCCCGCATGGCCGCTTTGATGCGAACGCTCATCGCCGAATCGCCGCGGTTCCCGGAGTTACGTGAACGAACCTTCGACTTCGGTACGCTTCCGGTGCTGGCCGCTCTGAAGAGGTTCTTGATCCGGGAGACCGACGCCGGCAACGCCTGGGTCGAGGACCCCGACCTGGCCGCGACTCAGTTCCTTGGGATGATCGCCACGGTCGTGTTCTGGCCGAAGCTGGTGCACGGGGGTTGGAACCCGAGTGAAGACGAGGTTTGGCGGGTCGTGGAGGAAGCGGCGAGGACCATGGTGGCGCGCTACGGGGTCCGCGGATGAACCGGCCGACGAGACCGGGCGCCGAAACCTTCCGAGTGTGCCTTGGGCTCTGCCTCGCGGTTGCGTCGGTCGCCTTGGGGTCCAGTGACGTCGACTCGAGCCAGCCCAGGGAACTGCCAAGGATCCCGTTGGCCGTCCTGGACTCCTACCGGGAAGAGACGGCACGCTTGGCGTTCGAGGCCCCGGGGATCGTGCTGCGAACACCCCGCCTTAACGTGGCGGGCGGTGAGCTGGAACTGGCTGAACGCATCTCTTCGATAGTCGAGACAGCGGCGAACAGTTTGCCGGACGAGTTGTACGATGCCGGCCTCCGTATACGCGTGGATATCGAGCGCCCGAAATCGGGACGGTGCCCCATCAGGGCGTGGGCCTCGGTGCAAGCGGGTTACGGCTTCATCACCGTGCACGTCGACACACGCTGGTCACCGTCCACACTGAGCCGCGTTGTGGCGCACGAGGTCGGGCACATCTATCACCACGCGGCAACCGAGAACCGCGAAGGTCCGCACGGCGACGCTCTGCTGAGCGAAGGCTTAGCCACCTGGCTCGCGCGCGATCCCTGGCTTTCGGACCTCGAGTTCGAGTCGTTCGCCGACGCCGTCCGGTCGTACCTGGGGGCCGGAGCCTACGTCGGCCTGGCAGAGGAGTACGAGCTCGATATCTCTGGTCTCGTCGACTCCGCCGAGGAGTGCTTCGCGAAGCGCGACCAGCTATACACGCAGTGGGCGGGGTTCGTGGAGTTCCTTCTTCAGGAGTACGGCCTCGAGATGGTGGTGGCCGCCACCGAGCAAGCTAGAACGCTGAAGGTCGATTCGCTTGGGATGATGACCCTGGAGCGCTTGGACTATGAGGTCGCATTCGGCGCGTCGCTGACGG
>CAZQVC010000328.1:0-1413 GCA_964596625.1 uncultured bacterium | reverse complement strand
GCCACCGCGACGGTGGTGCGGGCCGGCGGCTGATCGCCGAAGCGGCTGCCGTAGACGGCGTTGAACTCCTTGAAGTCGTCCATGCTCGTCAGGTAGCAGGTCGCCTTGACGACGTCGGCGAAGGTGCAGCCCGCCGCGGCGAGCACCGCCTCCAGGTTGTCCATCACCTGCTCAGCCTGGTCGGTTACCGAGCCGCCGACGAACTCGCCGTCGGGACGCAGGCCGGTCTGGCCGGCGGTATACAGGAGGTTTCCGGCCTTGACTGCTTGGGAGTAGGGGCCTAGGGCTGGGGGTGCCTTGTCGGTGCTGACGATCCTTGACATGCCACAGGCTATCAGCCTCGCTGGATGAGGAAGAAGATTATCAGCGCGAGCAGGGAGATGCTGCCGACCAGCCAGCCGCGGTACGCGTACCAGGGGTGGCGCTTGAAGCGGCTGATGGGCCCGTTGGCGGGGAAGCCGTCCTCGACGGCCCTGATGCCGGAGAGCGTGTCGCCGATGTCGACGGTCGAGGCCTCGAGCTGGTGCTCCGGCAGGTCGTAGCGCTTCTGACGCGTGGCGACCTCGACGACCTTGAGCACGACGGCCGTGATGTTGTCGGGCGCGCCGCGGTCGTTCGCCTCGCGCAGCAGCCGCCGCACGGCCGCCTCCGGCTCGAGCTGGCTGGCGAACTGCGCCATGAGCGGCTCGCTGAGCAGCATGCTGATGCCGTCGCTGACGACCAGCACAACGTCGCCAGGCTTGACCTCGAAGTGCAGCACGTCGAGCCGGAAGGTTGGCGTGGCGCCGATGGCGTTGGTGATCACGTTGCGGTAGCGGTGCTTGCTCGCTTCGTCCTCGCTGAGGAGACCTTGGCGCACGCGGTCGGCGACCCAGCTGTGGTCGTGGGTCAACCGCGTGACGTTGCCGTCGCGCAGTAGGTAGGCGCGGGAGTCGCCGACGTGCCCCACGAGGCCGACCTGGTCGTCGATCAGCACGGTGGTGAGGGTCGTGCCCATGCCGCCGTGCTCGGGCTTCTCGATCGCGCGGTTGTAGACCTCGACGTTGGCCGCCTGAGCGGCCCTGGCCAGCGCCACCGGCGCGTGCGCCCTGGTGCGCCGTAGGCAGTCGGTGAACGCCTCCACGGCGCCGCGGCTGGCCACCTCACCGGAGATGTGTCCGCCCATGCCGTCGGCAACCACCGCCAGGTACCCGTACGGCGCGATCCGCCCGTCGAAGAAGTAGTCCTGGTTGACGCTTCGCACCCGCCCCGGGTCGGTCGCGCCGGCCGTGACCACGACCGTCTCGCCGCGCCCGAGGGGGCGCTGGGACGTCGTCGGCGACGTGGTCACGACCGCGCTCATCGCCCCGCATGATACCCGCGGACGCCCCGTCCCCAACGGTGCAAGTTCGCACAGGTCGGGCTTCATGATCC
>CAZQVC010000327.1:0-1418 GCA_964596625.1 uncultured bacterium | reverse complement strand
TACTCTGCTCCCGGGTACTACCACCTGCACTCGGACTTCACCAACGACGCCGCCGTCATGTACGACGCCATCGAGGAGGCGCTGATCTACCCGACGATGAGCGGGACGCCGTTCTTCCGCGCCGCCTACTACCTCCTACCCGAGCTGGGGGCTGAGGGCGAGCGCGTCCTGCTCCTTCTCACCGACGGCGAGGACACGGTCGGCGGCGTGACCGCCAACGAGGTCATCGCCGAAGCCAACGCCCGCGATGTGACCGTCTACATCGTCGGGGTCGGAAGCGACCTCAGCTCGCACAACCTGCTGGAGGACATCGCCCGCGGAACCGGCGGCATCTACCAGCACAGCCAGGACCCCGAAGGCCTCGAGGGCATGTTCACGAACGTCTGGCAGGCCGCCGCTGCGAGCGGCTGCGTGACCGTCAGCTTCGATCCGGTCCCGGCGCCCGGCACGGTGGTCACCGTCACCATCGTCCTGGAGGTAGCGGGCGTTCAGCTACCCGTCACCGCCGAGATCCAATTCTAAGCACTCCTACCGCGATCCGCGATGCATCCCAGGTAGTTCTCAGTTCTAGTTAGTTCTCAGTTCTTGGTGGTTCTCAGTTCTACGTAGTCCTCAGGGCGGCGCCAACGAGCATCTCGTGGCGCCGCCCATCCCGTGGACGAACGGCGGAAGCTACGTCCGCCGTTGCCGAGAAAGGCGCTCGATGTCCATGGCAACCTCCTCGAGGTCGTTCCCGAGCTGATGCCCACCGGTGAGGATGGTTCTCGCCTTCGCGTCAGGCAGCAGCGCCTGGTATAGAGCCAGGTGGGAGTGGGGAACTACCTCATCGTCCACCGCGTGATACAGAAACACCCCCTCGAGGTAGGCCAGTTCGGCAGCCGCGTTTCGGGGTAGTGTCGCCTCCTCCCAGGTCCAGAAGTCGTCTGCGCCCCAGAAGGGGGCGGCGACGACGAAGAGTCCAGCCGCAGCACCGACATGGTGCTCGGACAGGAACTTGAGCAAGACCGAGCCGCCTACCGAGTGGCCGACGAGGTAGACCGGTTCGCTCAGGCGGTCTAGCACACGCGCGATGGGAGCGACCCAGTCCTCGAACGTCGACTCGTACGAGGTGGGCATCCGGAGCATGTGAACTTCGGACTCGAGTCCAAGGCGGTCTCTCAAGGACGTTGCCAGCGGCTCATCCTCTTCGTATGCGCCCTCTCCCGCGCCGTGCACGAACAGCACCCGCTTGCTCATCTCGACCCCCGTCCATCACAGACCCACAGTCCGCCGAGCCTCTCGACTCGCTGTGCAGAGCCAAGCCGCATAGCTCCCTTGGCAAGGGCACGCCGGAACGATGAGGGGCGAGTCGAGCAGGGCCCGTGGGCCTCCACGGTAAGGTCGTCAGCAGAGAGATGCAATGTCGTTAGCCTTCGCAC
>CAZQVC010000326.1:0-1433 GCA_964596625.1 uncultured bacterium | reverse complement strand
GGAGAATAGCTGTTCTAGACGGGCCTGAACGCTGGTGGTTCAGTGGTTGGGCCAGTAGTCGGCGATTGCGCAACCGCGGGCAGCTTCGGCGCAGTGGTCAACGGTCTAAAGGGCCCTACCGAGAACCGGTGGTCAGGCGGGCATGACGTGGATCCGATGCTCGACCCCGCAGGTCTCGCAAGTTCCGGAGAACACGGTGGAAGCGAGCCTTAGGTACACCTTCTGTTTACACGATTCGCATTTCACCCTCACCGAAGTGTTCTTGCCGCAAGAACGGCACCTGGTGTACGGACCGTACGAGCCGATCTTCGCTTCGAGATCTCGAGAGCCACAGTGCTTGCAGATGTGCGCGTGGACGATCGGTGTGGGTGTTGGGTTGGAACTCAAGTGGTCCGACGTTTGTACCTGAGAACGAGTCACTACCTCGTGTTCGGCATCAGGGCGTGCCTCGCCGGGATCCGATCTCGATTCACGCCAGCGGCGGTCCATGGCCTCCATAAAGCGGGCGATGCGCAACTGCTCCGTCGCATTGAAGTCGCGCGGTGCCGTCACGATCGCCTTCACGTTCAGGGTTAGGAGCGACGAAGCTCTACGGTAGCCGGCGACTGCGTCCTCGATCGCCGATGGCACAGCATCTGCTTTGAGTGCCTTTGGCGCCTGGCTAATGTCATACCGCTCGATTCTGCCCTTATCCGAGATGGCGGCGTACGTGTCGACGGCCATCATGGAGAACGTGCCCTGCGCTAGACCAAGTACTTTGTCAAGGAGATCGGGCTCGCGTGATTTGAGCAGTGACTTTAGCAACTTGCCTTGACGCTCGGCCTGAAGGAGCGGGTTAGCCATTCCCACCCAGCCCCGGCCCTGCCGCCTCTCCCACTCGTCCCTCGCGTTGATGCGCACGGCGCTCGCGACGCTCTTGCTCTCGACAATTGCGATTCCGAACGGATGGATTACCAGGTGATCCACCTGCGCGTTGTCGCCAAGATGTTCGAACCGAACGTCATGCAGCACGTAGAAGCGCTTGGAGTCGCGGAAATGCCGGTCAAGGTAGTGCGCCATCTGCTTCTCGGCCGCGACTCCCGCCTTCAGCCGGACGTCAGTCACTCTCCGGGGCGTGTACGGCTTGACGATCATGCCGCTCTCCTGAGCTGCGTCACGGCTACCACTCCTTACACGGTCCTTCATGCCTCAATCGAGTGGGACAACTTGCAGAGTCCATGGACCCACCGCGTTCACTTGCAGATAGTAGGTGCCGCCGAGCGGTTGGAAGGAAGAGCCGGCGCCTGAGCCCAGTTGATTGGCAGCGATGTTAACCAGGTCGCCGTTCGCTGAGTATAGGTACGCCTGGAACAAGTCCCCTGTCCCTGACCACTGGAGTTCCCAGGAACCGGAGACGCTGAAAGGCCGGGATGTCTGGGTTCCGTCGCCCTCGA
>CAZQVC010000325.1:0-1437 GCA_964596625.1 uncultured bacterium | reverse complement strand
GCCAGCGCGATCGCCTCGGCGATCCTGGCGTGGAGCGACTACGAGTTCGCGCGCGGACTGTTGACCAGCCAGTCGAACTGGCCGCTCACCATCGGCATCCACTCGTTCATCGGCGAGCACGTGGTGCACTGGAACGACATCATGGCCAGCTCGCTGCTCGCCACCCTGCCGGTGGTCTTGCTCTTCCTGGTGATGGAACGCTACATCGTGGCGGGCCTCACGGCCGGGGCGGTGAAGTCGTGAGCCACGACGGCCGCGCCGACGAGCGCAACGCGAACACCGCCCGCAGGGCGCGTCGGGCAGTGAGCATCGTCGACGTCGCCAAGCACGCCGGCGTGTCGGTCGGCACGGTCTCCAACGTGCTCAACCGCCCGCAGCGGGTCAACGAGAAGATGCGCGCTCAGGTTCTGGAGGCCATCGAGGAGCTCGGTTTCCAGCCCAACGCTGTCGCCAAGAGCCTGCGTGAACGAAGGACCATGACGCTCGGACTGGTGCTCTCCGACATCACGACGCCGTTCGCCTCGGTTATGGCCAGGACGGTGCAGGCACACGCTGCCCAGGCCGGCTACTCGGTGATCTTCGCCGACAACGACGAGAGCGTCGAGCGCGAGCAGGCCGCCATGTGGAACCTCGTGCGCAACGGCGTCGACGGCGTCATCCTCGCGCCCTCGCCCGGTGACCAAGGCTACCTGGAGGAGATCCAGGCCGATGGCTTGCCGATCATCGCCGTCAACCGCCGGGTGCAGGGCGCCGACGTGCCAGCGGTGCTCACCGACCACTTCGGCGGCGCCGTCGCTGCTACCGAGCACCTCTTGGAGCATGGGCACGAGCGCATCGGCGTCATCAGCCGCTCCCCCGACATCTCCTCGATCAGCGATCGACACGCCGGCTACGAGCACGCACTGGCAGCCGCAGGCGTGGAGTTCGACCCGGCGCTGGTGGCTGAGGACGAACCGTCCGTCGAGGCCGGTCGGCGCGCCGCCCACCGGCTGTTGGCCGGCGCGTCAAGGCCGACCGCGTTGATGTCGTTCAGCACCGCGATGACGCTCGGTTGCGTCATCGCCTTCCGTGAGCTCGGGCTCGTCGTGCCGGACGATCTGGCGTTCCTCGGGTTCGACGACGCCTCCTGGAGCGTGGCCCTGCAGCCGCCCATGACGTCGGTCGCGCTGCGGGCCGAGCATGTCGGTGAGGAGGCGACCAAGGGCCTCATCGAGTGGATCGCCTCGGGGGAGCCGCCCGAGCGGCACGAGCACCTCGTGGCCACCCACCTCATCGTCAGGGAGTCGTGCGGCTGCCAGGCGGGGGCGTCCACGTGAGCCACTCGCCCTTACTGGTGAGCGCCTCCGGCAGCCGCACGGAGATCGGCTTCGAGCACGGGGCGCAGGCTCGCGACCTGGTGAGGGGCACCCTCGAGTGGTCGCTGGAGCAGCTCGCGAC
>CAZQVC010000324.1:0-1439 GCA_964596625.1 uncultured bacterium | reverse complement strand
AGCGTCATCGAACAGGCTATCGGCGCCGGCATGAATGGCAAGCCGGGCGCCCACACCGTCTGCCGCCGTACCTTCGGCGACGACTCTGATCTTCGTCGGCCGGCATAGGCTTGCGTATAGGTAACCGTTGGCAGCCAACATGATGTCTTCCACCTCTTGAAACCACTCGCCGTCACCGGTCTTCAGACTCGCCAAGGCGCCAGCATCACAATCGCTAGGCTCGGTTTGGGCGAACGCCAGAGATGCCACCGGCGTGGGGTCACGGTCGACTGCGCGCGCCGCGACGAATGTGGCGAGACATAGGGCCAGGCCGACTACGGAGATGAAGAGGCGCGAACGCCCGGCTTGCTTGTCGAGCCCGGTGACTGACGAACTAGCACTCATCGGCGCGAGAAGGCTTCCGTGATGGGGATCACGAGACGGTCACGGCCGAACGTCGGACAACGACACGTGGCTGCGCCAAGTGCCGACTGCGCGCTCAACTGCGCCCTCCCGCATGAACACATCTAGTCGTATGTCGACCCATGGCTCACCATCTTGGAATGCCCACGCACCGAAGTCCCCCCAATAGGTGATGGGTCCTTCTAGCGAGCGTGAGGAGATCTCCCGACAATCGGCGCCAAAGCAAGCGAGTGTCTGTATTGAGAACGCGCCATCCGGCAGGCGCAAGCCGCCGTAGATCATGATCCGCTCGCCGGCGAAGGCTGTCTCCGGTACTGTAAGAGCTAGCAGGCGGGGTGGCGCAGGCTGAACATTGACGGCAGACCGACCGTCCCACGCCTTGAGGGCGACCGCGGTCCCGACCATCAAGAAGACCAGGCCTAGCAGGTAGCGCACGGCTCCAATCTATCAACCGTATAGGAGCTTCTCTGCGCCACTTATCCCAGGTACCCCATCCTCCACAGACACCAGACCCACAATCCCCGCACGGGCCGGTTCATCACGAGGTAGAGCACGAGCGCGCTGCCGCCTAACACCCACCTGAAGCCGGGGAAGATGCCGAAGATCAGGGCCAGCAGGAGCCCTTCCACGGCGAGCGCAGCGCAGATGAGCATGTAGAGGATGAACGCCGTCATCGTGAACGTGCCGCCCTCGTACTCGAACGGCATGCCGCACACCGCGCACGAGCGGCGCGGGCGCATGAGGCCGTTGAAGAGCTTGCCGAGCAGGCAGTTGGGGCAGTAGCCGAGGAACGCGGTGCGCAGGAGTGTGGGGGTCGGCAGTCGCTCTGGTTGTTGCGCCGGGGTTCGGCGGGACTCGGTGATCCCCATACTGGCTGGCAGTATGAGGCCTGGGCGGCAGGGGTCTCGGTATCGCCGTGATGAGACGTGCGCATGGCGATGCCGCGGAGGCCCCGGCCTGTCTCAGGCCTCGCGGACGTCTGCGACCAACCCCGCGAACTCCTCGACCCGCCGGCCCAACTCGATGCGCAACGTGTT
>CAZQVC010000323.1:0-1446 GCA_964596625.1 uncultured bacterium | reverse complement strand
GCAGGTTCTGCGAGTGAGCGCATGGTAGACCGGCGGGCCTGGGGGTGTGATTAGGGCGTCAGCACGACGACTTTCCCGCGGGCGTTCCTCTACCTCAGAACGCCGTAATCTCTCTATGGCAAGACTGCACGTCAACTCGACACAGCCATCCGCAGGAGGCGGGCCCCTCGGCCTGCTCGCGGTCACAAGACCGGTTCATGTTCATGGCTGTGCTTCAGGAGGCCATTGTGCAAGCGTTCATCCTCAGGATTACCCCTGCTGGCGTCGACCGCGTTCCAGAAGCCCTCGATGCTAACCAGATCATGATCGGTTGGTCAGAAGCGGTTGGCCTGCTCAACCCCGACCTTGGCTGGGAGGAGTTCCGCCAGATAGTCCGCGAGGCCTACTACCGAGCCGACGAGACATGGCATCGCGCGGGCACCGCTTCAGGGCACATCTGGCGCTTCACTAGAGAAATGCAGCTCGGAGACCTCGTGGTAGTGCCGTACGGTCCGAACTTCTACGTAGCAAGAGTCACGGGGGAAGCGGTATACCTGCACGAGAAGGCACTGGAGGAAGACTCAGCCTACCGGCGACCTGTCGAGTGGCTGAACGAGAAACGACCGATACCTCGCGCGTTAGCCCGGTCGCCGCTGATCTCCCGAATGAAGATCCACGGCACGTCGGCCTCCGCGACTGATCTTGTCGATGAGATCCAGGAGTGCCTCCGTCTCGCTGCGACGGGAGAAGAGCGGGATTTCAGAGGAGACCTACAGCTAGGACTGGCGAACCAGGCCCTCCACGAATTGCGTAGCGGCCGACTGGACAGTTACGGCTTCGAACACCTCATCAGGAGCTTCCTGAAGAACGTCGGCGCGTCCGAGGCGAGGATCGTTCCGCGCAGCCAGGACAAGGGCGCGGACATAGTGGCCACATTCCGGCTTGTGGATACCTTCCAGTTCGTGGTGGCGGTGCAAGCCAAGCACTACCTGCCGGAACCGCCCGTCGGGCGCGAGGCTGTAGATCAGCTTATTTCAGGTATGGACGCCGAAGGAGCCGACCTTGGAATGGTGGTGACGACAGGCTCGTTTTCTCAGGAAGCTCTCGAAGCTGCCGAGCAGTACGGGGCGACTAGCGGCAACCGGATCGAGCTAGTAGACGGAGAACAGTTCTCCAAGATGCTGGTAGAGCACGGCACTAGGAACTAATCGAGGTCAGTTATCCTCGTCTAGCGCTGCCAGCCAATCAAGGAACAGCGGGGCAACACGGCGGCTCCAGCGACCCATGTAACGTCCGTACGCTTCGGCCCGGTTCCATAGACCTACACGACTCTGCGTCATACAGGACCTTCCGTGGGCTCGGGCCGTACTAGGTCGCCCGAAGCCCACAGAAGGATAATCCTGCAGACGCTACAGCTACTTGCTCAGTAGAAACGCAGCTTGTTGAACTCCAGCTCGACTTCGGTGT
>CAZQVC010000322.1:0-1454 GCA_964596625.1 uncultured bacterium | reverse complement strand
CCATCCCCTACCTGTTCACTGGTCACCGCGTAGAGCTCGACGGACGCACGCTGATACTCGGCGTGGGCATCGAGAACCTCGACCAGGTCCGCTCACGAAAGCTGCTGGAGCGGCGGGCGCAGGAGCAGGCGACGTTCGCCGCCCTGGCCGCCTCCACGCTGGCGCCGCACGACATGCGCGAGGTCTTCGAGGTGGCCGTGTTACGGGTCAAGGAGACCCTTGGGGTCGAGGACGTGCGCTTCGTGCCGCAGGACGAGGTGGGAACCGACGACCGCGCGAACGGCGAGGCCGGTCACCGTATACGGGCGATGCTGCGCGGCCACGGACGGCACTTCGGCTACCTGGAGGCCCGCACCACGCGCAACGACCCCTTCTCCCCCGACGACACCTCGTTCCTCATGGCGGTCGCGAACCTGCTCGCCGCCGCCGTGGAGCGGGAGCAGCTGCAGAGCGAGCTCGAGCACCGCGCCGAGACCGACGACCTGACGGGCCTGCTCAAGCGCGTGGCCTTCGAGCACCGACTGTCGGCAGCCATCGGCCGCGCCGAGCGGCAGGGCAGCAAGGTCGCCGTGATGTTCATCGACCTCGACAACTTCAAGCAGGTCAACGACACCCTCGGTCATCAGGCCGGCGACGAGGTGTTGAAGGAGGTCTCGCGCCGCATCCTCGGGTCCGTGAGGAGCTGGGACGCCGTCGCTCGCCACGGTGGTGACGAGTTCGTGCTCTTCCTGCCGGACATCGAGGAGGAGCGCGAGATGATGAGCGTGGCGGGGCGCCTCCTTGACGTGCTGACGGCGCCGCTGAACGTCGCTGGCCGCGACATCGAGGTGGGCGCCACGATCGGCATCTCCACCTACCCGGAGGACGGCGCCGACGCCGGCTCGCTCCTCAGGGCGGCCGATTGGGCCCTCTACCGCGGCAAGGACGAGGGCCGCAACCGACTGCGGCGGTTCCAGCAGGACAAGAGCGACTGAGCGGGGTCGCTGCCCCGCTGCCGTCCCTCGAGGGCCGGCACGTGGTCGCGCGCCCGGCGCAGCCTCAACTCGCCGCGTGGGTCAACGACGCTCGACCAGCCGCAGGCCGACGCCCATCAGCACGACCCCGAAGAGCACCAGGATGGCCAGCGGCCAGAGCAGGTCGTGGAGCGAGTACGAGTAGTAGGCGATGCCCTTGAGCGCCTCCATCGCGTGCCTGATCGGCACGAAGTTGGCCGCCGCCTGCATGAACCGGCTTGAGACGATCTCGAGCGGCCAGTAGGCGCCGCCTAGCATGGCGGAGCTGACGCAGACGATCGGGATGATCACGTTCATCCTCTGCGCGTTGCCGACCAGGCCGGCCAACAGCAAGCCGAGCGCGACGATCGCGAAGGTGTAGGCGGCGATGACGAGCAGCATGCCGGCGAGGTTCTCGCCGAGCGGCACGCGGAAGACGTAACGGAAGACGAGGAAGATGGC
>CAZQVC010000321.1:0-1463 GCA_964596625.1 uncultured bacterium | reverse complement strand
GAAGCGCTTGACGAACCTTCTGGTGCGCCTCACGGCCACGGCGTCGAGGACGTCGAAGAGCTTGTCCGGCGATAGATCGTTGGGGTCTTCTCTCTCGGCCTCGGCGAAGTGGCTGCGCAGGGAAGAAATGCCTGCGGGGAGGAACTGGGCGTCGTTCCGGATGAAATAGGAAAGGAGTACGTACAGGTCCCAGAGACTGTTGTTGACCGGCGTGGCCGACAGGAGTACGACGTCCTTGCGTGGTGTGCCGGCTAGAAGGCGTCGAAGGGTCGCGGCGCGTTCGGTGTCGGGATTGCGATAGGCGTGCGCTTCATCGATGACAACGAGGGCGTACTCGCTGGGGTCGTGCCGCAGCACCGGCCTATCGCCGCCAAGGCGGAAGTCGCTTGCGAGCTCCTGATACGAGACGCACTGGACGTTCATCAAGTCGTGTTGCTCGAGGAAGCTCTTCCATGGGCCATCGCGCAGGGCAGCAGGAGCCACAAGCAAAGCGCGCTGACGGCGCTCTTCCACGGCCCGCCTGAGGAGTTCCCCAGCGAGATATGTCTTGCCGAGGCCTACGCCATCGGCGATTAGCACGCCCGAGTGCCGGTTCAGATAGTCGATCGCCCGGTAGAGGCCATCTCTCTGGAAGGCGGCGAGGTGCAGCCGCGACTGCGGCTCCTCGCTGAAGATCTCGGTGTGATAGCGCTCCCACAGCATGCGTAGGTAGATCTCGTATGGCGTGTGTTCCTCAAAGCGCCGCTCGTACAGGCCCGCCAGGTCGTAGGCTTCGGCCTCCCCCCAGAGCTCGTCGAACCACTCGAGCACCTCCCCGACCACGCCTGGTTGGTAGTGCCCCAGGTTAAGTTCGAGGTTGCTAGTGAGCCCAGCGTGCGTGAGGTTGGAGGAGCCGGCCAGCACCCCGTCGGGGCCGGACTCGACGATGTACGCCTTGCCGTGCAGGAACCGGTTGGTCAGGCGCCGCACCTCGACCTGCTCCGAGCGCAGCCAGGCGATGAGGCGCTCGATCAGAGCATCCGTCGCGGGGTCGAACGCCGTAAGGTTGCGGTCCTCGGTGATGCGCTGCTGGTGCGTGTGCAAAGCAGCCCGTAGCCGCTCGCGCGCATCCTCTTCCGGCAGCACGTCACGCTTGAGCGCCCTCACGCGCCGAAGGTCGTCAGCCACATCCGGTTCCGCCCCGACCAACAACCTCACGCCCGAGGCGTTCTCGAGCTGGTCAGCGAGAAGCCGGAAGCCTCCGGGATTGAAGTAGGCGGTAGCTATTGCCAGACAAGGCGGGTCGCGCAAGGTCGCTCGTAGGTGGTCCCAGTAGGTCTGCAGGGCGCGGGCGACGGTCTTGCCGTGGCGGTTGGTGACGACCTCGGGTTTCGGGTTTACGCTAGCGCCCGTCCTGACGGTCATGCCGGTACCTCGGCGGGATCCCAGGTAATCTTTCGGTAGTGCTCGAGCACCTTCTCGGT
>CAZQVC010000320.1:0-1463 GCA_964596625.1 uncultured bacterium | reverse complement strand
GGTGCCAACTCGAATATATCGGGTCGCCGCGAGGCGCGACCTTGACCTAGGTCAAACCTACGGTGCCGTTTATGGGGTGTTTACGGGGACGCTCGTACGGTCACGGCCATGACGATCACACGCTTCACGCAACGCTCAAAGGGACGCTCAACAGAACGCCTGACAAGACACTCGACGGAACGCCAGACGGGATGCCAGTCGACGCCTGCACCGCTACGAGCGAACTGTGCTCGGCTCGCTCTCGCCCTTCTCCTCATGGCGCTGCTCGCGCTGGGCGTAACGGCCTGCGGCCAGGCCGCGCCGACCGCCCCGCCGGACCGGGGCGCGGAGGCCGACGAGGGCGACGGCCCGCTGTCTCCCACGCCCGACCCCCTCCACGACACGATCGCCTACGTGGTGGGCAGCGGCCCCAACGCCGGTGACGAGATCCGCCTCGTCGACCCCGACGGCGGCTCAGACCGGCTGCTGTGGCGCGCCCCTGGAGCCGACCCCCAGGCCGTCAACGCGATCGGCAGCCTGGCCTGGAACGTGCAGGCGACGAGGCTGGCGTTCTCCAGCACGCACGAGAGCTGGTGCTCGCTGTTCGGCTCCGACGTCTTCACGCTCGCCAGCGACGGCTCCCAGTACCGCAGGCTCACCGAGTCGCCGGCCTGCGGCGCACTGCCCGACTTCCCGCACGGCTCCGTCAGTGTGCCGGTGAAGAACACCAGCCTCGACGCGTTCTCCGGTTTCATGTACTTCCAGGGTGCGGCCAGCATCAAGCCGGTCAACCTGCCGCCCAACGGCAGCGCCACCGTGATCTTCGAGGAGGTCGCCGACCTCGGGGACGGCGCAGGCGGCCTGCAGCTCGCGACGCTCATCGCCGGCGCGAACCGCCGCGTCCTGTTCTCCACGCTCGTGGACGTGCGGGCTGGCGGCAGCGTCACGACGAGCGAGGCCTCGATCTGGGCTCCCGACATCCGCTGGCAGGCCCTGGACCCCACCTGGCATCACGCCGGCGAGGCCGTGACGTACAGGATCAACGGCAGCGACCTGCTCCAGCTGCCGCTCGACCCGCAGCCGCTCTCCTACGGGACCGGCGTCCTGGCGGAGAACGCTGCCCTGCCCGACTTCATCGACCACCTCGCGCGCGGGCCGACCGCGGGCCGCGCGTCGCAGGTCCTCTACGTCGGCACGTACATCTTCGATGATCCGGGGATCTTCCTCGTTGAGGAGGGCAGTGGCGGACCGGGAGAGCGCCTCGTCACCTTCGACGCGCTTGAGTCCGTGCAAGGGCTCGCCTGGCTACCGGACGGCGCGGGCTTCCTCTTCTCCTTGAGCGAGGGAGAGCTGTTCACCGGCGAGCGAGCGTCGAACCTGTTCCTCTACGACTTCACCGGACCGCGGGTCAGGCGCCTCACCGAGTACGCGGGGCGCTTCGTGGGCAGGCTCAGCGTGTCGGGAAGCGGCGCGGCGGTCGTCTA
>CAZQVC010000319.1:0-1470 GCA_964596625.1 uncultured bacterium | reverse complement strand
CTTTGCTAGAGTCTTGGCGTGAATCTCTCGGCTCCCCACGAAGTAGTGATGCAAAAGAGTGAAGGTGCCGTTCTAAAGGTACTGGCGCAGACTACCGCCCCATTGAGCGGCCGGGAGGTAGCCCGACTGGGAAATAGTCCCCGCTCAACGATCGCACGTGCACTCAAGCGCCTGGTCGTTCACGGCCTCGTAAACGCGGAAGAGGCCGGCCGTGGTGTTGTGACGCTGTACACGCTCAATAGAAAGCACGTGGCATGTGAACCCGTCCTCGCTCTCCTCAGACTTAGACAGGACTTCTTCAAGTGTCTGGAAGACCACCTAGGTACTTGGTCCATACCGCCGTACCACGCGTCGGTATTTGGATCAGCTGCCCGCGGTGATGGCAACGTTGAGAGCGACATCGACGTATTTCTGATTCGTCCGCCGGGAATGGACGGAGAAGCAACGGTGTGGAGGCGCCAGGTCTACAACCTTCAGAGCAGTGTCCTTATGTGGACCGGAAATCAAGCAGGCATCGTTGAAGTCTCTATTGAGGAGGCAGAGAGACTCAAGCATGACCGGCCGCCTGTGATGGCCGAACTGGAGCGCGATGCGGTAACCGTCGTGGGGCCTACTCCAACGGAGATCTTTGAGGCCATCACGCAATGACTGTCCGGGCACAGCCGTGCAGCAGCGCGCATGCCCAGACAAGACTTGCTTCGGCGGAAAAATTCCTCGAGGTGGCTCAGTTAATAGAAGAAGAGGTTGATCCAGCGCTTGCGAGTGTTACTGCTTCACTTGCGATCCTGGCTGGAATCGCCGCTTCTGACGCCGCTTGCTGCAAGGTACTCGGTCGCCGGTCCCGAGGTGAGAGTCACTACGACGCAGTCCGCATCTTGTCACTGATCGAGGGCGCAGAGCCAGCTGCGGAGGCCTTGAGGCGCCTGATAAGCCTGAAGGACGGTGCACAATACGGACTGCAATTCGTTAGTCGAGAGAATCAGAAGATGGCCTTGCGGCAGGCGGAACGACTGGTTGGCTTTGCGAGAGAAGTACTGCGACGCTAACCCCCGATAGCCACCATCGTCCGCGGCCTCTCCACCGGGGCCGTTAGACCTGAGGCGACCTTGCGTCCGGCGGCGTGCAGGAAGACAGCCTGCACAGCTGAGACCGGGTCGTCCGCCAGCAGCGCCGGCTTTAGGTCGAACTCGCGGTCGTTGAGCAGGCAGGGTCTGAGCATGCCGTCTGAGGTCACGCGCATGCGGCTGCAGGCCGAGCAGAACGGCTCCGACACGGGGTTGATGAAGCCGATGTTGCCGGCCCAGCCGGGCACCCGGAACAGCCGGGCGGGCGCGCTCGGGTCGGTTGCGACGCTCTCGAGCGGGCCGTGCGCCGCTTCGACGGCGGCCCTGATCTCGCTGCCCGGCACGAAGCGCGCGTCGTACGTGCCGAAGGCCGCGTTGTCGAGGTGCATGTACTCGATGAAGCGCA
>CAZQVC010000318.1:0-1483 GCA_964596625.1 uncultured bacterium | reverse complement strand
AAGGAGGCGAAGGAGTACGTAGATCGGCTCGATTGAGCTCCGATTGAGCAGGACGAACCACTATCCCCCCATGCTCACCACGGTCCGCTCACTGGGCCACGAGATCGTGTCCCCCACCGATCTCCGGCCCACTCACGCTGCGTCAACGGCTGGCGTTCCTTCGCTACCACATACAGCATTACCTGCCGCAGCTGGAAGGCACTCGGCGTCACCTGGGACAGTGAACGGTTCCCGGCGTAGATGCTCGGTTCAGTACGCCATCCGCTGCAAGTGCGGCCGCAGGGCGAGTTCCAGCCTCACCATCCTGTCCACTAGGTCCTCAAAGATTTCAGCCCACTTGTCTTGGTCTCTATAGCCACCCTTGCCAACTGAGCTGGAGATACGGCAAGCGCGCCTACCTTCCAACGCTTCCCACGTTAGCGGTTCCCCGAAGGCACCCTCGACCTCTTCCTTGTTCTGGAAAAGCCTCTCAAAGAGCTCCAGATTTCGCTCTTCCTGGCCCTTTCCTAGGTCGATATAAAGTTCGACGCGCGCGTCATGCTGAAGCACGACGTAGCTGAGGGAGCCGGGCACGCCGGCGCTCGTGCCCACCCAGTTCGAATCTCCAGCCGACAAGTTCCTATGAAGCGGTGTCCTCGGGCTGGCGAACTTAAGGAGGCCCTCGAAGAACTCGCGCCTCAGTGAATGGCGTTCCATCTTCTCGCGCTTGATCTCGCCGACGTTACGAGTCTCCTCGGTTGGCCCAACGATAAGAGTGAAGAGCGGCGCTGGAAGCGATTCGCCAATGCTGATCGCTTCCACCTTGAGCATGTAGAAGGCCCCTGATGACGCTTCGTTCAGCCAAGTCACCGCGTTCACGTGCTCGGGCCTTGGGTGAGCCACTATCCACACAGCGGTCTCCGCCCCAAAGGCAGTCAGATACGTTAGGAGTTTGCCGAGGTGGTCGTGATCGCTCTGACCCAGTTGGTTCTCGATGATCACCAACTGGCCGTCCTTGTCCTCAGCGAGGATGTCGAGGCTGAAGATTCCAGCAGCACGCTCGCGCTCCGCGGACACGAGCTCGATGCCGATCGCTTCGCCTACGACGTCGATGTTGTCCGCCAGCCAGGCTGTGAAGTCGTAAGCCTCGTGCCTCCAGACATCACGCAGCGGCCGTCGTTCGATCCTGCCCACACTCCAGTCGCGAACTGTTCCCTTGTCCATCGACTCCCTCCGTGCGCTCACCGTCTGTGGCGTAGCACTGTCAATACGCGACTCAGGTTCCCGATGTTAGCCATGCGTCCGAGTTCTGCGGGCAAGCAACTTCACCCTCTGCGCCTCGTTCGTTAAGGCGCGGACTCCCGTTCGATCACAAGGCAGTCTCAAGTTGCAATCAGTATTTCCCACCTCGCTTCCGAGGCCCAACACAAAATCGAAGCATATTGACGACCGACCACATTTGACTTTAGTCTAATTAACATGAAAACGGACGGCGGAGAGGACA
>CAZQVC010000317.1:0-1484 GCA_964596625.1 uncultured bacterium | reverse complement strand
CGCCGAGGTTGAGCACGATCGCGACCTCGGGCGCGAACGTCGGGCACCGCTCCAGCTGGAAGGAGGAGAGCTCGACGACGTGACAGGCTCCCGGCCTGGCCACGGCCGCCAGGGCCGGGTCGTTGTTGCCGCCGGCCACCGCGTCGACCCCGGCGCCGCACAGCACCTCGGTCAGCCACAGCGTCACCGAGCCCTTGCCGGCCGTGCCCGTCACGCCGGCGTAGGTGCCCGGCACACCGCGCCAGGTCCACTCGACCTCGCCGATGACCTCAACCCCGGCGCTCCGCAGGCGCTCCAGGTCGGGGTGGTCGATGGGCACGCCGGGAGCGGCGACACAGAGGTCGAAGCGGCTGAGGTCGCCCGCGACGTCGCGTAGCCGCTTGGCACCGGCGGCGCTGGCGGCGGCGATGTCCTCGCCCGTCTCCCGCCGGTCGTAGAAGGCGAGCTGCCAACCCTCGGAGGCCGCGCGATCGAGCACGGCGCCGCCGCTGCGACCGAGACCGTAGACCAGCATGGTCCCGACCTCGCTCTCGTCGCGAGCGCGCGCGTTCACCACGGCGCCCTGCCGCTCAAGGCGAGCGCAGCGACGACGGCCAGCGCCGTGACGATCCAGAACCGGACCGTGACCTTGACCTCGCTCAGGCCGGCGAGCTCGAAGTGGTGGTGCAGCGGGCTCATCCGCAGCAGTCGCTTGCCGCCGGTCGCCCTGAAGTAGGCGACCTGCACGATGACGGAGAGGACCTCGAGCACGGGGATGAGCGCGATCAGCGGCAGGTACGGCACGCTGCCGGTGACGATGGCCAGGCCGGCCACCACGGCTCCGAGGGCCTCGGCGCCGACGCCGCCCATGAACACCCGCGCGGGGTGGGCGTTGTACCAGAGGAACGCCAGCAGCGCGCCGAGGAGCGCAGCTGCCAGCGGCGAGCCGATGAAGAACAGCAGGACGATCGCGGTGACCCCGGCCGCCAGGCCGTCGAGTCCGTCGGTGAAGTTGAACGCCGAGATGCTGCCGGCGACTGCGAAGGCGTAGAGCACCACGTCGAACCACAGGATCTCCGTGGTGCGGTAGCCGGAGTTCACGGCCCACAGCGCGAACGCCCCGCCCATCACGAAGTGCCCCAGCAGGCGGTAGCGGGCCAGCACGCCGGTGGCGGCGTCCTTACCGTCGTCGTCGGCTGACGTGCCCTCGAGCTGGCGGCGTTTGCGCTGCAGGGATGCGGTGTCGTCGTAGAGGCCGAGCGCCGCCGACGCCAGTGTCAGCAGCCCCAGCGCCACCGTCGTGGCGTCGAGACCGGCGAAGGCGAACATCACGCCGAGCGCGGCGAGCAGGAAGGCCGCTCCGCCCATGGTCGGAACGCCCTGCTTGCTCAGGTGGCTGGCCGGTCCGCTCTCGCGTACGACCTTGCCCCAGCCACGGCTCTTCGCCAGTTGCACGAAGGCGCCGGTGAACAGCAGCGAGACGAGCGCCGAGACCAGCACGATCA
>CAZQVC010000316.1:0-1509 GCA_964596625.1 uncultured bacterium | reverse complement strand
GACGTTCGTTGGCCCCAGATACATCTTCTTGACCATGCGACCGTCGAGCAGGTCATCGATGCTCGCCGCGTTCCGCGCGTCCATGGTGAGGGTGGCCCATTGGTACGACCCCCCGCTAACGAGCTTGGCCGGTGAAGGCAGCTCCGGCATCGTCACCGTCGGCTCGCTGCTCATCCCCAACCAGATGACATCTGCGCCGTCGGTGAGATAGACGGTGTAGAGGGTGACGCCCTCAACCTCGCTGAAGGTGAACGTCGGCGTGCCATCCGCGGTGGTGCCGCTAGGGCTTACCTGTTGACTGAGCGCACCGAGTTCGAGCACGATGTCGCTCTGTCCGGCCGCGACGGACTCCGACCAGGTCCACCGGACGGCGCGGCTCGTTTCCTTGATGGCCACGATCCGGTACTGCACACCGGCCAACAGCGGCACCTCGATGGAGAAGTCGGGTGAGCCTGCCGAGACGGGGAACGTCTGTAGCAGGGACACCCTCCCGCTGGTGCTGATGCCGGCTCCCACCAACGCGTCAGCCAACCCTGGCGGGAAGTCGACCGTGCCCGAGAGGGTGGCGGACTGCGCCGGGCTGGTGGCCAGGTTCACAACCGCCGCAGCGCCGTCCTTCTGCACGAAGACGTTGTCTACGGACGCGGTACGGACAACGTGGCCGGCGGCATCAGTCTCGATGTAGATGAGCCGACCCGTGGCGTTCGAGCTGCAGCCGATCGCATCGAAGCTGGCGAAGATCGTGTAGTCGTCGTCCCCGGCGCTGCGCTCGCTGGAAGCCGACACGAGCTCCTGCACGTCGAGATGCTCCGACAGGTAATGGACCGTGGCGGTGTTTCCGGCTCCGACCGCGGGCGTGATGGATCCTTCGATCCTTCCGGTGCCGCTGGTGCAGAAGCTTGGCCAGCCGCCAGAACCCTTGAAGCCCATGACGAGCTGGGGATTGAGCCTGCTCAGGCCGCTCCACGTCTGTTGCATGTGATCCGCTCCACCCGTCGGAGACGCGGAGAGCGTGTACGGCGCGACGACACCGTTCACTGTGAAGTTGCCGTTGGCCGCGCTGAGCACCGGCGTCTTCGGTCCGGCCGCATCCTCGAGGCGAACCTCGACGTTGGCAAGGGGTGCGCCGAGCAGGTCGAGCACCTTGCCAGCCACGTTGATGACGGCCGCCGGCTCGATGGTGATGGTGGCGCTGCGTGACGCGCCACCGCCGCTGACCGTGACGATGGCCGTCGTCTGGCCAGGGACGCTGGTGGGCGGCGTGTACTCGCTGCTGAGTCCCGTGGCGGACGACAGGCTGCCCGGGCCGGAGAGGCTCCAGGTCAAGGTCGTCGAGCTATCTGCCGGCGTGGCCGTGAACTGCACAGGCGCGCCGGGCGCGGTGACGGTCGCGCTCGTGGGCGTGATGACGATGCTTCCGCTGGTGCCGGGGCAGGCGGTGAGCAGCAAGGCGAGACACAGCGCCAAAGCCTGAACCGTGAAACGCTTCATCGTTGGTCCTCCGACCGC
>CAZQVC010000315.1:0-1513 GCA_964596625.1 uncultured bacterium | reverse complement strand
GCCTTCGAGTTCGTGCCTGACATGTTGAAGCCGCCGAAGGGCTGCACGCCTACCAGCGCGCCGGTGATCTTGCGGTTGAGGTAGAGGTTGCCCACCTGGAACTCGCGGCGGGCGCGTTCCAAGCGCGAGCGGTCGCGGCTGATCACGCCTCCGGTCAACGCGTACATCGTGCCGTTGGCGATCTCCAGGGCGTGGTCGAAGTCGCGCGCCTTCATGATCGACACCACCGGTCCGAAGATCTCCTCGCAGGCGATGGTCGCGCTCACCGGCACGTCGGCGAACACGGTCGGCTCGATGTACCAGCCTTCACCGGCGGACTCAGCTCGGCCCCCGCCCGTCACGAGGCGGGCCTCGATCTTGCCGGCGTCGATGTAGCCGAGGATCTTCTCGAACTGACGCTGGTTGATCACCGCGCCCACGTCGGAGTTCTCCTCGGCCGGACCGACCTTCAACGCGGCCGCGCCCGCGGCGACGCCCTCGACCACCTGGTCGTAGACGTCCTCCACCACGATGAGGCGGCTCATCGCCGAGCACTTCTGGCCCTGGAAGCCGAAGCCGCTGGTCACCGCTGCGCTGATCGCGAGGTCGAGGTCGGCGGTCTCGTCGACGATGAGCGCGTCCTTACCGCCCATCTCGAGGAAGACGCGCTTGATCCACTTCTGACCCGGCTGCACCTTCGCGGCGCGCTCGTTGATGCGCAGGCCGGTGGGGATGGAGCCGGTGAAGTTGATGAAGCGGGTCCGCGGGTGGTCGACCAGCGCGTCGCCGATCACGGCGTCGTCGCCCGTCAGCAGGTTGATCACGCCAGGCGGGAAGCCCGCCTCCTCGACGCACTCCATGAACTTCGCCGCGATCACCGGCGTGTTCGGGGAGGGCTTCACGATCACCGTGTTGCCGACCACGACCGGAGCAACCGTGGTGCCTACCAGGATGGCCAGCAGGAAGTTCCACGGCGGGATGACCACGCCGGCGCCCATCGCCTGGTAGGTGCTGGTGTTCTCCTCGCCGGGGAAGTGGTAGGTGTCGGCCGGGCCGGCCAGCTTCAACGACTCGCGTGCGTAGTACTCCGCGAAGTCGATGGCCTCGGCGACGTCGGCGATGGCCTCGAGGTAGTTCTTCGACGCCTCGAACACCTCCCAGGCAGCCAACTCCTCGCGGCGGCGGCGCATGACCGCCGCCAGCTTCACCAGGTGCCGCGCGCGCACCTCCATGGGCAGCTGCGACCAGGACCGGTAGGCGTCGTAGGCGGCGTCGAAGGCCTTCTCGATGTGGTCCTCGTCGGCCTTCGCGGCGCGCCCGACGACGCGGTCGGGGAAGCACGGGTCGGTCGAGTCGAGGAACGAGCCGGTCGTAACCCGCTCGCCGCCGATGATCAGCGGGTACTCCTCGCCCAACTGACCCTTGACCCGCTCCAGCGTCGCGCGGAAACGGGCGTTCACGGTCTCATCGCCGAAGTCGGCGAACGGCTCGTTGACGTACGGTTCGAACAGGTCCATCTGGTCCTCCATCGACT
>CAZQVC010000314.1:0-1516 GCA_964596625.1 uncultured bacterium | reverse complement strand
AAACGACCCTTGGCGTTCTTACCGAATGGCCACATATGTCTTCCTCCCCTTCGTTGGCGGCCCGCGCCGCCCCGCGCGCATCGCGCCCAGAATAGTGATGCGTAGGCTCATTCATACGGCGGCTTCATGAGATTCCCGGCGCGCCGGCGCCCCGCAACGTCGTCACCAGCCGCGGCAGCACCGTCCCCAGACGACCTTCGACGCGCACGGCGGCGTCGTCGTCTCCGCGCGTGGGGCCGTGGTTGACGATGGCCACCGGCTTGCCTTCCGCGACCGCCGCCTTGACGAACCTGTAGCCCGACATCACCGTCAGCGAGGAGCCCACGACCAGCAGCGCCTCGGCCTCGCCGAGCAATTCCCACGCGCGCCGAAGGCGCGGCCGCGGGACGTTCTCGCCGAAGAAGACGACGTCGGGCTTAAGGACGCCGCCGCAGACCCGGCAGGCGACCAGCTCGAAGCCCTCGCTTAGGTCCTCTGGCAGGTCGGCGTCACCGTCGGGAGCGAGCTCGGCGGCCGCGGTAGCGAACGTCAGGTTGGCCGCGTCGAGTCGAGCCTGCAGTGCGTCGCGGTTCTCGAGGCTGCCGCACTGTAGGCAGCGGGCCCGCGACAGGTTGCCGTGCAGCTCGATCACCTCGCGGCTGCCTGCGACCTGGTGCAGGCCGTCGACGTTCTGCGTAACGACCCCGTTGAGGTGGCCGCTGGCCTCCAGGTCGGCTATGGCGCGGTGGCCGTCGTTGGGGGTCTTGCTGCGCATCACGCGCCAACCGATCATGGCCCTAGCCCAGTAGCGCCTGCGGGCGCGCTCGTCTCGCACGAACTCCTGGTAGGTGATGGGGGTCCTGACGCGGCCTCGGGAAGCGGGTCCCCGGTAGTCGGGAATGCCGGACTCGGTGCTGATGCCGGCGCCGCTGAGGGCCATGGCCGTACGGTTCGCGAGCAGACTGCTCAAGGCCGCTAGGTCGTCTGACACCGGTAGTCGCACGTCGTCAAGGTTAGCCGAGGGACGCTCGACCAGGCGCCATGGGCCTTCGTCCTGCTCCCGTCACGACGGTGTCTTAGGGTATCGACGGCGGCCGAATCCGCCGACGCTCGGCATGCGGTAGAGTTCGAGACGAACACAAGGTCCCGTGCACGACGCCGAGCCAGGCTCGACGGGTGTCCTGTGGCGAAAGTTGGCCGGCATCGTAGTCGGCCGTCCGCCGGCTGGCGCCGGCAACTTTAGGGAGGCTTAAGTGATGAACGTAAGACGCACGGCAATCCGCTTCGCCTGCGCCCTGCTAACCATGGGCCTGCTGGCGACAGCGGCCGCTCAGGTGGAGCTTCGCATCACCTGGTACGACGACGGTAACGAAGGCACGATCCTGCGCGAGCTGCTCGACCGCTTCGAAGCCGAGAACCCCGACATCACCGTCGTCGTCGACACGGTGCCGTACGCCTCGGGGATCCTGCAGTCGTTGCCGCTGCAGTTGGCCTCCGGCGAAGGACCCGACCTGGCCAGGGTCACCGACCTCGGCGG
>CAZQVC010000313.1:0-1522 GCA_964596625.1 uncultured bacterium | reverse complement strand
ACTCTACTGCCCGGTATCGAGATCGCCTTAGCTGGTGTCGGTGCGATAGGCGCGGTAGCAGCTGCCCTGCCGCCTCCCGCAAACGCAATAGCGTTGGCCACCGTGGTGGCCGACATTGCGGGCACGATCGCACAGTGGGGGTTCATCGCCCGTGACGTTCAACTGCTTCCCAATTCCGTGACCTTGAGTTTTGGTGTGAGTGAGCCCGTTCTAGACGAAGACGGCACCGGGAAGTGGAGCAATCTCGTCCTGGAGCCGTCGAACCAAGGGGCCTATGACACCACAGAAAGCCTAATTGCCCTAACGTTGTCAACCGTTGGGGTAGGGAGCCAAGCCAAAGGAGCAAGAGCCCTAGTAACGAGCTTGGTGACTACAGTTCTAGGCAAAGCGAACCAGAAAGCCAAGTGGGACTCAAGTGAACGGTTCCCATATGAGTGGGACCCTGTAGCCATCGAGACTGCCGAAGCCGCCAAATGGGTAGTTCCGTATGGCGACTCCGGTGTCGTGCAACGCAATGACAACCAAGGCACCTACGAAGCGATGACCGTTGGCGTTGGAGCGGTAGGCCTGGCAGTGCGCCCAGAGCTAGTACAGCACCGCCTTTTCAGCGGACTGGTAGCCGTGGAAGTACTGCCGATTGAAGTGCGAATCGAGCCGAGCGACCCACCAGACCTCGATCCAGGCGAGACCGCATGCTTCGTAGCAATTGTCGAGAATGCAATTGACATGGCCGTTGAGTGGTCGCTTGACGGAGCTCCTTGGAGTGGTGATCCAGGTTGTTGGACCGCTCCAGACTCCTCAGAACTAACTGACGCGTGCGCGGACGGGGCACATTCCGTCATTATCGGAGCGACTAGCACTAGTAAAGACGGTGCCCGCCAAGAAAAGTACGACCCACCGGA
Organism: uncultured bacterium; assembly: GCA_964596625.1. Classification (GTDB taxonomy): domain Bacteria; phylum Deinococcota; class Deinococci; order Deinococcales; family Trueperaceae; genus DASRWD01. The sequence goes on along the minus strand of CAZQVC010000313.1, from coordinate 620 downwards.
GCGTTCTGACGAAGTCGTCTTGAACGTAGTCTGCGACCAAGCGATCCACTTCCAAGGGTCCTTCAACATTGTGGGTTATGTGTACGAAACTGACCCAGACAAGTGCCAACAACCTATAGAACTACGGGTCTGGGGCCAGATGGATCTTGAGGCTCGGCCGAACGGAGACAGCGAACTCACCGTTCTTCGAGAAGGAACTTCTTTCGGCCCGACTTGCTTCAGCTACCATCACCCTTCCGGCAACTGGTCACCACAACAACTCGACGTTTCCATCACTGCAGATGGAATCAGTCTCTCAGCCACGTACGCAGATGACGCCGGCCAGTGGACCTATTCCGCGACAGGTCCCCTGGACGGACCATTGACCGGGGTTATGCAACACGACTATTGGTACGGTCAGGAAGGAACAATCTCTGGAACCGTGGTGCTCGAAAAGCAGCCCTAAGCCTCTTTCAAACCAACCTCAAATGTGCCCCGACCGGTATCGGTAGGGGCACATGCGTGAGTCGTGCTGGGTGGTTTTCACGTTGTTTGGCCTGGCGTCAAGCCTAATCCAATCGTGACGCTAGGCGAAGCGCAGGTTGTCTTCCGACTCCATGTCGAACGCGTGCAGGTGCTGG
>CAZQVC010000312.1:0-1522 GCA_964596625.1 uncultured bacterium | reverse complement strand
CTTGCGCGTGCGGCTCTCGTGGTACTTGAGCTTGCGCAGAGCCTTGTTCTCGATCTGACGGATGCGCTCGCGCGTCACGCCGAAGTGGCTGCCGACCTCCTCGAGCGTGTGCTCACGGCCGTCGACCAGGCCCTTGCGGAGCTTGAGGACCATCGCCTCGCGCTCGTTGAGCTTGTTGAGAGCCTCATCGAGCTCCTCCGAGAGGATGATCTTGGAGGCCTCGTCAACCGGCGACTCGATGTTCTCGTCGGGGATGAAGTCGCCGTAGAAGCTGTCCTCTTCGTCGCCGATGGGCGTCTCGAGGGAGAAGGGCTCGCGCGTGAGCTTGAACGCCTCCTCGACCTTCTCGGCGTTCCAGTCCGGGCCCATCGCGTCGGCGATCTCGGCGAAGGTGGGCTCGCGTGAGAGCTCCTGTTGCAGCCTGCGGCTGGCGCGCGTGAGCTTGTTGATGGTCTCGACCATGTGCACCGGGATGCGGATGGTGCGCGACTGGTCGGCGATGGCGCGGTTGATGGCCTGCCTGATCCACCAGGTCGCGTAGGTGGAGAACTTGTAGCGCCGGCGGTACTCGAACTTCTCGACAGCGCGGATCAGGCCCTGGTTGCCCTCCTGGATGAGGTCGAGGAAGCTCATGCCGCGGCCGTTGTACTTCTTGGCGATAGAGACGACCAGGCGCAGGTTCGCCTCGATGAGGTGCTTGCGGGCCAGGTCACCGTCCTCGACGATGCGCTGGTGGCGGCGACGCTCGCGCTCGTCGAGCTGATCGGCCTCCTCCTCAAGCAGCTTGCGGGAGGCCTCGCCGTCCTCGATGCGGCGCGCCAGGTCGATCTCCTCGTCGAGCGTCAGCAGCTTGACGCGGCCGATCTCCTGGAGGTACTGCCGCACCGGGTCGTTGGTCTTGACCCTCGCGTCGGCCATGGCCTCGGCGCGGGCTTCCATCTCCTCGCGGTCGAGCCCCTCGGCCTCGTCGTCGTCGAGATCCTCGTCGTCGATGTCCTCGTCGTCGAGCATCTCGTCGTCGGCCAGGTCGGAGACCAGGATGCCGCGCTTGTCGAGCAGCTCCATGAGCTCCTCGAAGTTCTGCTCCTCAGGGTCTAGGCCTACGCTCTCGACGGCGCGCCTGAAGGCCTCGCTGATCTCCTCGGTGTCGAGCTGGTTGCTCTCCTTGGCGCTCTCGAGGAGCTTGGAGATCGCGTCGGTCTGCATCCAGGCCGAGCCGCCGGTCACCGGCTCGAAGGCCGCGCCGTCGTCCTTGGCCTCCGTGGCGGCTTCACCCTTGGCCGCGGCCGTCGTGGCCTTGCCGCCCGACTTGGTCGACTTGGCGGAGGCGGACTTCGCCTGGCTGGCTGTGGCCTTGCCGTTCGACTTACCAGCCGTCTTGCCGCTCGCCTTGGCGGTTGCCGCCTTGGGCTCCGCGGCCTTGGCGGCGGGCTTGTCGTTCGAAGCCTTCGCGGCCGGCTTCTTGGCGCTCTCCTTCTTGGAGGCCGCCTTCTTGGTCTCGGCCTTGGCCTTCGCGGCAGGC
>CAZQVC010000311.1:0-1524 GCA_964596625.1 uncultured bacterium | reverse complement strand
TTCGGCGACGAGCTGCTGGCGGCGCGCTCGAGCGAGCCGTTCGTCTCGGTCTACGTCTCGCGCCGCGCCGATGGCCAGGTCGCAGCCGTGATCACGAACCTCAACGACGAGCCGCGGGAGTTGCCGTTCGTCTCGACCACCCCCCTGCAGCTCACGGAGGCCAGGTTGCTCGACGAGACCCATCTCGCCGCCGTCATCGACTCGCCATTGGCGCCGGGCGGCGGCTCGCTCAAATTGCCGCCGCGTTCAGCGACGCTGCTGCTGCTGACCGCCGCAACGCCCTGAGCCCGCCCACGCCTCCGAAGGGACCACCCGCCTTGCCAGACGACCCCACCACACCGTCGCTGCCGCCCGACTTCCTGCTCGGCACCGCTACCTCCGCCTTTCAGATAGAGGGCTCGCCCAGCGCGGACGGGCGCGGACCGTCGATCTGGGACGAGTTCTGCCGCCGGCCCGGCGCGATTCAGGACGGCAGCGACGGCTCGCGCGCCTGCGACTCCTACCGCCTGTGGGCCGCAGACGTCGACTTGGTGGCGGAGCTGGGCTTCGACGCGTACCGCTTCTCCCTCGCCTGGCCGCGCGTCTTCCCCGCCCCCGGTCGCCTCAACCAGGCCGGCCTCGACCACTACGAGCGCCTGGTCGACAACCTCCTGCAACGCTCGGTGAAGCCGTTCGTCACGCTCTACCACTGGGACCTGCCGCTCTGGCTCGGGGAACGTGGTGGCTGGACGAACCGCGACACGGCCGGCGCCTTCACCGACTACGCCGGCGCGGTAGCCGACCGCCTCGGCGACCGCGTGGCCTCCTGGGCCACGCTCAACGAGCCGTGGTGCAGCGCGTTCCTCGGCTACGGCTACGGCGAGCACGCGCCTGGCCTGCGCGACGCCGAGGCTTGCCAGGCGGCCATCCATCACCTGCTCCTGGCGCACGGCCTGGCTACCCAGAGGCTGCGCGCGGCGACCAGCGCGCCGGTTGGCATCGTCCTCAACTTCACCCCCGCCTACCCGAACGACCCCGCCGACGAGCGCGACGTCGCGGCTGCCCGGCGGCACCGGCTGGTCAACGACGAGGTCTTCCTCGGCCCGCTGTTCGACGGCGCCTACCCCGAGGAACTCGCAGCCGTGCCGGCTTCAGCCGCCAGCCACGCCGAGCCCGGCGACCTCGCTGTCATCTCCCAGCCGCTGGACTTCCTCGGCGTCAACTACTACACCAGGACCGTCGTGCGGCACGCCGACAGCGGAGCCCGGCCGGCCGCGGAGGCCGCCCCTGCGGCCTGGCCGGCGTCCGAGACGGTGCCCCAGGAGGCGCCCCACACCGCGATGGGCTGGGAGGTCTACCCCGACGGCCTGCGCGACCTGCTGCTCGAGCTGCACGCCAGGAGCCGTCTACCGCTGTACGTGACCGAGAACGGCGCGGCCTTCGACGACCCGCCGGCACGACAGGCGGACGAGTTCGTCGCGGACGAGGAACGTTGGCGCTACATCGAGCGGCACCTCGCGGCGGTGAGGCAGGCTCTGAATTTAG
>CAZQVC010000310.1:0-1532 GCA_964596625.1 uncultured bacterium | reverse complement strand
CCGAACGCCTGGAAGAACAGCAGGGACTGCAGGCCCTGCATGAACATCGAACCCGACACGATCCACCAGCCGCGGAAGATGCGTCTGGGACGTGGGAGGATGTCGGGCACCTGGTATAAGGTACCGCGAGCGGGATTAAGGCTCTACTTCGTTCAGCCGGCGGCCTGGTGCGCCTCCCGGACGTAACCGAGCAGCTCGTCGTCGACCTCGTCCTCGGATGAAAGGAACACCCGGTGGGTGCACATCTGCCCTGCCGGCAGGACCTCGAGCCTGTCCGTGCCCGGCGCGCCGCGGTTGTTGATGCCGACCTCGAGTCGACCCTTCGTGCCAGGGCCCACCGTGGCGAACTGCTTCTTGCGCCTGAGGCTCACGTAGGACTTCTTGGGGGCGACCTCGAACTCGCCTAGGCCCGATAGCCGTTCCATCACCCGTTCGTGCAAAGGCCTCAGCTCGGCCTTCTTGCCCGCGTAGATGACGTCGAGGGGGTCGCCGCCTGCCGTTCCGCCGTCCTTCATCTCACGGAAGTCGTGAACGAGCATGCTCGCGTGCCCGTGGCCCAGGCCCAGTTCCTCCTTGAGCCTAGAGACCATCTGGCCGTGCTTGAGATCGCCCCAGCCCTCCATCTGCCGGTAGATCTGAGCGACCGTCTTGCCCGTCTGGGCTTCGACGTTCGCGGTTGCTGTTTCCATGTACTTCTTGGCCTTGTCGTCCATCGTCAGCCTCCTGTGGCGTGCTCACGCGCCGCGCCCGATCCAGGGTCTCCTTCGACCACCCTCCGGATCGCCTCCTCGAACCGGCTCAGGTCGCCGTGGGTCCGGATGCCCTCCGCCTGATCGTCGGTCATGGGCCCCACGACGACCCTCGACGAGCGCAGCACCGAACCCTCCTTGGTCGGCTCAACCGTGTTGACCGTGTCCATGATGGTGCCGGCATGCAGTCGCGAGCGCACTGCGACGCGGTGAGGGGGATCCCACTCGAGCACCGTGCCGTAGAAGTGGCCGGCCCCTTCACCCCAGTCCTCGTACTGCTGGCCGCCGACCCGTGGCTCGAACACGATGCGCTTGACCCGGTTCTCACCGTACGTGAAGGGGAACCACCTGAGGATCTCGTCCGGATCCGTGAGCGCCTGGAACACCCGCTGGGGCGGGGCGGCGAAGCGCAACTCGTTCTCCAGCCGTAGGACCCTTACCGTTTCCGTTGTCATCGGCTCCTCCTCCAGGTGTCGCCCAAGTGCCGTCAGTTCCGCGGCCGCGGCGTCCGCGTACCGGCTGACCCAGCGTTCGTAGAAGCCGCGCAAGGCGGCGGCGTTGATGTGGTTGTAGCGGTGGCGGCCGCGACGCTCCACGAGCACGACGCCAGCGTCGGTGAGCACGCCAAGGTGCTGCATGACGGCGAAGCGGGAGACCTCGGGCATCGCATCCGACAACTCGCCCGTGCTCTTCGGACCGGCACTCAGCTCGTCGAGTATGCGGCGCCGCCAGGGGTTGGCGAACGCCTTCCAGAAGGCGTCGGCACGCAGGTCGTCCGCCTGA
>CAZQVC010000309.1:0-1539 GCA_964596625.1 uncultured bacterium | reverse complement strand
CCGATGATGATCAGTCCCTGGACGGCCCCGTTGAGGTACTCGCTGATGGCCGTGGTGAGGTTGAGGACGTTGCCGATTAGCGAGAGCATGATCGCGCCGACGACCGTGCCCCAGACGTGGCCGGAGCCGCCCTTGAGCGCGGTGCCGCCGATGATCACCGCGGCGATGGCCTCGAGCTCCCAGAGGATGCCGGTCGAGCCGGACGCCGAGCCGAGGCGCGGCACGTAGAGCACCACGGCGATGGCCACGCACAGGCCCTGGATCACGTAGGTGAGCGTGCGCACCCGCTCAACCTTGATCGCGGCGTAGCGCGCGACCTCGGCGTTGGAGCCGATCGCGCGCACGTAGCGCCCGAAGCGGGTGCGGTGCAGGACGACGGCGCCGATAAGCGCGACCACGGCGAAGACCCACACGGGGATGGGGATGCCGAGGAAGTGGCCGTAGAACACCGGTCGGTAGACCGAGCGCAGCTCGAAGTTCAGCGAGATCGTGCCGCCGTTGGCGAGGTAGGTGACCAGCGAGCGGAAGATGCCGAGGGTGCCGAGAGTGACGATGAACGCCTCGATGCGGCCGCGGGTGATCGCGATGCCGTTGGCCGCTCCGGCGATGAGCCCGGAGGCCAGCACCAGCCCCACGCCGAGCAGCACCACGCCGACGGGCGAGATCCCGCCGCCGTAGATCGCGTTCATGAACAGGATCATGGCCCCGGCCAGGAACGCCGCCATCGACCCCACGGAGAGGTCGATGCCGCCGGCGATGATCACGAACGTGGCGCCGACCGAGATGATGCCGATGAACGCGGAGCGCGTCAGGACGTTGAAGAGGTTGGTCGAGGTGAGGAACGCCGGGTGGATGAGCGAGCCGATGACGACCAGCAGGACGAGGCCGACGAGCGGCGTCAGCTGCTGCCACGGCACGCGCGCGAGCCGGTCGCGCCAGGTGGGGCGAACCTCCACCTCAGGGACCGACATGCGCACCTCCTTGCGGCGGCTCCGGGCGGCGCTCGCCGCGCAGCCCGGTGGCGTAGGCCATGATCGTCTCCTCGCTGAGCGCTTCGGCCGACAGGGTACCCGTCACCACGCCGTCTTGCATCACGACGACCCGGTGGGACAGGCCGATTATCTCCGGCAGCTCGCTGGAGATCAGGACCACGGCGAGGCCCTTGGCGAGCAGCTCGGCGACGTAGAAGTAGATCTGGCGCTTGGTCCCGACGTCGATGCCGCGGGTGGGCTCGTCGAGGATGACGACGTCGGGTTCGGTGAGCATCAGCTTGGCCAGCACCACCTTCTGCTGGTTGCCGCCCGAGAGCGCCTTGGCCGGAACCGAGGTGTCGCCGACCCGGATGTCGAACTCCTCGACCGCCTGGTCGAGAGCCCTCTGCTCGGCGCGCAGGTCGACGAACGGCCGCGCGAAGAGCTCGAGCGCCTGCAGCGTGACGTTCTCGCGCAGGCTCTTGTCGAGCAGCAGGCCCTTGCCCTTGCGGTCCTCGGTGAGGTACGCGACCCTATCCTGCTTGGCGTCGGCGGGGTGCCTCCAGCG
>CAZQVC010000308.1:0-1543 GCA_964596625.1 uncultured bacterium | reverse complement strand
CCCCCGACGTACTCGGCCAGGTGCTGCCCGGTGAGCGTCGAGCGGTCGGCCACCAGGGCGGCCGGCGTGCCCTCGAACACCACGCGCCCGCCGTCGTGCCCGGCGCCGGGTCCGAGGTCGATGATCCAGTCGGCGTGAGCCATCACGGCCTGGTGGTGCTCGATGACGATCACCGACTTGCCGCCGTCCACCAGCCGGTCGAGCAGGCCGAGCAGCTGCTCGACGTCGGCCAGGTGCAGGCCGGTGGTCGGCTCGTCGAGGACGTACACGCCGCCCCTCTCCCCCATCTGCGTGGCCAGCTTGAGGCGCTGCCGCTCACCGCCGGAGAGCGTGGTCAGCGGTTGGCCGAGGCTGACGTAACCGAGGCCGACGTCGACCAGCCGCGCCAGTATCTTGTGCGCCGCCGGGACCTTGCCGTCGCCCGAGCCGAAGAACCGCTCGGCCTCGCTGGCCGGCATGGCCAGCACCTCGGCGATGTCCTTGCCGCCGAACTCGTACTCCAGCACCTCGGCCTGGAAGCGCTTGCCTTCGCACACCTCGCAGGTGGTGGCCACGCCCGCCATCATGGCCAGGTCGGTGTAGATCACGCCGGCGCCGTTGCAGTTCGGGCAGGCGCCGTCCGAGTTGGGGCTGAACAGGCCGGGCTTGACGCCGTTCGCCTTGGCGAACGCCTTGCGGATGTGATCGAGCAGCCCGGTGTAGGTGGCGGGGTTGCTGCGCCGCGAGCCCTTGATCGCGCTCTGGTCGATGGTCACGACGCTGTCCTGGGGCGAGACCGAGCCGTGTATCAGCGAGCTCTTACCCGAACCGGCGACGCCGGTGACGACCACCAGCGAGCCGAGCGGGATGTCGACGTCGACGTCCTTGAGGTTGTTGGTGCTCGCGCCGCGGACTTCCAGCACGCCCTTCGCCTTGCGCGTCTTCTCCTTCAGCTGCGCCCGGTCGTCGAGGTGGCGTCCCGTCAAGGTTCCGCTGTGCCGCAGGCCGGCGACGTCGCCCTGGAAGACGACCTCGCCGCCCGCCGTGCCCGCGCCGGGGCCGAGGTCGACGACGTGGTCGGCTATGGCGATGGCCTCGGGCTTGTGCTCGACGACCAGCACGGTGTTGCCCTTGTCCCGCAGCTGCAGGAGCAGCTCGTTCATCCGCCGGATGTCGTGCGGGTGCAGGCCGATGGTCGGCTCGTCGAAGACGTAGGTGACGTCGGTAAGCGACGACCCGAGGTGCCTGATCATCTTGGTGCGCTGGGCCTCCCCGCCGGAGAGCGTGCCGGCCGGCCGCTCCAACGAGAGGTAGCCGAGGCCGATCTCCACGAACGAGTCGAGCACGTGCCGGAGCTTCTCGAGCAGCGGCGCGACAGACGGCTCCTCGAGCCTCCTCACCCACTGAGCGAGGTCGCTGATCTGCATGGCGCAGGCGTCGGCGATGTTGATGCCGTCGATCCGCGAGGAGCGGGCGACCTCGTTGAGCCTCGTGCCGTGGCACTCGGGGCAGGCAGTGAAGGTCACGGCGCGCTCCACGAACGCGCGGATATGCGGCTGCATGG
>CAZQVC010000307.1:0-1546 GCA_964596625.1 uncultured bacterium | reverse complement strand
TCGACGGCCCGGCCCCAAACCGTGCGCGGCCGCGTTTGCGGCGCAGGCACCGTTGTGGCCCCTGGCGTCCCTGGAGTCGCCGCGTCCGCCCCCGGGGCCGACAACGACTTACCCGGCGGCGACTGAACTGCCGCGCTCTGGCCAGGTGCCGCAAGTGTCAATCGGTAACCGCCCGTCTCCCCCGGCAGCGCGCTGGTGACGATGATCGTGAACTCACCGCTGCTCGGCAGGGTGACGTTCAGAAGCACGTTCAAGCCGGCACCGGGCCCGTCGTCCTGTTGGGCGATCGAGTTCTCCGCCGCGTCGATGAGGATCACGTACGGGTCGAAGTCGGTAGAGGTCACCTCGATGACGACCTCGTCGCCTGCCGCCCCCGTGAAGGAGACCCGGTCGAAGTACTCGCCGCTCGCGAGACGCTCGTCGTCGGAACCTAGGAACCCAGCGCCGGCTAGGGCGGTGGTGGACAGGGTAAGCGCCAGGGTCAGGGCGACCGTGAAAAATTGCCTGGGGAATCTTGTCTGGAGCACGCACGAATGATACCTGGGGTGGCCCTGTCGCTCCGGGCCGATCAACGCTTGGCCGGCCCCGGCTCCGTTGCACTCACTCGACAGTCAAGACCCAGGAAACATGACCGACAGCGTCGTGTCGAGCGGCCACGATTACCCTGCCGGGCGCGAACCACTCGTACGAAGTCGCGGTCGAGCGTGACGGCGATGGACTTTTGCCGGATTGTCAGCGTTAAGAGGTACGCAGGGTTGGCGGTAGTCCCAGTAGAACCCGCTGCACACGCCGGTTCACCACTGCTTTGGAATGAAGTATCTTCAACCCATACACGATGAACTTATTTGTCGGCCTAACCGATCACAACTGGTACACCTTCCTCCACGACTTACGTCCAGATGAGGTCAACTTTTGGTGGCCAAGCGGTAACACAGGCTTTAGGGCGCTGAAGCCGGGCGAACCATTTCTCTTCAAGGCCAAGGCGCCTCATCAGGCCATCGTCGGCGGAGGGTTCTTCGTCAGATACGTTTCTGCCCCTGCCTCTTTGGCGTGGCAAGCATTTGGCGAAAGGAATGGCGTGCGCAGCCCGGATGAGCTGCGCGAGCGTATCAACAAGTACCGAAAAGATAGCCGTCTTGATCCGGAGATCGGCTGTACGATACTCGCCGAAACATTCTTCTTCCCCCCAGATATCTGGGTAGAGCCGCCATCTGGCTGGTCGAAGAACATCGTCCGCGGCAAGCTCTACTCCACGGATGAACCTGAAGGAGCGCGGCTTTGGGATCGGGTTGTAGAGCGCATTGCCGACCCACGTACCGCAATCGGGCCGCAACATGAAGCGGGTCACGAGCGACCTTCGTTGGCGGACCGGCTTGCCGGGCAGCGTTACGGCTCCTGGACGAGCGTACGCCCGCGTCTCGGCCAGGGCGCCTTTCGACTGAGTGTCCTCGATGCCTACGTGAAGCGATGCGCGGTCAGTGGCGAACGAGTGGTTCCCGTCGTCGAGGCCGCCCATATCAAGTCGTTTTCTGAAGAAGGTCCTCAC
>CAZQVC010000306.1:0-1562 GCA_964596625.1 uncultured bacterium | reverse complement strand
GCCCCTACCGTGGTCCACTGGCGCTGGCCGTCGCTCATCTCGACCTGCACGCGCACCACGCTCGAGGTGCCCTTCTCCGGCCCCGACAGCACGCGGACCTTGTAGTCGACCAGCTCGACCCCCACGAGCGTCGGGTAGAAGGCCGTCAAGGCCTTGAGCAGGGCGCGGTCGAGCGCGCTCACCGGGCCGTCTCCGGAGGCGGCGGTGTGCTCCAGCCTGTCGCCCACCTCGACCCTCACCGTCGCCTCGCTGAGCGGGTCGCGGTTGTCGTCGCCCTTGTCGATGGTCACCTTGAAGCCGTGGAGGCGGAAGTACGGCTGGTAGCCGTCGCTCATCTTCCGAGCCAGGAGCTGGAAGCTGGCCTCCGCCCCCTCGAAGGAGTAGCCGCGGTCCTCCAGCTCCTTGATCCGAGCCACCACCCGTCGGGCGTCGCCGTCGGTGTTGCCGCCCGTCGCGTTGACGCCGGCGAGGCTCGCGTCGCCGCTGCTGTCGCCGCCCGTCACCGGGCCGAGCTCGTCCTCGGCGATCTCGGCGAACTTCGCCAGCACGTTGGCGCGCCCGGCGAGGTCGGAGACGAGCACCCTGCGGCGACCGCCGACCGCTTCCGGTGCGACGTGCTCGTAGGTCGTCGGGTCCTTGTTGACGGCCGCCACGTGGACGCCGCCCTTGTGCGCGAACGCGGCGTCGCCGACGTACGGGGCTCGCAGGTTCGGCACCAGGTTGGCGCGCTCGTCGACGTAGCGCGACAGCGCGTGAAGCTCCTCGACCCGCTGCCGCTGGGGGCGCCGCAGCTTCAGCGCCAGGTTGGCGACGATGCTCACCAGGTTGGCGTTGCCGCAGCGCTCGCCGTAGCCGTTGATCGTGCCCTGCACGTGGCTGGCGCCCGCCTCGACCGCGGCCAGCGAGTTGGCCACCGCCAGCTCGGCGTCGTTGTGCGCGTGGATGCCGAGCGGCACGCTGCTCACGGCCATGACCTCGCTTACCAGCCGGGAGATCTTGCCCGGCAGTGAGCCGCCGTTGGTGTCGCACAGGACCAGCCGGTCGGCGCCGCCTTCCATGGCGGCCTGCAGGGTCGCCATGGCGTACTCCGGGTCGGCGGTGTGGCCGTCGAAGAAGTGCTCGGCGTCGTAGATCACGAACTTGCCCTGCGCCTTGAGGAAGGCCACCGACGAGCGGATCATCTCGAGGTTCTGCTCCAGCGTGGCGTTGAGGGCCTGGGTGACGTGAAGCGTCCACGACTTCCCGAAGATCGCCACGACCGGGGTCTCGGCGGCGATCAGCGCAGCCAGGTTGGGGTCGTCCTCCGGAGCGGCGTCGCGGTGCCGCGTGCTGCCGAAGGCCGAGAGCCGCGCCGTCTCGAGCTCGACGCCCTTCATCGCCTCGAAGAAGCGCGCGTCCTTGGGGTTGGACCCGGGCCAGCCGCCCTCGATGAAGTCGACGCCGAACGCGTCGAGGCGCTTGGCGATGGCGACCTTGTCCTCGCTGGTCAGCTGCACGTCCTCGCCCTGCGTGCCGTCGCGCAGGGTCGTGTCGTAGATCTCGGCGGCGGGGCCGGCCTGAGG
>CAZQVC010000305.1:0-1568 GCA_964596625.1 uncultured bacterium | reverse complement strand
CCCGGATCCTGCGCCGGGCGCGGTGTGGATCTTCTTGATCGTCGTCGTCGTGCAGACCGTAGCTATCGGCCTAGGTGTTCTGGGGACCGAGAAGATCATCACGCTCAGCGCCGAGAGGGCCAGGGCGCTGGCCGAGCTGGAACGGCTGATGAGCGAGAACAAGGGCCTGCACGCCCAGTTGCTGGCACAGGCGCACGAGGCCGGCGTATCCGACGAGCGTCAACGACTCGCCCGCGAGATCCATGACACGGTCACCCAGGGGCTAATCGGAGTGATCACCCAGTTCGAGGCGAGTCAAGGTAGCTCGGAGCCCGACCGCCAGCAACGGATCGACAACGCCAAGCGGATCGCCAGGGAGAGTTTGGTCGAGGCCAGGCACGCCGTCAGGGCAGACACTCCCGCTCTGCTCGACGGCAAGCCCCTTCGCGAGGCGCTGGAGGAGGTGGTCAGCTCGTGGTCGGCGCTTACCCGCGTGCCTGCCAGGTTCACTGTCACGGGTGAACCCCGTGACCTGCCCAACGGAGTCGAGGCCTCTGTCCTGCGTGTGACGCAGGAGGCGCTGGCCAACGTCGCGAGACACGCGAGCGCCTCGCACGTCGCCGTCACCTTGTCCTACATGCGCGACGTAGTGGCACTCGACGTCTGTGACGACGGAGTAGGTATCGGGCCCGGCGCTGCGACCGGGTGCTCCGGCCTGGCCGGCATGCGTGCTCGCGCCGCCGAACTGGGTGGCCTTCTGCACCTCGAGTCCGAACCAGGACGCGGCACAGCCTTGTGCCTCGAGGTTCCCACCTCGGTACAGGAGTTCTTGTCGTGATGGTGCGAGTAGCCGCGCGCGCCGCATCACGACGACCGTCGCGGAGGCTGTCAAGGTGAACGCGCCGATCCGGGTCCTCGTCGTGGACGACCACCCCGTCGTCCGGGACGGCATCAGAGGCATGCTGGCAGCCGCCAGCGGTATCGAGGTGATAGGTGAGGCAGAGGGCGGCGCCGAGGCCGTGGAGCAGGTGGGGAGGCTCGAGCCCGACGTCGTGCTCATGGACCTTCGGATGCCGGACGTGGACGGCGTCGCGGCGATTCGTCAGATCGTGGGTCGGCGGTTGACCAGCCGCGTGCTGGTGCTCACGACATACGACTCAGACCGTGACGTGCTCGCTGCTATCGAGGCCGGCGCCACCGGCTACCTCCTCAAGGACGCCCCGCGCGAGGTGCTGGTGAGGGACGTGGAGACCACTGCCCGCGGCCAGGCGTTCCTCTCGGCGTCCGTGGGTGCGCTGCTGATGGAGCGGGTGAGGTCGCCGGAGCCGGAAGCCCTCACCGAGCGCGAGCAGGAGGTGCTCAGGCTCGTCGCCTCCGGCTTCACGAACCGTGCCATCGCCTATCGGATGTTCGTGAGCGTGGCGACCGTGAAGACGCGCCTTCTCCATGTCTTCGCGAAGCTGGGCGTGAAGGACAGGGCGGCGGCAGTGGCAGCGGGTTACGAGCGTGGCCTCCTAACGCCCGGTCATAGGGGTTGAGGAATCCACGTATGCGGGACGCCCGGAGGAACACGGCTGCCCAACTTGCTT
>CAZQVC010000304.1:0-1568 GCA_964596625.1 uncultured bacterium | reverse complement strand
GGCGACGTGGCCCTCTCGGGAGCGAGCCTCGCCGGCTTCGCCCTCTCCGGCAACGGCGTGCTGCAGGGCCAGGGGCTGGTGCCGCAGGCGGTGATCGCGACCGCCGCGCTGCGGCAGGGCGAGGCGCCGGTGTCGGTCGCGGGCCGCGTCTCGCTTGGCGGCAGCGGCGTCTCCTTCGACCAGACAGCCGCGCTGCCGCTGCTCGGCGCGCCGCTGCGCGTGCAGGGCCAGCTCGCGCCGACCTTCGACCTGACGCTCATCGCCGCCTCCGGTGGACGCGTCGCGGCCGGCGACACGGCCGGGCTGCCGCGCGGCTCGACGCGGATCTTCGCGACCGGCAGCGGCCTGCGAGCCGCCGGCGAGGTGGAGCTCCCGCTCGGTCCGGCGACGGTGACGCTCGACGGCCGCGGGCCTGACGGCAGCCCGAGACTCGAGGTGCGGCTGACTGCCGCTCCCAGCGTCGCCGCCGAGGCTCCGCTGGTGGCGCGGGACCTCGCCGACCTCGCGGCGCGCATCGGCGAGCGGGGCCTCACCTTCTCCGGCCTCGACGCGGCCCACGGTTCGCTGCGCGTGAGCCTGTCGCCGACCCCCACCGCTGAGCTCGACGACTTCGGCGTGGACCTCGCCGGCTTCCAACTCGACCTCAGCGGCACCCTCACGACCCAGAGCGCCGACCTCGCCGGCTCCCTGCGCCTGCCGCTCGACCTCCCGGCAGGCGCACAAGCGGCGGGACAGGAGCTGCCGCTCGCGGTGACGACCACCGACGGGACCTGGTCGGTGACCTCGGACGGCGTGCTTGGCAGCCTGGACGCCAGCTTCGACAGCGACACCAGCGCCCTGCAGGTCGACCTCGACCTGGCTCTACCCACCTCCGCTGAGGAGCGCGCCGACGCCAACGGCGGGTTGAGCAGCGGGGCGATCGTCGGCCGACTCACCTACGATCCTACGAGCGGGCCGGCGGGCACGCTCGCCCTCGCCGACGTGAGCCTGGAGCCTGTAGGCATCGGCCTACTCACCCTCAACGCCGATACCTCCATCGCCGACGGGCGCATCGGCGGCTCGGCTACGCTCGACACGGCAGGCGGTCGGGTGACGCTCAACGGCAACGCGGCCCTTGGTGACCTCCTCCCCGGCCTGGCGGCCGCCGACGCGCCGGGCGACCTGCGGCCTTCGAACCTGGAGCTGCGCCTCAGGACGCTCGCGCTCGACGAGTTCCCGGTGGTCGCCCAGGTGGCGCCGCACCTGAGCGGCGCGCTCTCGGGCGTGGTGCAGCTTCGCGGCGGGTTCCTTCTCGGCCAGATCGTCGCCCCGGATCTGGCCGTCGGCGGAGAGCCGGTGCCGGCCAGCCTGCAGCTGTCCGGACCGCCGTCGAACCTCGACGCGGCGCTGCAGCTGGCGGGCAGCCTCTTCACCGCCGACCTCGGGGAGGGGCGCATCGCCGGCTCGTCGAGGTTGGAGCGCTTCCCCCTCGACCTGGTGGCCGAGGCGTTCGTCGGCCCCACCGACGTGACCGCGTTCTTCACCGGCGTGGTGCGCTTCGACCTGCCGAGCACCGAGCCCGCCGCCGG
>CAZQVC010000303.1:0-1585 GCA_964596625.1 uncultured bacterium | reverse complement strand
CGCACTTGACTGGGGGTCAAGTGGTCGTCGGTTCAAATCCGGCCACCCCGACCAAGGACCACCGTTCAGCACGGGACACAGGAGGAGAGCGGCCGAATCCAAACCGGCCGCTTTTCCCTCTTGTGGTAGGTCACAGTCCATGCCAGCGGCCTTGAGTGTGCAGCCGAGTTAGCGGCGTGAGCACGTCCCGGGCGCAGCGAGCATGCCCCTCTCTCCCTTCTCAGGAGTGTGGAGCCCGGTAGAGAAGCCATTCTGACCCCCTTGTAGGGCCGGACATCTTGTCGGCGAGGCGTGCGTGTCGCCCGGAAGTAAGGTGTAGCTACGCCCCGAGGAAGAGGCGTGCCCCGATGCTGCTGTTCAAGAACCTACTCTTCACGGTGCTGGTGCCCGGCACGGTCGCTGTTTACGTGCCTTTGCTGCTGGCCTCAGGGCGCCCTACCGCCGACGGCTACGCTCAGCTTCTGGGCGTAGTCCTGCTCGTGGTCGGAGCCTCCATCTACGCCTGGTGCGTGTGGGACTTCGCCAGCTCTGGCCGCGGCACGCCCGCGCCGCTGGACGCGCCAAAGCGCCTGGTGGTTCGCGGGCTCTACCGTTACTCGCGCAACCCGATGTACGTCGGCGTGCTCACGGCCGTCTTCGGCTGGGCCGTGCTTTACGTGAGCCCAGCCATCGCCATCTATGGCCTGGCGGTGGCGACCGCGTTCCACCTTGTCGTGGTGTTCTACGAGGAGCGCGGTCTGGCGGCACAGTTTGGGCGGGAGTACAACGAGTACCGGGCAAAGGTGGGCCGGTGGCTGCCCGTTCCACGGCCCAACCGGCCGCAAGAAGGCGGATAGGCGTACAGGCAGGCCCTCTCTATCAGGCAGGCTCGACAAAGACGAGGTTGTACCCGCTCGGATCGTAAACGTACAGCCGCCGGTAGCCGTGCTCCTCTATCGGACCGAGGGAGATCTCGTAGCCTTGCGACTGAAGCCGCTCCTTGAGCGCCTCGACGCTCGCGACCTCGATGTGAGGCAGCACACCGATGCCCCGGATCTTCCGACCCAGCGCCTCTCTCAACCAGTCAGGTACGTCGTCGGGATCGGCGTGGAGGAACACAAGCGAATCTGCGAGTTGCGCGACGGCCATGTGCGGTGCCGGCCTGGCTACGATCTCCAGACCGAGACCGTCCTGGTAGAAGCGAACCGATTCGTCCAGGTCACGCACGTAGAGGAGGTTGCCTTGGAACCTCACTGCTCTTCCCCGAAATCGTTCGTGGCGGGCTCCTCAGGCTCCGAGTTCTCTGACCGAGGCTTCTCTTGCATCCACCCCATCCTGATTCATCCCCTCTTCACAGGCGAACCATAGCAGCCGAGGACCAGGCCGTCGGTCAGGGCGTTTGCCACGCCTAGGACGGGTCGGCCGCGTTAACATCGGATCTTAAGGACGTACGACCGCCCCCTTGGCAAGCGAACCACGAGGCAACTCGGCACGATCGCGGATCGCCGCTCGCGCTGAAGGTGTTGTCGTGACGACCGGGAGGGCGCAACATCCGCGTGCGTCGATGAGGAGCATTTCGACATGGACGAGTTCGAGGTCTTGACCA
>CAZQVC010000302.1:0-1595 GCA_964596625.1 uncultured bacterium | reverse complement strand
AGGCCGGTGAGCAGCGGGGAGAGGACGATCGCGACAACCAGGTGCACGGCGACCATCAGCACCTTGCTGACCAGACCGACGATGCCGTACGCAGCCATGCCCATGCGGTCGACCTCGGCCGTGAGCAGGTGGACGTTGTCGGACGCGCGCTCGTTGACGCTGTGCCGCCAGCGAGCCCGAGTTATGGCCTCGAACAGGCGACTGCGCTGGACGAGGTTGAACGACTCGTACACCCTTCGCTCGAGGATCTTCTGGTAGCGATCGAGGGCGGCTGCGGCCAGCAGCACGCCGGCGTTGAGCGCCAACAACGCGGCCGCCGTCGGCTCGACCCCCAAGCGGTCGAAGCCGCTGCGAACGAACTCGACGAACGGTTCGGTCGACCCACTGCCGGCTTGGACGCCCACCAGAGACAGCAGTGGTACCAGCAGCACCAGGCCTAGGCCCGCCGTGAGGGTGGTCACGATGCCGAGGCCGAACACCAGCGCGAGGCGCCACCTGAGGGTGGAAAGGAGCATGCCTGAGAAGCGCTTTACGACCGCGACCTCGCTCACCGCTGAAGTATAAGAGCCGTGTCAGAGACGCGACGGCAAGCTACTCACAGGCGGTCGTCTCGCGCACGCGGCGGTTCGATGAGGTATGGAGGAGTAGATGGTCGGCTCGATGGTGGCTGGTGATCCCGGAAGGGCGAGGGTGGCTTTGCCCAACACCGGCTGGGTGGTGAGGTTCGAACGCGGTGCCGCCGGGCGCGGTGCTGCCGTCGTCTCCGGACCCCGGGGCAGGCTCGCGCTCCTCACCGCGGGTTCGCCCGGTCCACTCGTCGCCACGTTTGGCGATCGTGGTCTCGTCTTCTGGGGCGATCTCGACAACCTCGCCGAGCTGAGGGCCCGGTACGGGCTCGACGAGCGTCAGCATGAGGCGGATGTCGTGCTCGCGGCGTTCGCTCGATTGGGCAGGGAGCTGCCCACCGCTCTCAAGGGGCGGCATGTCGTGATCGCCTACGACGCCGCGAACGACCTGCTCCTGGCCGCACGCGACCGGGTCGGCCTGGTGCCGCTGTTCAAAAGACGCGCCGCCGGGGCGCTGGAGTTCTCGGTCGCCATCGACGCCTTCGATGAGCTGACGGGTTCGCGGGCCACGATGGACCGCGAGAGGGCCGCGGCCTACCTGTCCAACGTCACCCTTGACCTCAGGGAGACCTTCTTGGAGGGTGTAGAGCGCGTCCCGCCGGGGCACGTCCTTCTGGTCGCAGGTGGCGAGGCCGAAGAGAGCCGGCATTGGCTGCCCCCACCGGCCGGTGCGGGTGCCGACTGGGTGACCGAGGACGAACTGCCCCGCTTCGGCGAGCTGCTCGACGCCGCGGTCGCACGGCCGCTACGCAAGGGCCGTGGCGGCATCTTCATGAGCGGAGGCCTCGACTCCGTCTCGGTCGCCGCCGCTGCCATCGACTTCAGTCGCCGAGAAGGGCGCGATCTGCCCATCGGGCTCTCCCTGCTGTTCCCCCAACAGGTAAGCGAGGAGCCGATTCAGCGCGGTGTCGCACAGGCCCTCGGCATCGAGCTGGTCGCGTTGGACTTCGACCGCGCGCTGGGCGAACG
>CAZQVC010000301.1:0-1598 GCA_964596625.1 uncultured bacterium | reverse complement strand
CCTACGTGACGATCCGTCGCGCCTTGAACCCAGTTTCCGAACCAGGCCAAGAGCAGAAGGCCCCGAAGACGAAGACGCAACGGCGCATCGCGATGCACGAAACCTTAGGACTACAGCTCCCAGACGTAGCACGCGGGAAGCCGCAGCACCACCCTCGGTTCACGCAGCCTTCGGGGAACCACTACAGCGTTTCAGCCCTCCGGGGGCACCATGCAGCGAGCCTCCGTGCCGCCGGAATCTCTCACCCCAACCACCTGTACGACCTGAGGCACACCCACGCCAGCCTGCCCCCTACGCGCTGGCGTGAATCCCTTCGTTGTTTCGAGGTGCCTCGGCCATTCCACGGTCGCCTTCACAATGGACACGTACGGCCACGAGTTGACCGAGACGCAGGAAGACGCCGTGGAGCGGCTCGATGACCTTCTGGATCGAGACAATCACTCATCGCGCCTGCCGTTTCGACCCGGGTTGGACCAGTAGGTCACCCGTCCACTAGGGGCATTGGCGGCCTCATCCGCAGGGTGAGCCGTTGCGGCAACCATCCCTCGGCCGCCTGAACGAATCGCAGCAACTCATCCCGATTCAAGGCAGTAACACCTGCTGTCGATGGTCCGGTATAGAGCTCGTTGGTTTGGAAGAGGAACACGTGGTGTCCAGCAACGGCGTAATGGCCACGGTCGAGCGGCGTACCGCCTGTCTTGACTTGCACCTTCGCGAGTTCGTGCGTGTCGGGACGCACGAGCTCGAATTCGAAGCTCATCTTGTCGACCTGACGCGTGTGGGGCACCACGTACCAGCCCAGGCTCTGCAGGTAGAGGAACACCAGATCCTCGACCTCGTCCGCATCCAGCATCAAGAAGGGGTCGGCGAACAGCGCCGGGTCCACCTCGTACTGGGCCTCGGAAGTCAACGAGTTCCAAAGGTGCTTGCTGTACTCGCGGATCTGCTCGCCCGCGATCGCCTGGAACGTGCTGCTAGGCCTGAAGCTTGCCCTGACCTTGCTCGGCACGGCGTCCATCGGTACCCGGATGATCTCGCACCGGAATACGTTAGCGATATCGATGTCCTTCTCTCGAGACTCTGGTGTGGTGAAGTACTCCCAAGGAGAGATGACACGCGCCAGGTAGTAGTCGTCGAGCGACCCCCGCGTCCACGCGAGGTCACCAACGCGCACCCGCTGATGGAGCCGCATAGGAACAGCGAGACCACTATCCCCGTGCAAAACTCTCGCTTCTTGGTAGTACTCGTCCCAGTACGTCGTGCAATGCGGCTTGCCGACTCGCCATCCGACACCTAGCAGCCGGTGGCGCAGGCAGTAGTCGAAGGTCGTTGCCATGTCCGCAGCGCCTCCGCTCGGACGGATGTGGATCCGGAAGACGTTCATTCCCCCCACCTCGCAACTGGAGTCGGTTGGTTTTTAAAACCACGCCTGCGCGGTTGAAGAACGGCGACGCTCCGCACGCGTTTCGCTCACGCACAACTTCACTTGAATGTGCGAAGAAATCATAACACGAAGAAACCCCCGTCCAGGACGGGGGTTCTCTGGTGGAGCTGAGGGGATTCGAACCCCTGACCTTCTGAATGCCATTCAGACGCGC
>CAZQVC010000300.1:0-1608 GCA_964596625.1 uncultured bacterium | reverse complement strand
TAGCAAGCTAACAGGACAGGTGAAGGCAGCGTTTCGCGGGCTGGTCCGTGGCGGCTTGGGGCGCGGGGTCGGGGAGTTCGAACGGCTCGCTGGCCTCGTCTAGCGAGCGCAGGAAGGCGATGAGGTCGGCCTCCTTGGCCGCGTCGAGGGCCGGCCCGGAGTGCGCCTCGTGAGCCAGCACGTCCGCCAGGGCCAGTGCCGAGCCGTCGTGGAAGTACGGCGCGCTGTAAGCGAGGCCGAGCAGGGTAGGGACGTCGAAGCCGTGCTCGCCGGTGACGTCGTGAGCGGGATCGAAGGTGCCGACGTCGCGGACCGCTCCCACCACGACCTCCTCGCCGGCCGGTGCCAGCGAACCGGCCGGTCCAGGCAGGCTGCTGATGGTCCAGCTGGGCCCGGCGTGGCAACTCTGGCAACCGCTGTCCGCGAACACCTGCCGGCCGCTGGCGACGGCCTCCGGGTCGCCCGTGGGCGCCGCCGGCGGGCGCAGGCCGTTGAGCACGAAGGCCGCCAGTGCGTCCAGGTCCGCGGAGCCGCCCGCGCTAGGGGCTCCCAGCAGCTCGCCGGCGGGCCCGGGCGCGAGGCCCACGCCGGCCATGAACCTCTCGATGTCGACCTCGAAGTCCTGGATCTCGTCGCGGGTGGCCGCGCTGTGGAAGGGGGCCGTGCCCGCGAGGCTCCACAGCGGCATCGTCTGCCGCGCGCCCTCCTCGCGTGGCCAGGTCGTCCCGTCCCCGCCGCCGTCGAGGTGGCACGAGGCGCACGACAGCCAGCCGTTGCGCGAGAGCCTGGGGTCGTTGGCGTTGTTGAACAGCACCTTGCCTCGCTGCAGCTCGGGTGAGAGCGGCTCGGGCGCGACCTGAATGCGGGTCAGCTCCCGGCGGTGGCGGACGTCGGCGAGGTCGAGGACGCTGACGTCGCGGGAGAGGTAGTTCATGACGAACGCCGTGCTGCCGTCTTGCGAGACGACGATCCCGCGGGGGTTGCTGCCTGTGGGCCAGAACCCCAGGAGGCCCGGCGCCGCCGGGTCGCGGATGTCGATGCCCATGACCGCGTTGCTGCCGGCGAGGGCGAGGTACAAAGTGCCGCCGTCCGGGGACGCCGCCAGGGCGCGGGGGAAGTTGACCGGGGTCGAGAAGTCCGGGTCGTTGACGTCGAGGCTGCGCCCTGGCAGTGCGGCGCGGGAGGCCAGCGACACGGCCGAGAGTCCGCCCGAGACGGTCGTCTGGAAGTCGTTGGGCGGCTCTGGGCTGTTGAGCAGGTGAGCGGCATAGACGACCTCGTCGACCACGGCGAGGCTCTCGAGGGCGTTGGGGAAGCCGAACGCGTTCCCGGCGAGCACGACTTCCGAGGTGGCGCTGCTTGGCTCCTCGCCCAGGTCGATGAGCGTCAGCCAGCCCTCGCGGCCGTCGTCGGCGGTCGGTGAGCGTCCCTCGACCGGCCGCGCCAGGCGGTGAGCGACGATGAGGGTGTCGCCGCTACGCGCGACCGCCCAGGGTAGCGGGCCGACCGCGATGCGCTCGACCACGCGCCTCGCCGCGACCTCGACGACCGCGACGGCCGCGTCACCCGACAGCGTCACGTAGGCCCTCGCGCCGTTCGCGGAGAGCA
>CAZQVC010000299.1:0-1620 GCA_964596625.1 uncultured bacterium | reverse complement strand
CCGTTCGGCAGGTCCGTGGTGTCGAGTTCCAGTTCGAAGGGCGCCTCGGCATCGATGGTGGAGAACTCCAACCGGCCGTAGGTGAACACGACAGACTCGGCCGCGTCATCTGTGATGACCGACAGGGTCACGGTGCCGCCGACGGGTTCGTCGCCGACTCTGTGACCGTCTGCGTCACGCACCAGGATCTCGACCTGCCCGCCGGTCCTTGCGGTTCCAAGCTGCTGGGGATCGGTACACGCACTCAGTAGGAGCACCAGAGCGATGGCCGAACCAGCGAAGACGCGTGATCTCTCGGTGAGGCGATCGAAGAGGCGGTGGGTTGGACCGCCGCGGCCGCAGCCGGCATTTTTATGAATCACTGAACCCTCCCAACGCAATCCACAAGTCCGCTCGTCGGCGGTCCGTCATGCACCGGTTGGAAGGTTGAGAGAACAAGAAAGAGCGACATACCTTCCCTCGGTCGGTTGCGCCACTCGCTCGGTCCGGATCAGGCGCCCAGTTAGGAGCCGGACTT
The DNA here is from genome assembly GCA_964596625.1 of uncultured bacterium. GTDB lineage: Bacteria > Deinococcota > Deinococci > Deinococcales > Trueperaceae > DASRWD01. The sequence goes on along the minus strand of CAZQVC010000299.1, from coordinate 1,103 downwards.
CATCGCGTCCGAGGGCTGTCGCCCTCTGAGGTCGGATTCTACGCCCTGGGTCTCATGAGACTTGTTAGCAATCTCCCTCGTGCATGAGTCGGTGCCAGCGGCGCGCACGGTCGGTCTGTGCGCGTTGTCCGAGGGAACTCGCATTTGCGACTTAACATCAGTTTTACAGAGTCCACGTTCGAGGGGGAAGTTCAGCAAATGGAGTTTCACGAGATGATGCAGACCACGGCCCAAGACAACAACACCGGCAACTCCGTGCCCCCAGGGGCGTCGATCGACAAGGGCATCCGCAACTTCCTCAGCGAGATCTTCATCGTCAGCGATGACCCGATGGAGTTGGACGGCAGCGTCTCCCTCACCGACAGCGGCGTGATCGACTCGATGGGCGTCCTCGAGCTGGTCATGTACCTCGAGGAGACGTACGACATGCAGATCTCAGAAGTCGAGATGACACCGGAGAACCTCGACACCATCGACAACGCAGTGCGCTTCGTACGCTCGAAGCTAGAAGCTGAAGAGCAGCGCGATGCAAGCCACGCTTAAGGCCGATCGCCCACTGAACACCGGTGTCCTGCAGCTGGATGCGGCAGCTACGACCGAGGCCATCGCCGCGAAGACGGCCGAGCTGGTTCACCGCGTGCTGCGCAAGAAGGGTGCGGTCGTCGGGCTCTCCGGCGGCATCGACAGCACCGTCACCGCGGCGCTGTGCGCGCGCGCGTTGGGTCCAGACCGGGTTCTTGGTGTACTGATGCCCGAGCGTGACTCCTCGGCCGACACCCTGATGCTTAGTGCTCTGGCGGCAGAGGCCATCGGCATCGAGACGGTCAACGAAGACATGACCGCGATCCTCGAAGCCAACGGCTGCTACTCACGGCGTGACGAAGCCATCAAGCAGGTCATCCCCGAGTACGGGCCCGGCTGGGTCTCGAAGATCGTCCTGCCCAACGTCATCGAAGCCGGCACCTACCGCATCTACTCGGTGGTAGCGCGCTCGCCCCAGGGCCAAGAGGTCACGGCGCGGCTGACGCCGAAGGCGATGCTGCAAGTGGTGGCTGCTACCAACTTCAAGCAGCGCTGCCGCAAGACGATGGAGTACTACCACG
>CAZQVC010000298.1:0-1622 GCA_964596625.1 uncultured bacterium | reverse complement strand
TCGACGCTCCCGGAGCTCGGCGGGAACACGCCGGCGAAGACGTTCATCAGCGTCGACTTGCCAGCGCCGTTCTGCCCGACGACGGCGTGGACCTCGCCGGGGTAGCTGGCGAGGTCCACGTTGGTCAGGGCCTTGGTGGCGCCGAACGACTTGCTTACGCCAACCGCGCGCAGCACGGGCCCTCTGCCCGCGCCAGCGGCACTGGAAGCCGCTGCCGCGGGGTCTCGAAGGTGGCTAGTCGCTGGCTGGCGGCTACTCACGTCAGGGCGTGGGCTTCCACTCCTCTGGCAGTTCGGTGGCCCACCAGTCGTCGGGGCGGTCGGGCTCGATCCAGGCGTCGACCTCGGACGGGGCGATGTACTCGGACGGGATCTCCTGGTTGGCAGGGACCGGTTCGCCCGAGAGGATCTTGACCGCGAGTTGCATGGCGACCTGACCGGCGCGCGTCGGGAAGGTGACGGCGCCGCCCTGGCCGTGCTCGCTGACCCACTTCAGCCAGCCGTTGTACTCGTCGCCCGGCGAGAGCGTGACCTCCTGCAGGCGGCCCGCCTCCTCGAACGCTTCGGCCACGCCGAGGCTCATCTGGCCCGCCGGCGAGAAGACGCCGTCGATGCGCGGGTGGCGGATGAGCAGGCTCTCGGTGACGCGCTTCGCCTCGGCACGGCTCCACTGGCCGTAATCGACGGCCAGGAGCTCCACGCCTGGGTTCTCGGCCAGCACGTCCTCGAGCGCCTCGAGCTGCGCGGTCGCGGCGTAGGTGCCGGGGAGGGGAAGCATGGCCAGGACCTGACCCTCGCCGCCCATGTCGGTGACGAGCTGCTCGGCGACCATGCGGCCGAGGTCGTACTGGTCGATGCTGGCCTGGCTGGTCACCTGCTCGAGCGGGGACGGCTCGCCGACGCTGACGACCGGCACGCCTTGCGCAACGGCGGCGTCGAGGGCCGGCTGGATCGACTGGTTGTCCACCGCCCAGAACACCAGCAGGTCGATCCCCTGGTTGAGCAGGTCCTCGATGTCGGCGATCTGCTTGCTGGGGTCGAAGCCCGCGTCGGTGACGATGATCTCGCCCACCTCAGCGTGCAGCGACGCCTCGTAGCGCAGGTGCTGCAGGGCGAAGACCACCCACGAGTTCGACAGGTACCCGGCGGAGACGCCGATGGTCCAGGGCGGGTCGGTCTGGAAATCGGTGGTGTCGACGGTGTCTTGCGCCAGCGCCAGCGGGGCCAGCAGGAGCACCGCGAGCGCGAGGAACCACCTGAGTCTCGTAACGAACTTCGGCATACGACTACCTCCTTGAGAACTAGTGTTCACGTTCAGCGTTTGCGTTGGGTGACGGCGTAGAGGGTGACAGCCCCGATGATGATCCCTCCTCTCACGACGAGCTGCCAGTGGTAGCTGAGACCGCCAAGTAGGACGAGGGTGTAGGCCATGGAGAGGAGCAGCACGCCGCCGACCGTGCCCCAGACGGTACCCCTGCCACCCTCGAAGGTGGCGCCGCCAAGCACCGCGGCCGCCAGCGCGTCGAACTCGTAGCCTTCGCCGATGAGGTTGCCGGAGATGCCGTAGCGAGCGAGCAGCATGAGGCCGGCGAAGGCGCCGATGGCGCCGGAGAGGACGTAGGC
>CAZQVC010000297.1:0-1624 GCA_964596625.1 uncultured bacterium | reverse complement strand
TTGTTCGCGCGCGAGGGCGCGAAGGTCGTCGCTGGCGACATCAACGCCGAGAACCTGAAGGCCGTAGCCGACGAAGCCAACGCGGCCGGCGGCACGATGATCGGGGTGCCCGGCGACATCTCCAAGCGGCAGGACGCCGAGGCGCTGATCGCGCGTGCCATCGAGGAGTACGGCCGGCTCGACGTGCTGGTGAACAACGCCGGCATCATGGATCGTATGGAAGGCGTCGCGAACTTCGACGACGAGACCTACGAGCGCGTCTTCGGCGTGAACGTCCACGGGCCCCTGGTCACGACCCGCGCCGCCGTGCGGCACATGAAGGAGCGCGGCAGCGGCTCGATCGTCAACGTCGCCTCGGTAGCGGCGGTTTCAGGTGCGGCCGCTGGCGTCGTCTACACGGCCTCGAAGCACGCCCTCCTCGGCATCTCCCGCAACACCGCCTTCGCCTACGCGCCGTTCGGCGTTCGCTGCAACACGCTGATCGTGGGTGGCGTCGAAACGAACATCATGGCCGGCGCCGACCCCGCCACGTTCGACCACGAGGCGCTGGCGCAGTACGGCAAGTGGCACGCGGTCAACCCACGCTCGCTACAGCCAGAGGAGGTCGCCGCGCTCTCGCTCTTCCTGGCGTCGGACGAAGCCAGCGGTATCAACGGCGCCGAGGTCGCCGTCGATAGCGGGTGGACAGCGGCTGGGTGAGTTTGGGCCGGCAGGCGGCGTTGCCGATCCGTGACGCTGCCGCACAGGTCACGTGCTACACTGGTTACGTGGCAAACCTCACGCTCGCCATCGACGACGAGACGCTTCGCCGCGCCCGAATCCGGGCCGTGCAGGAAGGCACTTCCGTCAACGCGGTGGTCCGTGAGCAACTCAGGCGGTACGCCGGTACCGACGAGAGGGCCATGGCCGGCCGACGCAAGGCGGCTGACCTCGCGCGTGCTCACGTAGCGGGTAACGGCAGCCAGGACCGTGATTGGACGCGTGAGGACCTTTATGAGGAGCGCGGTCGTTGGCCTCGTTCCTAGACACCAACGTGCTCGTGTATGCCTACGACCGGGCCAGCGAGACCAAGCGAGAGATCGCATTAGAGATCCTCGAGGACGACACGCTGAGCCTCGTCATCAGTTCGCAGGTCCTCAACGAGTTCTATTGGGTCACCACTCGAAAGCTCCGTCCCCCGCTATCAGCGGACGTCGCTCACGAAGTGGTCCGACAGTTATCCGAAGGAGAAGTAGTTGCCGTCGATGCGGCCCTCGTCGACGACGCGATCACCCTCTCGAAACACCACCGCATCTCCCTGTGGGACGCCGGCATCATCGCCGCTGCAAGACGCGCCGACTGTACCGAACTCCTGACCGAGGACCTCGCGCACGGTTCCGTGGTCGGAGGCGTCAAAGTCCGCGATCCATTCGTCTGAAGCTTCATCAACCTGTCGATGCCGTTCAGCGGCACGACTCACTACCAAAGCGAGCCGTACTGAGCCCCTAGCAGGGTAGACGAGGGCAAGTCGCTGCGGGGGCCGGAACCGACCTGCCCCCGCAGCACACGTGCGTCTAGAACGGGCTGTCCGGGAAGTAGTACCGCTCCGCGTTCTCCTGGGTGATGAGCGGGCTGTCGAGGATGT
>CAZQVC010000296.1:0-1631 GCA_964596625.1 uncultured bacterium | reverse complement strand
CTCGAGCACGAGGTTCTCGACCAGCTCGCCTTCCTCGTAGGCGAACAGCAGTGCACGTGGAGGTGACTCGTGCCAGCCCAGCAGTGCGGGGGCCCGCGCCGGTAGTTGCTTGCTAGCTAGAACCGGCACCCAATCCCGGTTGGCGTTCAGCTCCTGTTGGAACTTCCTCAGCTGACGATGCGCCTTGAGCACGCCGCGACCGCGCGGCCCCCTCAGCTCCCACACTGATGACTCGCCGTGATTCCAGGACAGCTCCCGCACCGGTGCGCACGGGCCGAGGTGCTCCGCGGCGAACGCCAACAACCGCGGGTCGAGCGATCGTGGTTGCGATGTCAAGGCGTGCTACGCGCCCGCGCGCCGACCTCGGGCAGGCTGCGGCCGATGAACACGCCGAGCAGGCCCATGGCGGCGAGGAAGGCGAGCGCGACCTCGGCGCCGAGCTGGGCGAGGGCGGCGTTGACAGCGCCGGTGGCGAGCAGGATGACACCCATCGCGGTGTTCGCGACGGCCACGTACTCGGTGACCTGGTCGGCTTCCGCCATGTCGATGACGTACGTCTTGCGGCCCACCCGCACGCCGGTGTGCACAAGCGCCAGCAGGAAGTAGGCGCCGCTGTAGAGCCAGTTCGACTCACGCACCTCGGCGATGGCCGAGAGCGCCAGCACGGCCACGATGAGGAGGGAGGCGATCAGCGCACCCCAGATCATCAGGCGCCGGCTCGACCTGTCGGCCAGGCGTCCGGACAGTCGCCCGCCGATCATGCGTGCCAACCCCTGGGCGGCCACGAAGAGCCCGAGCCCGCCGAGGCCCACTCCGCCCCTGGTGGCCGCGAGCGCGACGAGGAAGGGAGGGCTGAGGGCGGAGACGAGCAGCAGCGTCCTCATCAGCACGAACTTGCGGAACGGGGCGTCGCTGGCCAGCAGGTTCCAGGAGCGACGCACCCAGCCCTCGTCGTCCTCGGCCGGGCTGGCAGCGCCGGCCGGCTCCTTGACCCCCGCGTACACCAGGCAGGCCAGCACCCAGGTGAGCGCGGCGCCGCCGAGCATGACCGCCAGTGCGGTGTCGCTCATCCGCTCGCCGCCGAGGAGGCGGATCCCCAGGCCCAGCGTGACCGCGGCGACCCCGGAGATGACGGTCGAGATGCCGTTGATCTGGCCGCGCTGCCCCTTGGGGATGGTCCTGGCCATGACGTCCTTGGAGGCGATGGAGGAGAGCGACCGGCCGAGCGCGAAGACCGCCAACGCCACCAGGATCGCGGCGCCCGCAGCGACACCGCTGAGGGTCGCGGCGATCAACGCCATGGCCGCCGTCGCAGCAGCCTGCATGGCGGCGCCCATCACCCAGACCCACTTGCGCCTGCGCCGCCGCCGGATCCGCGGCGAGAGCGCGGCCTGCGGCAGGAGAGAGCCGGACTCCCTGATGGGCACGAGCAGCCCGATCAACCCCACCGGCGCGCCGAGAGCGATGAGCAGCCAGGGCAGCACCGTCCCCGCGCTGACCACCTGGTCGCCGACGTTCTGCAACGCCGAGGCGCCGATGATCCGCAGCCCGTTCGCCGGTACGTGCGGCTCGGCCTCCCGGAACTTCTCGTCGAGCTCGTTGCCGTGCCTGGTCGTCACCAGGCGCGAGTA
>CAZQVC010000295.1:0-1636 GCA_964596625.1 uncultured bacterium | reverse complement strand
GCTACTCCACCTTGTCCAGCGCGAAAGCCCCTTTGTCCCCGTCGCACGCGCCCATGCCGACCGAGTAAGTGCCCGTCAGGTTCTTGGCGGCGAGCTGCGCTGTGAAGTCGATGCTGTCGGGGGCGTTGACGGAGCCGAAGGCGACGTTGTTGCCGTCAACCGTGCCGGTGATCGTGCCCTGACTGAGACAGGGCGTGCCGCCGATCGTGATCGTGCCGCTCAACGTGTTGCCGGCGCGCTCGAACTCGACCTCCACCGTCCCGGTTGGGCCGTTGACGCTGGTCCAGGTGCCTTCCCAGGCGCCTTCGAGGACCTCGGCCGGCGTGGCCTCCTGGCTGGCGCAAGCCGCCAGCGCCAGCACTAGCGCGATGACGACAGCTACGACTCGAGACTCGACCAGCGACGCACGGAACAACGCGTTTCTAGGCATGTTCGCTCCTTCGGTTTGGATGGGATTCGATCATACCGGCCGGCGGCGGCCAGGCGTCCGTGACGCTCACAGCGCTGGTCTCGGCAGCGGCTTCCCGCCGCGCGGGTAGTTCAAACCGGCAGAGACTCGCCATCCTCCGCCATCAGGTCGTAGCTCAGCGCGCCCGACGGGCAGAGGTCGATCTGCGCGGCGATCCGCTCCGGCGTGTCGAGGTCTGCCCGTACCCACGGCCGCCTGCCCACGTCGAAGACCAGAGGAAGCCCGCGCAGGCAGATGCCCGTGTGCCAGCACTTGCGGGCGTTGAAGTAGACGGTGATGCCGTCGGCCCGGTAGGCGCGGCCCCGGACAGCCTTGTCGTCGGGGTCATCGGCGGTGGGATCGCGGTCGTCGACGGCCTCTGGCTGTGAAGCTCCGGCTTCTCCCGTTGCCAGCGTGTCCTTGCGTACGTCATCCGGGTCCAACACTGCATTCACCTCCCAAGGCCATGGCAGCGCGGTCGACGTGCATGGAGAAGGTGGGGCTTTGGGTCGCGCCAGGTCACGCACACGATACTCCCCCCAAGTAACAGCTGGCGCGAGGCCGAAGCGTGAGCGTGCTCGAAGCGCGATACTGACGCATGCCGCTGGGGAGCCTCCTCGACGAGGTCTTGAACCGGTACGCGGCGGCGCCTCCCTACCTCGCGATCGCCGTGACCGACGCGCCTGGTGCGGCCCCGGCGGCTCGGTGGCTCCCGGCCTCAGAGCCGGTGGAGCCGCGCTTCCTCATCTACAGCGTCACGAAGACGTACATCGCAGCCCTGTTCCTGCTGATGCAGGAGAGCGGCGAAGTAGCGCTCGACGACACCGTGAGTCTCTGGTTGCCCGAGGTGCCGAGCGCCGATCGCTTCACGCTCCGCCAACTGCTCGCCCACACCGCGGGCATCCCCGACTACGGGGGCCTCGCGGCGTACCACGATGCAGTCAGGTCCACGCCCAGCCACGCCTGGTCGTTCGAGCGCTACGCCGCCGAGACGTTCGAGAAGGGGCTCCTGTTCGAACCGGGGGACGGCTGGGCGTACTCGAACCCCGGCTACTTGCTCCTCAAGAGGATCGCCAAGCTGGTTTCCGGGCGACCGTTCGCGCGTCTCCTCACCGAGCGGATCGTGGAGCCGCTGGGTCTACGGGAGACGACGGTGGCTGCAAGCCCCGCCGATCTCGCGGGCCTGGC
>CAZQVC010000294.1:0-1648 GCA_964596625.1 uncultured bacterium | reverse complement strand
TGTCGTCTGTCCACTCGCCGGGCTCGAGGTCGAAGACGCCTCCACCCAGCATGTCTCGCACCGGCTCGAACGTTCCGGGCCGCTTGAACTCGACCCGGGCCCCCAGCGCATCTCCCACCGCCAGCCCCAGCAGCGCCCCCCGCGCACGGTCCTGGTCGCTCAGCATGAGCCGGGCACCAAGCGCGTGCCGCCAACACGCCATCGTCGTTCCGCAGCCCTTTCGATCTCGTGCCCCCGATCGCTGCCTTCATCTTAAGTACTCGCGGCGATCGGGGGCGTGGACGCTAGAGGCCCATGAGCGGGTGGAGGTAGAGCGTGGAGGCCGAGCCGTTCGTCACGGTGACCGACTCGGGCTGGTGGGTGGCGTCGTAATCGATCACGATCGCGATCTGGCTCCAGCCTTCCACGAGCTCCAGGTCGAAGCTGACCGGCACGACGAGGCCGTCGGGGCTGCAGTCGGAGCCCTGCGTTGCGACGGTCGTCGGGCCGTCGGCGTAGAGGTACGTGTAGATGGCGAGCTGTTCCAGCTCCTCCTCGGGAACCGTCCAGGGGTTCGTCTCGGTGTCGGTCATCGTGCCGGGGATGAAGCCCGAGTCGATGGTCGAGAGGAAGACGCCGGGGATCGAAATGAGCGAGAAGATCATCGGGGTGACCTTGGTGGTCGGCGCGCTGGCGACCAACTCGCAATCCGCCGCCGTCGCCAAGGTCGGGAAGAGTCCGGTTGCGTCCTCCAGCACGTCTGCCGGGACGTCGGCCGGCGCGGGCAGCGTGACGCTCACGCTGCCATCGGGACCGACGGGGGCTACGGGACCGAGGAACAGCCCCGTGGTGAGCTCGGTGAAGGAGGCAGTTCCGATGAGCTCAGCCGACGCTATCGCCAGGCCGGCGGCCAGCACCGGGTCCGCCGACGGGTCGGGAGGCACGTAGACGGCGTCGAAGGCGCGCGCCTTGTCCTGCTGGACCACGACGGTCACCGTGATGGCATCGGAGATCGTGGGGTCGGCGGTGCTGGTGGCGGTGACGATGGTCTCACCGGGGGTCAGCGCCGTGAGCACGCCTTGACCGTCGATGGCGGCTACGCTCTCGTCGCTGGACTCCCAGCTGACGGCGGAACTGGTACCGCTGCCGGCGACGACGTTGGCGGCGAGCACCATGGTCGCATCGAGCGGCATCTGACGGTCGCCGCCGGGGATCTCGACCGAGACGACCCCGGTGACCTGCGGCGTGCCGCAGGCCGCCAGTAGGATCGCGATGAGCGTGAAGCCCGCAGTCCTATACAAAGCTTGTCTCATGTTGGCTCCTTCTTGGCGTCCTGCTCAGATGGCCGCGAATTCGACCAAGTAGACGGGCACGCCGTCGCTCTTGTGGAGCGAGATGCCCGTGACGTCCGTCTCGTCGAGCTCGAACTTCCAGGTCAGCTGGTTCCAGCCGGGGTCGAGCTCGAGGTCGACGATGAGATCCGTCGGTACCGCGGTGCAGCCGGCGCCCGTGGCCTCCACCGTGACCGCTTCCTCGGCGTAGACCCAGAACACATGTCCGACCCCAACGATCGCGGACTCCGTCATGTCGTCCGGGTCGAGAGGTGCGTCTGTCACCAGGGCCGGCATCGCGCCGTCGGGCGTGAAGATCGCCGCGCCGTTCGTGAGGC
>CAZQVC010000293.1:0-1659 GCA_964596625.1 uncultured bacterium | reverse complement strand
GCTACTCGACGCGGGCCTGGTCGTCGCCGAGCAGCGCGGCACTCAGCGCGTGTACGAAGTGAACCGGTCCGGGCTGGCGCAGGTCCGCGATTGGCTCGACGCGCTGTGGGACAGAGCGCTTGACGCCTATGAGGAGGCTGCACGTGAGGAGCAAGCCATGAGGCTTACAGAAGAGAAGATCGCGCCCATCAGGAAGACGCGTACCGTGCCGCTGGCTCCGCAGGCCGCCTTCGAGCTGTTCACCAGACGCATGGGAGAGTGGTGGCCGGTGGCGAGCCACTCGATCGCCGGTGAGCGGGTCGCGTCGTTGCACTTCGAGGAGCGTGTCGGCGGGCGTCTGGTCGAGGTCGTCGAGGACGGCACCGAGCACTCGTGGGGCGAGGTGCTCGCCTGGAACCCGCCGCACCGCTTCGTGATCTCCTGGCACCCATCGCTCGATCCGACCGCCGCCTCCATCCTCGAGGTCCGCTTCCACGAAGACGGTGACGGCACGCGGCTCGAGCTCGAGCACCGCGGCTGGGAGGAGCACGGCGACGAGGCGGCGGAGCTACGGAGCCGTTACGAGCCGGGGTGGGACTTCGTGCTGCGAGGCTTCGAGGAGCTCGTGCGTGGGCGGGAGCTTCGCTGAACCGCGATTGAGATGTGCTAGGTTGATGCACATGAGCAGGATTCATGTGCTTGTCGATCCCCTGGAGCGGGAAGAGTTCCGAGCACAAGCTAAGAGAGAGGGTCGGTCGTTAAGCGACTGGTTGCGAGAGGCCGGTCGTGAGCGGTTAGCGCGGGCCCACGATAGGCAACTTCTGACGCCTGCAGATTTACAGGAGTTCTTCGCGGAACTGGACGCTCGTCGCGGCGATGAGCGCCCAGAAGAGGATTGGGACAGCGTCAAGAGACGCGTCGCAGCAGCTAGAACACCTGAATTGAACAATTGATATACATCGACTCAAATGTCGTCATGTACGCTGTTGGGAGGCCACATCACTTGCGAGATGAGGCACGCGAGCGCTTGGCGACTGCTTCCTCACCGCTGCTCTCGTCTGCAGAAGTATTGCAGGAACTGATGCACGCTTACTTACCAGTGGGCCGCTACACAGAACTAGATGCCGCCTTCACGCTCGTCAGCGACCTCACAACTACGGTAGACGTCACTGCTCGCGATGTACACGCCGCACGTGCCCTCGCCACAACACATCCAGGTCTGGAATCGCGGGATCTCTTGCACCTCGCGCTTGCCTTGCGCTACAAGGCGGCTGAGCTCTGGACGTACGACCGTGCGCTCGCGGCCGCCTTCACCTCACCTATGCGTTAGGGCTGTACAACGCGCCGACTGCCTCGATGGAACTGGAAAGCGACGTCGAGCCAGAAGTCGAGCTTGCGGTCATCAACCAACGCGGCGGGTTCCACCTCGACCCAACCCGGACCCATCTCGCGGTCCTTGCCCATCCGCGCCATAGACGCACCGGGGAGGGCGACCAGCTCATCGTGTCTCGTCGGGTCGACGCGCACCAGCAGTCCGCCGTCCTTGCGGGCTGCCACCAGCATCTTCTCGGCGACCATGAAGGAGCGGCCGCCGAACATCGAGACCTCGCGCAGAGTCTTCTCGTTCGCGAGCGCCTCGCGGAGGCGCTCGACCAGGCTCTCCTGCTCAGGCGTCATCGG
>CAZQVC010000292.1:0-1666 GCA_964596625.1 uncultured bacterium | reverse complement strand
ATGGTCGAGCCGGAACCGGCCGTCACGCGCCAGATGAACCCGTTACCGCCAGGGAGAGCCAGGTCGAAGGCGGTCAGGTCAGGCAGAGAGACCGACGTTGCCATGGTCGTGATGCCGAACGAGAGCCCGCCCACGGTGTCTATCCACCAGTAGGTCAGCGGGCCTCCGGTCGGGTTCGAGGCGGAGAACTGCGTGGTGGGCGTGATGCCAGTGGCCCCATCGTTGGGCGCGACCTGCACGGGCGGGTCTGGGATCGTGAGGGACACCGCGGGCCCGGTCACGCCGACCTGCCAACCCAACTGCCTGCTGCCAACCTTGCCGGCGAAGGCGAACGTGGTCCCCTCGATAAGGGGCATGACGAACTCTTGAGTCGGGTCGGAGCCGGTGTAGCGCACAAGGGGCATCGTTATGCCCGATTCGAACCCGATGCCAGCGACGAGGGTGAAGGCGGGCGCCGAGGTGTCGACGTCGACCGTGACGGGGGTGGATTCGAGGGCTGCGCCCAAGTCGATGTCGGCGACTTGCGCGCCCCCGTCATCTAAGGTCGCCTCTGCGGTTCCGTAGCCGAGATAGTCGAGCGGGAACCCGGTGGCGCCGTCCCTCTGGAACTGCACCGCGTGCACGCGCACCGTTCGCGATGGCGCGAGTACCCACTCGACGTTTATGGAGTAGGTGTTCTCGGTGGGGTCGACTGCATCGCATCCCTGTGCCGCTCCGTCGATCCCCTCGACGCAGACGATGACCGCCTGGTTGGTGCCTACTGGGATAACCCCGCCGCTGAGCGTCCCTGTCAGTGTGGCGTCGTGCAGGAGGACGAGGGCGTCGCCCACCTCTGGAGGCGAGAGCACCGGCTCGGCCGACGAGAGGCCCTGGTAGACATGTGCCCACTCGCCCGCCGTGCTCCAGACGCTTAGGTCGTACGGAACGCTCAGCCCCGTGAGGCTGAAGCTGCCGTCCTGCGTTGTGACAGCGGTCGCCCCCTGACTCTCTACGTTGGCGTTGGAGATGCTCACATTGTGGCTCCTCAGCAGATGGCCGTGGACGGTGAGGCTCTCCAGGTCGAGGAGGAGGACGGCGTCGTCTGCAAGGCCGGCGCCCGCGCCGGTGACCGTGAGATCGTAGTTGCCCTCGATGGCTGCGGGCGTGGAGGAGAGCGTGAGGGTGCTCGATAGCGTCGCGCCGCTTAGCGTGGCCGGCGCGAAGCTGGCCGTGACGCCGGCGGGCAGTCCGGTGACGCTGAGGGCGACGTCGTCGCTGGCGCCGCCTGACCGGACAAGCGTGACCTCGACCGCAACCGTGTCGCCGCGGATGAGCTCAACCGACGTGGTGTTTAGGCCGATCGAGATGCCGGGCGCCGCGCCGCAGGCGGCGAGCGTCGCCGCCAGGACGGCGAGCAGAACGGTGAGTGCCGCTGTGCGACCTCGTTCCTGTGATGTGAGCCGCTTCGTACCGAACGTCACGCTTGTCCTCCTCTGCTGATGGGAGAGACGGGACGGGCGCGGGCTGACCGCGCAACTACTTCACGGCGTTCGCGGTGATGGTAGCGGAAATGGGTGGGTTGTGGGGGATGTTGGGGTGGGCATCCTGAGTTCTTGTACATTGGCCGCACGTGTCTTCAAGCGAACCAGACGTACCGGGGCTGAGCGTCTTCGGTCTGCCACTGCCG
>CAZQVC010000291.1:0-1675 GCA_964596625.1 uncultured bacterium | reverse complement strand
CCCTGATGACGTAGCCGGCCAACAGCCGAGCACCGCGCATGAGCGACTCTGGCGTTCCCACATCTCGCTATCGTTTCAGGCGCTGTGTCGTTCCAGCACTGTGCCATTCAGCGCTGTGTCCTCAGTCAATGTTTCGGGCGAGCAGCGCCTCGCGCTGCAGCGCGGCCATCTCCTGCAGGCTCGGCCGCCTACCGTTGGCGGGCGCTGCCGGAGCGCCGCCGTGGTGCGTGCTGTCGGCGAGAGCCGCTTCGATCTTCGCCCTGATGAAGGGCGGCGTCGCCGGCTCCTCGAGGAGGTAGGTCCTCAGCGTGAGCGCCGCCTGCGTCCGGCCGGCCGCGTCGTGGGCTCTGGCGAGCAGCGAGAGGCACTGCGTGAGCGACACGGGCGGCAGGCCCTTGATCGCCTCCGGTTCGAGGGCCGCGCGGAAGTAGCCGGCGGCGCCGTCGTGGTCACCGCGGGCCGAGCAGTTCGTGGCGAGCAGCGAGTAGACCTGGTTGAGCGCGCTCGGGTTGCGAACGGCGAGGGCCTTGTCGAGAGCCCTGCGCAGGTAGACGGCCGCCTATTCGAACCGCCCCTGGTCGTTGAGCAGCCCGCCAAGGTTGGCCAGCGCAACGCGCTGGTCGTCGCGCTGGCCCTGCTTCGTCGCCAGCTCGAGCGACTCGAGGTGGAAGCGCTCGGCCTCAGCCTTGTCGCCACGCCTGTCGGCGAGGACGGCGAGCGCGTTCAGGGCGGCGCCCTCGAGCCTCACCGACCGGGTCGCGCGGCCAACCGTCAACGCTTCGTCAAGGTGACGCCGCGCCGCCTCGAGGTCCTTGACCTCGATGATCAGCGCCCTGGCCAGCGAGATGCGGTAGGTGGCGGCGCGCACGTCGTCGCCGGCGGCGAGGCTGGCCGAGAGGCTCTGCTCGTACAGGCCTTGCGCCTCCCCTCCACGCCCCTGTGCTTGGCGCAGTGAGGCGAGGTTGTAGGTGACGTCGGCGAGCAGCGCTCGGTGGCTCTCCCCGGTTCGATCCCCTGGCTCGGCGGCCTGGCGCTGCGCCAGTGCCAAAGCTTCACCGACGTAACGCTCGGCGTCCTCGAGGTCGCCCATGATCCGCGAGCTTGAACCCAGCCAGTCGAGGGCTCGCGCCAGGAGCTCGGCCGCGCCCGGGTCACCGCGCTCCAGGGAGCCTCGCAGCAGCGGTACCAGCGGCTCGAGCTCGGCGCGGGCGCTCGCGAAATCGCCCCTGGAGGTCGCCGCCCTGCCGAGCTGCTGGCGTATCACCAGGCCGACGGGCTCGTCGAGCGCTCCTCGTTCAGCCGCCGCGGCCTTGAGATCCTCGAGGACCTCGGTGATCTCGCGCAACGCGCCGGTCTCGAGGTAGAGGGTGAAGATCGTCGGCAGCGAGGCGGTCAGGAGCCCGGCCGTGAAGTTCCTGCTGGCGTGGGCGAGGGCGGCGCGGATGTTGTCGAGGTCCTCGCTCAACTCGTCGAGCGCGGCCGCTCGTGAGGCGGTGCGCAGCACCTCGGCGTGCGCCGCCGGCAGCTCCAGGTAGTGACGCGCGTGTGCCGCCTGAAGCTCGGCGACCTCGCTGGCCGCAGCTTCGCTGCCGTCGCCGGAGTCGCCGGCGAGCCGCTCCGCCGCGTACTGCCTAACGAGCTCGTGCACGTGGAACCGACCGGTGGCCGAGCGGCC
>CAZQVC010000290.1:0-1680 GCA_964596625.1 uncultured bacterium | reverse complement strand
GATAGAGGCTGATGACCATGAGGAACGCCAGAGGAAGGAAGAACGCTGCCAGTAGGAATACCGTCGGTGGCAGGCCAAGCAACGCAGGGACAGGGGTCGGGCGCGACTCGCGCCTGGTTGCGTCAGGAGTAGTCGCGCCCGACATTCAAGCTACCGCCGTACTTCCCGCTGCCAACGTTCGGTCCAACCGGGACGCTCGGCTGCAATCTCGAGTTGGTCTGGCAGGATGAGCTGGTCGAGCTGCTCAGCGCTAGTGATCTGGGTAGCCCTGAAGTCGTCGGGCAGGTCCAGGTCGGATCGAGCCGAGCCAACGTTGTAGGCGAGAGCCCACGCCTCCTGCTGCGCCTTCTCGAGGAAGAAGTTGACGAACTCGAGCGCCAGTTCCTTGTTCTGGGCTTCTGCTGGGATGCTCAGCGTAGCCAGTAGTGGAATGGTGCCCTCTTCGGGGATCAGGAAGTCTACTGGCCAGCCCTGATCCTTGTAGTACTGAGCTCGGCCACTCCAGTAGGGGAGGATCCAAGCCTCGTCGCGCTCGATGTACTGCGCCATGACCGCAGACGAAGACTCGATCGCCACCGTCCGCGGGGCCAGTTCGGCGAGGGCCTCGAAGCCGGGATCCAGGTTCTGGAGGTCACCACCGTTGATGATGGAAGCCATCTGCAGGAGGTAGACCGCCATGATGCTCGTGATGTCCGGTATGAGCACGTGCCCCGTCCACTGTTCGTCCCACAGGGCGTGCCATGAGGTCGGTGGCGTTGTCACGTGCTCGGTGTTGTAGAGCAATGACATGTACTGGAGCTCGTGAACCGCCCCGCAGGCGCCGGCGGATTCGCGAACCGCTTGGTTCAAGTCCGCCAGGTTGGGTACGTTCTCCTCGGTCATCTCGAGAAGCAGTCCCTCCCGGCATCCTTGCAACGCTTCGGGCGCCGTCATGACGACGACGTCGAAACCGGGATTGCCCCGGGTCGCCCGGATGCGCGCGTAATCTTCCGAGGCCGAGCCCACCGCGTCGTAAACCACCTCGACGCCGAACTGCTCTTCGAACGGTTCGATCACCGCCTCCATGATTAGGCCCTCGTACTCGCCGCCGTAGCTGTTGACGACGAGCCTTTGGGCCACTGCCGGCGCGCTCATGAAGATCGCCACAGCGACGAGGATCAATGTCCTACCCACGTTGGGGTTCCTGCTTGCTCTTCGAGTCACGGATTCCTCCCTTGATTCCGGCAGCCTCCGGCTCCGGTGCGGTTCGTCTCTCCAACGAATCGACGTACCTACGTCCCACCTCCTCCAGGTGTTCGCGCATCAGGCGTTGAGCCAGCTCAACTTCGCGCGAGCGGATGGCTCCAGCTATCGCGGCGTGTTCTTGGTAGATGAGTTCGAACGTTCGATGAGCGCCCGTGTCGAAATGCCTGAACAGACGATGCGTCTTGACGTAGTCGTAGATCCGGTCGATGGTCTGCTCAAGGAAGCGAGTACCGGTTATTGCGGCGATCACCCGATGGAAACGCTCGTTCTGAGCCAGGATGTCGGCCAAGAGGCCGGCCGAGATCGCCCGCTTCGTCTTGTCCAGGACGTCGTCTAGCAATGCAATGCTCGTCTCGTCGCTGCGCTCGGCCGCGAGCCGAGTGGTGACTTGTTCGAGAGCGATGCGTGCTTCCAGGACATCCGAGAGGTCGCGAG
>CAZQVC010000289.1:0-1693 GCA_964596625.1 uncultured bacterium | reverse complement strand
TGACGACCGGGTTGTGCCGTGGCGCAAGGCCCAGAGGGCGAGCCGGCGCATCCCGAACGCGCAGTTGACGATCGTGCCGCGTTGCGGGCACTGGGTTCCGCGGGAGGCTACCGAGGTGTTCGTAAGGGAGCTGCTTGCCTTCACAGGCGGAGAACGCAGCTAATGCCGTACGGCAAACGGCAGGCAGCCACTGAAGCTGGGCGCAGGCTTCTTGCGGCGTTTGAGGTGGGTGGGAAGCTCTAGAATCCAGCGCAACGTGCTTCTGGCTTCGGCCGTTCAGGAGGAGGCGAGCGGTGGATGCTTCGCGAACAGCAGGACTTTTCGTGCCGGCCCGTGGTGACCGGTTCGCGCAGGAGCGAAAGGTGTTCGGGGTCATGCCGTTCACCATCAAGGTGGCGGGATCGGACACCGCTGGCCGACTGCTGATCATCGAGCAGGACAACGCCTATCCCGGCGGTCCTCCCAGGCACCTCCACCAGGCGCAGGAGGAGTGGTTCTGCGTCGTACGCGGCAGCTACGTCGTCGAAGTTGGCGGGGAGTCCTTCCGGCTCGGCCCCGGCGACTCGGTATTGGCTCCGCGGCGAGTGCCCCACAGTTGGGCCCTGGACGGGGATGAGCCAGGCCGGCTCCTGATCGCGTTCTCTCCCGCCGGCAGCATGGAGGAGTTCTTCGCCGCCACGGCGGACATGGGCGGGATGCCGTCCCCGGAGGTTCTGGCCCCGTTGTTCGTCGCTCATGGGATGGAGGTAACGGGACCTCCGCTACGGGCCGGTCCCAAGTCGCCCCCTTGAGCGGCCAGCCGGACTTGACTGCCCACGCGCTTCGCGAGGTCGGCCAGGAGCCGTTGTAGGCGGCTCCTCTAGGAGGCCGACACCCGCTTCTCCGAGTTCTCCAGCTCGGCCAGGACGAGGTTCTCCACCCCGCGGATGTGCTCCTCCATCGCCTTGGCCGCCGCTTCGGCGTCGCGGCCGGCTGGTGCCGGCCTCGGCCGTAGCCCAGCGCGTCCGGTTGGTCAAGGACGACGAGAAGCTCGGCTACCTACGCGAGGCCGGGGTGGTCTCGGACCTGGGGATGACCGCAGCCATCGAAACGCTCAAATCGGGCGGTACGAAGTTGCACGCAGCAGCCCGTCAGTCACAATCCGGGGTGTGTACGGCTTGACGATCATGCGGCTCTCCTGAGCTGCCTCACGACTACCACCCTTCACACGGTCCCTTCTTGCCTCAATCGAGTGGGACCACTTGCAGAGTCCATGGACCCACCGCGTTCACTTGCAGATAGTAGGTGCCGCCGAGCGGTTGGAAGGAAGAGCCGGCTCCCGAGCCCAGCTGATTGGCAGCGATGTTAACTAGGTCACCGTTCGCTGAGTATAGGTACACCTGGAACAAGTCCCCTGACCCTGACCACTGGATCTCCCATGAACCGGAGACGCTGAAAGGCCGGGATGTCTGGGTTCCGTCACCCTCGAAATTCAGAACTCCCGAGACTTGAGTGGCTGACTGGTGTTGCAGCTGCACTATGCGCACGGTCCACCGTCCGATGGCGTTCACTTGCAGGTAGTAGCTACCTCCGTGAGCGAGGAACGATGCGCCGGTGCCAGGGCCCATCTGGTTGGCCGCAATGTCGATCAGGTTGCCGTTGGTGTCGTAAACGTAGATCTGGAAGATATCGCCGTTCGCGTCCCACTGAATTT
>CAZQVC010000288.1:0-1694 GCA_964596625.1 uncultured bacterium | reverse complement strand
CGGGTGTTCACGCCCAGCTTGGCGTAGATGTTGCCGACGTGGTTCCTCACGGTCTTCTGGGCGATGTCGAGGTCGGCGGAGATCTGCGCGTCGGTCATGCCGCGAGCCAGGCGCTCGAGGACCTGCAGCTCGCGGTCGGTCAGCTCATCCACGCCCGGAGCCGCCGACGCGCCCGAGCGCAGGTTGGTGAGGCGCTCGACGACCTTGCGGCCGAACCAGGTCGTGTCCGACAGCACCGCGTCGATGGCCCTCATGAGCTCGTCCTCCGAGCGCTTGCGCTCGGTGATGTCGACGAACAGGTGCAGCCAGCCCTGCCCCTCGTCGAGGTTGATGACCGCCCCCGAGGCGAGGATCTGGCGGTGCCGGCCGTCCTTGGTCACCAGCCGCAGCTCGAGGTCGCGGAAGTCGTTGGGAGACTCTGCCAATGCTTCGCGCAGGCGCGCCTTGTCGGCCGGGTCCGACCACATGCCGAGCTCGGCGGCGGTGCGCCCCAAGACCTCGCTCTCCTGGTAGCCGGTCACGCGGCAGAACGACTGGTTGACGTTGAGGAAGCGGTCGTCGCCCAGGGCCGTGATCGCCGCGGCCATGGGGCCCACGGCGAACGCCTGCTCGAAGCGCACCTTGCTGCGGGTGAGCTCCTCGGTGCGCTCCTCCACCTGCTTCTCCAGCGTCTCGTTGAGCCTCCTCAGGGCCTCCTGCGCCTCGACCCTGGCCGTGACGTCGACGGCCAGGATGGAGATGTTCCCGTCGCCCGGTTCGCTGGCCGGCGCGTAGCGCACGTCGAGCCAGCGCCCGAACGGGTTGGCGAACTGCTCGATGCGCACGGTCTCCCCCTTCAGGCCGGCGCGTTCGAGCGGCTCGTACCAGTACTCCTCGAGGTCGGGCAGCGCCTCGCGCGAGAAGCGGCCGATGACGTGCTTGCGTTTGCGCCCGGTGATCGACTCGTAGGCGGGGTTCACGTCGTCGATGCGGAAGTCGACGAGGCCGTCGTCGGAGCGCACGACCTTGCCGATCATCAGGCCCTCCTCCATCGTCGTGAACAGCGTGCGGTAGCGCTCCTCGGAGGCCTGCAGCGCGAGCTCCGCCCGCTTGCGCTCGGTGATGATGGTCGCGGCCCCCACCCACTCGACGATCTCGCCGCTGGGGTCGAGCAGCGGAACGGCCCGCGAGTACGCCCAGCCGATCCCGCCGTCCGCCTGCAGCACCCGGTGCTCGAGCTCGAATGTGCCCTTCGTGGCGATGGCCGTGGCGATCGCGTCCCTGAACGTCGCCCTGTCTTCCGCCGGGACGTAGGTGTCGATCCAGGGCAGGCCGGGGTCGAGGCCCTCGTCGAGCAGCGCCGCCGTCTGCAGGGAGCGCGTCTCGCTCCAGTCGGGGTTCATCAGGAAGACGAAGTCGGAGATGGTGGAGAGGAGCTGGCGCAGGCGCTCGTCGGTGCGGCGGAGCTCCGCCTCCATGCGCGCTCGCTCCTCGGCGGCGAAGGCCCTCTCGGCCGAGCCCGTGACGTCGTACGACACCGCCAGCACGGCGCACACGGCGCCGTCATCGCCGAGCAGCGGACTGCCCTGCGTGAGGTAGTGGTGACCGTACGAGCTGTTCTCCACGACGAACGGCCTGCCGGCCAGCGCCCCCTCGAAGTACGGCTCGAACTGCCTCCAGAGGTCGGGCGGGAGGGCCTCCTTCAGCGTCTTGCC
>CAZQVC010000287.1:0-1700 GCA_964596625.1 uncultured bacterium | reverse complement strand
GTCAGCGTCGCGGTAGGCTCCGCCGCCGGTGCGGATGTCGACTCGTGCCGGTCGAGCAGCCGCGGCACGACCTTGGCCGCCACATGATCCTCGAGGGGCAAACCGCCGGCCAAGGCCGAGCGGACCGAGGCGATGAGCCGGTCAGCGTCGGCGTTCTTCAGCAGGTAACCGCGCACGCCGAGCCTCAGCGCCTTCAAGGCGTACTCCTCGTCGTTGAAGGTGGTGAGGAACAAGATCTTCTGCTCGGGCTGCCGAACCAGGATGCGCTGCGCTGCGGTCACCCCGTCGAGCACCGGCATGCGGATGTCGAGGATGACGAGATCGAAGTTCCGCCTGGCGCACCAGTCGACGGCCTGCTGGCCGTCGGCCGCCTCGGCCGTGACCTCGAGGTCGGGCGCCGTCTCGATCATCAGCTTGATGCCCTGCCGCACCAACGTCTCGTCCTCCGCCAGGAGGATGGAGGCTGGCGGCCGCTGGTCGTTCCGACCCGGTGGCGCGTCGCTCACGCCGTCACCGGGAACGATCCGCGAACCAGGAAGGTGCTGGTGCCGGCGATCACCTCGAGTTCGCCGCCGGCCGACTCGACCCGCTCCCTCATCGCGGTAAGCCCGAAGCCGGGCTCGAACGACGTGACGCCGGGCCTGAGGTCGTTCTCGACCTCGAAGCGCACCAGGCTGCCGCCCGGCACCTCGACCTTCACGCGTGCGCGTCGCGCTGCGCCGTGGCGCATCGCGTTGGTCAACGCCTCCTGCACAGCGCGGTAGAGGGCGATCGCCGGAGCCTGCTCGAGGTCGACGTTGAGGGCGCCGCTGCCGAGGGTGAACTCCACCTGCATGGCGCTCTCCACCTCGAGGTTGGTGATCAGGCGCAGCAGCGCCGGCATGCCCATCAGATCGTCCTCGCTGAGCGCGGTCACGGCGGCGCGCGTCTCGTCGAGGCTCTGCTGCGCGAGCCTCTTGAGCTCCTCCGCCCGCCGCCGGCTCTCCTCACCTCGCTCCCCGAGTCGCTCCGCCTCGAGCCGCTGGGTCTCCAACTGCATGAGCAGGCTGGTCAGCCTGTGACCGACCGAGTCGTGCAGCCTGCGAGCGACGTTCATGCGCTCCTCCGACCGCGCGGCAGCCGCCGAGCTCGCGGCGGCCCGCTTGAGGTTGCGGTACTCACTGAGCAGCGCACTGTACCGCTCGCGGCTCTCGCGCCGCTCCGCCTCCGACCGCCGGAAGAGCGAGGTGGAGACTGCCGCGACGACCACCGCCAGCAGCAGCGCCGCCAGCTCCAGGGCGCCGGCGCCGCGCGCGGCGAGCAGCCAGGCGAGGACGGCCACGCCCACCAGGAGCAGGCCGAGGTTGAGGAGGACGTAACCGCGCTCCGCGGTGCGCACACTCACCTCGACCAGCGGCGGCGCGGCCAGCAGCCAGGCCAGCAGGACCAGGAAGGTAGGCGACACGTGGGAGCCGACGACCGGCAAGGTGACGATCGCCGCGACCACCGAGAGGTACGCGGCCGCGGCCTGGTAGCGGCCACCGAGCCTGGTGCGCAGCTGCGAGACGAAGAAGCCGGCGAGGTAGAGGGCTGCCAGGAACAGCGCCCACGGCACGACGCCCAGCGGCAGCTGCAGCGTCAACGCCAGCCAGGTGACACCGTGCAGCAGCAGACGGGGCCAGAACGTCGGCACGTCGCCCAGGTTAGCGTGCGGTGGTCAG
>CAZQVC010000286.1:0-1708 GCA_964596625.1 uncultured bacterium | reverse complement strand
TAACGCACACTCTCCATTCGTTTATCGCTCAGTATCTTGCGCTCAATGCATGACATATGTATTGTTGGGCCACCTCGACCTGATGGACGGAGTATCGGATGCGATACACAGGACTGCTGATCGTTGGCCAAGCAACTACGGATGGCCCGTCGTCCCACGTGGCGGCGTTCCGGTACGCCGAGGGCTACACGGGCTTCAGGTCACGGAGGGGAGGTGAGCCGGTAACAACCCAAGCCTTACCCCTGCAAGCACAGTCCAAGGAGGATCTTTGATGCATCGACCCAGGAGACTGGTCGCGCTCGCCGTTACGCTGGTCATCGGGCAACTACTCACGCTCGCCCTCGCCCAAGGCGCCTCAATCGTCGTGGGGCTCTCCCAGGATGTGAACAACTGGAACCCCGCTCGGACCCAAACCTCCGTCGACGGTGGACTGATCGAGAACGTCTACGAGAAGCTCGTCGACTTCGACCAACAAGGTAACCCCACGCCGGCATTGGCGATCTCATGGGAAGCGGTCGAGCCTACCGTCTGGCAGTTCAACCTGCGTCCGGACGTCACGTTCCACAACGGTGAGCCGTTCACTGCTGCCGTGGTAAAGCACAACCTCGAGTTCCAACGCGACGACATCGAGTTGAACGCGCGCTCGTGGCTGCAGGACATCGTGGAGGTCGAGATCATCGACGACCTCACCGTCCATATCCACACGCACGGACCGGCGCCAGAGTTGGTCAACCAACTGAGCTGGACCGGCAGGATGATTCCCCTCGAGTACGGCTACGAGAACGGAACCTACTCCGATCGCCTCATCAATGAGCCAGTCGGGACCGGCCCGTACCGGCTCGTCGAATGGGTCAAGGACAACCGCATCGTCCTCGAGTACAACGAGGATTGGTGGGGACCACAACCCGACGTCACGCGTGTCGAGGTGCGCATCCTCCCAGAGGCCGTAACGAGGACAGCAGCCCTGCTGTCGGGCGAGGTCGACTTCATCGACAACCCGAACCCCGAGGACGTCCCTCGCATACGTGCCGCGCCCGGCCTGGCCGTTGCGGTGCTGACGGGTCAACGCGTAGCGCATCTCTGGCTCGACTCGACCCTGGAATCCGGCGGGCCCTCTTTCGCACCGGGCGAACCGAACGCGCTCCGCGACCCCCGCGTACGCCGCGCCATCTCCATGGCGATCGATCGCGAGCTGATCGCGGAGGAACTCCACGAGGGCCTCGTCGTGCCCGCGCATCAGCTGATGTTGCCGACCACCTACGCCTACGCAGACATCGAACCGACTCCATACGATCCTGAGGCGGCCCGACAACTGCTGGCCGAGGCCGGTTACCCCGACGGCTTCCGGCTCGAGCTGGGAGCCCTCAGTGGGCGCCTCCCCCGCGACGAAGAGACGATGCTGGTCATCGCCAGCATGCTCGCCGACGTAGGAATCGAAGCCAACGTGACGCCGCTTGCGCCGACGATCGCAGCTGCCTCATATAGAGAAGGCCAGTTCTCCGGCGGTTTCCAGAGTTGGGGAGCCCTGACGATGCCAGGATCTTCCATGTACGGCATGATCGGCGGCGATCCGGAGGCCGACGTCTGGGGTTCCCAGAACTACGGCAAGCACTACGACGAGGAGATCTATGCGCTCCTCGATGAGTTGGCAGAAGCGACCGAAGTCGCCGATCGCACCGCGCTGTTCCAGCAGTTGGGTGAGCAGGTC
>CAZQVC010000285.1:0-1711 GCA_964596625.1 uncultured bacterium | reverse complement strand
TCGTCGCGGACATGACCGACTGCTCCCTCACTGCAAGCGAACCGTCGGTCGGCGTCACTTTCGCCGGCTTGCCCATGGGCCTCACGAACGGCGTGGCGGTCTTCACGCCCGAAGGCGCGCTACCGGCCCTGGTGACGGACGCACCTCTCGACCCGGACGACATCTCGGAGTCCGCGATCGTTGAGGTCGGACATGTGTTCTGGGTCTACGCCGAAGAAGCAATCACGGTGGAGGCCACGGGCGCCGGCTGCACCGCGGACTCGACGGACCTCATCATCGACCTCGAGCTCAGCACCGGCTGGAACCAGCTGACCTGGGAGTTCGACACTGACAGCATCTCGCTGCGCAACAGCGACGGTGAGCCCGTCTTCGTCGTCGAGTTCGCGGCCATCTGAGCAGGGCGCCAAGAAGGAGCCAACATGAGACAAGCGTTCCATCGGACTGCGGGCTTCACGCTCATCGCGATCCTGCTGGCGGCCTGCGGCACGCCGCAGGTCACCGGGGTCGTCTCGGTCGAGATCCCCGGCGGCGACCGTCAGATGCCGCTCGATGCGACCATGGTGCTCGCCGCCAACGTCGTCGCCGGCAGCGGTACCAGTTCCGCCGTCAGCTGGGAGTCCAGCGACGAGAGCGTAGCCGCCATCGACGGTCAAGGCGTGCTCACGGCGCTGACCCCCGGTGAGACCATCGTCACCGCCACCAGCACCGCCGACCCCACGATCTCCGATGCCATCACGGTGACCGTCGTTGTCCAGCAGGACAAGGCCCGCGCCTTCGACGCGGTCTACGTGCCTCCCGACCCGTCAGCGCCTCCGGTGCTGGCCGCCAGCCTGGCGATAGCATCGGCTGAGCTCATCGGAACTGCCTCCTTGACCGAGGTCACGACGGGTCTGTTCCTCGGTCCCCTAGCCCCCGTCGGGCCCGATGGCAGCGTGAGCGTCACGCTGCCCGCGCCGGCCGATATCCCGGCGGAAGCGCTGGAGGACGTGACCGGAATGTTCCCTGCCTTCGCCACGGCAGCCGATTGCGAGCTGGTCGCCAGCAGTCCGACTACGAAGGTGACCCCGATGCACTTCTCGATCTTCACGTTTCCTGGCGTCATCCTCTCGACCATCGACTCCGGCTTAAGCCCCGCCGTGATGACCGACACCGACGCGAACCCCGTGACACTCCCCGAGGACGAGCTCGAGCAGATAACCATCTACCTGTACCTCTACGCCGACGGGAACACGACCGTCACTTCCGTGGGCTCCGATTGCAACGTCGACAGCATCATCGTGCCGTTCAGCTTCGACCTGGAGCTCGTGGAAGGCTGGAGCCAGGTAGCGGTCGTGATCGATTACGACGCCACCCACCAGCCCGAGTCGATCATTGTGACGAACGGCTCGGCCTCCACGCTCTACCTCCACCCGCTCATGGGCCTCTAGCATCCACGCCCCCGATCGCCGCGAGCACTTAAGATGAACGCAGCGATCGGGGGACACAGATCGATAGGGCTGCGGAACGACGAAGGCGTGTTGGCGGCGCGCCGTGGATGCTCGGCTCGTGTTGAGCGAGCAGGACCGTGCGCGGGGGGCACTGCTGGGGTTGGCGGTGGGCGACGCGCTCGGAGCGCGGGTAGAGTTCAAGCGCCCCGGATCGTTCGAACCGGTACAGGACATGCTGGGTGGAGGCGTCTTCGACCTCGAGCCCGGCGAGTGGACAGACGACA
>CAZQVC010000284.1:0-1740 GCA_964596625.1 uncultured bacterium | reverse complement strand
CAGCGAGTACGATTGCTGGCGGTGCTGAGGCGCTTCTTCTCCTACTACGCCCCTTACAAGAGGCTGTTCGCGCTCGACTTCTCGTCGGCGGTGGCCAGGGGTGTGCTGGAGGTCAGCTTCCCGCTCGTGGTCCAGCTGTTCATCGACCGGCTGCTCCCCTCGGGGCAGTGGACGATCATCGGCCTCGCCGCGGTCGGCCTGCTGCTGATCTACCTGCTCAACACCTTCCTCAGCTTCGTCGTCACCTACTGGGGCCACATGCTCGGCATCAACATCGAGACCGACATGCGACGCAACGCCTTCGACCACCTGCAGAAGCTGTCGTTCAGCTACTACGACGAGCAGAAGACCGGCCACCTCGTCGGGCGCATCGCCAAGGACCTCGAGGACATCGGCGAGCTCGCCCACCACGGGCCGGAGGACGTGTTCATCGCGGTCATGACGCTGGTCGCGTCGTTCGTGCTGATGCTGTTCGTCAACGTGCCGCTGGCGCTGATCACCATCGCCATCGTGCCGTTCACCGCCTGGTTCACGGCGCGCTACGGCGGCCAGATGACCCGCACCTGGCGCGAGATCTACTCGCGCATCGGCGCCTTCAACGCGCGGCTCGAGGAGACCATCGGCGGCATCCGGGTCGTCAAGGCGTTCACCAACGAGGAGCACGAGCGCGAGCTGTTCGCCAAGGACAACGCCGCTTACCGGAAGACCAAGCTCGAGGCGTACCGGATCATGGCCATGACGCACTCCTCGAGCTACCTCAGCATGCGCCTCACCCAGCTCGTCGTGATGGTGGCCGGCAGCTACTTCGTGATCTCGGGAAGCTTGAGCAACGGCGGGTTCGTCGCCTTCCTGCTGCTGATCAACGTGTTCTTTCAGCCGATCCAGCAGATCAACGGCGTCATCGAGCTCTACCCGCGCGGGCTGGCCGGCTTCAAGCGCTACCTCGAGCTGCTCGAGACCGAGCCGGACATCGTCGACAAGCCCGACGCGATCGAGGTCGACCACCTGCAGGGTCACATCACCTTCGACAACGTCTCGTTCTCCTACTCCAGCCGCATGCCGGTGCTGCGCGACGTGAACCTGAGCATCGCGGCCGGGGAGACTGTCGCGTTCGTGGGGCCGTCGGGCGCGGGCAAGACCACGATCTGCTCGCTCCTGCCGCGGTTCTACGAGGTCGACGGTGGCGCGATCACGATCGACGGCATCGACGTCCGCGACATGACCATGCGGTCGCTGCGGAGCCAGATCGGCATCGTCCAGCAGGACGTATTCCTGTTCGCCGGCACCCTGCGCGAGAACATCGCCTACGGCCGGCTTGACGCAACCGAAGAGGAGGTCGTCCGCGCCGCGCACAGGGCCCAGCTCGACGAGCTGATCGAGAGCCTGCCGGAGGGCCTCGACACCGTGATCGGCGAGCGCGGCGTGAAGCTCTCCGGCGGCCAGAAGCAGCGCCTCTCGATCGCCCGCATCTTCCTCAAGAACCCGCCGATCCTGATCCTCGACGAAGCCACCTCGGCGCTCGACACGCAGACCGAGCGGGCCATCCAGCAGGCGCTCGAGGAGCTCTCACGGGGCCGCACGACGCTGGTCATCGCCCACCGCCTCGCCACCATCCAGCACGCCGACCGCATCGTGGTGGTCGACGACGGCCGCATCGTCGAGCAGGGCAGCCACGACGAGCTGCTGCGCTCGGGCGTGGCCTACCGCAGCCTGCACGAGGCGCAGTTCGGTGGCGCGAGG
>CAZQVC010000283.1:0-1741 GCA_964596625.1 uncultured bacterium | reverse complement strand
TCGACACGCCCGCAAGAGAGCTACTTGGGGAGCTTTCACAGGCCGTCAGGGCGGTACGCTGTGGCCATGAACGCAGTGGCGGTGAACAACGAAGACGTGAACCCGAGGTCGCGAGGCGGCAGGCCGAGTGGCCCGGGCAAGGACCTGCGCGCCAGGGCTCGCCTGCGCGCTTCCCTGGAAGGACTCGCATGAACCGCGACGACCTGGTCAAGTGGCTCGACGACTACCTCGACGTGGCCGGCTGGCAGGACGCCTCACTCAACGGCCTGCAGGTCGAGGGCGCGGCAGAGGTGAACAAGGTCGTGGCCTCCGTCGACTCAAGCTTCAACTCCATAGAGGCGGCCGTCGCCAAGGGCGCCGACATGATCATCGTCCACCACGGCCTGTTCTGGGGCAAGGAGCTGCCCATCGTCGGCCCGCACCGCAGGCGGGTGAAGTACCTGCTCGACCACGACGTGAGCCTCTACGCCGCCCACCTGCCGCTCGACGCTCACCAGGAGGTAGGCAACAACTGGGGCCTGGCCCGTCAGCTGGGGCTCGAACGGCTCGAGGGCTTCGTCCAGGTCGGGGGCAAGCCTCTCGGCTGCAAGGGCGTCTTCCCCGAGCCTATCGGCTTGGCCGCGCTGGCCGAGCTGATCGAGAAGGAGCTCGGCGAGCAGGTGATGGTGCACGCCGGCGGCCCGGATCCGGTCACGTCGCTCGGCATCGTCACCGGCGGTGCGGCGCGCGAGGTGATCACCGCGGCAGACGAGGGGCTGGACGCCTTCCTCACCGGCGAGCCGAAGCACGAGACGTTCTACGAGTCGTTCGAGCGCGGCGTCAGCTCGCTTTTCGCCGGCCACTACATGACCGAGACGGTGGGGGTGAACCTCCTGGTGAAGAAACTGAGCGGCGAGTTCGGCCTCGAGAACGACTTCGTTCTGCTCCCGACCGGCTTGTGACGACCGGCGGCAACGGCCGCGGCCTCTTCGTCGTCGTGGAAGGACCGGAGGGAGCAGGCAAGTCGACGCAGATCGCGGCGCTGGCGCAGCGCCTCCGCTCGCTCGGCCGCGAACCCGTGCTGACACGCGAGCCGGGGGGCACGGTAGCCGGCGACGCCATCAGGTCCGTCCTGCTCGACCCAGCACAGCAGATCTCGCCACTGGCAGAGTTCCTGCTGTACAGCGCCAGCCGCGCGCAGCTCGTCGAGACCGTCGTCGAGCCGGCCCTGCTCAGCGGCCGCGACGTCGTCTGCGACCGCTACACCAGCGCGAGCGTCGCCTACCAGGGTTACGGCCGTGGGCTCGACCTCGAGCTGATCGCCGACCTCAATCGGCGCGTGACCAAGGGCATCGAGCCGGACCTGACCGTGCTGCTCGACATCGACCCGGCCAAGGGGCTCTCGCGAGCGGCCAGCCGCTCCTCGCACGACCGCCTCGAAGCGGCCGGCCTCGAGTTCCACCGGAGGGTTCGCGAGGGCTTCCTCGCCCAGGCTCGCGGACGCTCAGACTGGCTGGTCATCCCGGCCGACGAGTCTCAGGCCGAGGTCGCGGAGCGACTCTGGCAAGGCGTCGAGAGCCTCATCGCCGAGGGGTCGACACGACCGGTGGAGGCGCAAGCCGATGCCTGAGCGCCTTCGCCGACACGTGACGCTTGCCGACGGCCGTGCGGCCGCGGACTGGCGCAGGGCGGCAGCGACCTCGCGCAGCGCCGGAGCGGCCCGGCGCAGTTCGGCAGCGGCGCGGCGCAGCGCGGCAGCGAC
>CAZQVC010000282.1:0-1746 GCA_964596625.1 uncultured bacterium | reverse complement strand
TCGGCGGCGATGCCACCGGCATGGTGTGTGACCTCGAGACCGGCATCTGCGCCCCCGCGGGTTCCGTGCAGGGTTCCGTGCAACAGAGTGAAGGCGCCGAGGGTGCCGAGGACAGCCCCTTCGAGCCGGTCACTTTCCGACCGATCAAGAAGGTCGACGTCTACTACGTGACCGACCCGATCTGCTCGCACTGCTGGGCGCTCGAGCCCACCTTGCGGCGCTTCACCGAGGAGTACGGGCGTCACCTCGAGGTGAAGACCGTCATGGGCGGCCTGCTTCCGCAGTGGAACGGGTTCGCCGACCGCGCCAACGGCATCGGTGGCCCGTCCGACGTGGCCGGTCACTGGCGGGAGGTGGGGGAGGCCTCGCGCATGCCGATCGACGGCTCGGTCTGGAACCGCGACCCGCTCGCCTCGTCCTACCCGCCATCGCGCGTCTACCTCGTCATCCGCGAGCGAGACGCCGAGACGGCTCGCCTCTTCCTACGCAAGGCCCGCGAGGCCGTGTTCGCGTTCGACCGCAACATCGCATCGCGCGACGTGCTGGTCGACCTGGTCAACCAGGTGGGCCTCGATGGGGAGGCGATCGTGGCGGAGGCCGAGTCGGAGCGCGGGGAAGAGCTGCTCCGGCAGGACATCGCGCTCGCCCGCGAGCTCGGCGTGCGCGGCTTTCCCACGCTGGTCTTCGTCGACGACTCCGGTCAGGGCGTGAAGGTAGGCGGCGTGCGCGGCCTCGACTCGTACGCCAAGGCCCTCGAGAACCTCATCGGCGAAAAGCCGCGTCGCAGCGAGGTCGCTCCGCTCCGCGAGGTCCTCGAGCGCGAGGGGCGCCTGTTCGCCAAGGAAATCGAGACGCTTTACGACGTCGAGCAGGGGGCGGTGGAGGCGTTCGTGGCCGAGCGGCTGCCCGAGCGCTCGTTCGAGAGGGGCGAGGTGCTCGGCGAGACGTACTGGGCGAAGCCTAAGCGTGTTTCTGTAGCGGGCTGACCGAGTTCCACTGAGCGACGAACTGCTCCTTGCCGACGAACTACCCCCTTGGCGAGTAGCTCGCGCAACTGGAAGACGTGACGCATGGGGTGTGCGACCGCGTGTTCGAGCATCGACTCGACCGTTAGTTGCACGCCCCAGTTCGACGTGTAGGTACGGTCGTCGAAGCGCTCCGGCGGCACGTCGCGCAGCGGCTCGCGCCAGGCCGCCAGCACGCCTTCGAGGTAGTCGTCCGCGTTGGCTGCGATCTGGTCGAGCGACGGCTCCGGTGGCACCCGCGGATCCGGCAGCGCCAGTACCTTGCAGATCCAAGTGATGTAGCGGCCCGAGGCGCGTATGACGTGCCGTAACAAGTGCTCGAGTGAGTCGTAATCGTCATCGTCGGTCTCCGGTAGAGACAGGTTCCGGGCCTTGGCTTCTCGCCATACGGGGAGGAACGCGCGGAGCTCGCGTTCCTGCAGGGCGATGAGCGCGCGGGCGCCGCGGTGAGCGAACGAGCCTTCGGTCGCGTGCGAGGCCTTGGCCGCTGCGACGTTGCCGGCGGTGTGCGGATCTCCGCTGGTTACCTCGCCGGCACTTTCACCGGAGTCGATCACGCAGAACCGGTTGCCGTCGGGGTCGGCCAACACCACGTAGTCGGCGCCTGGCGGGTAGCGCCAGTCGACGCGAGTGGCTCCCAACCTGATGAGCCGCTCCACCTCGGCCGCCTGGTCGTCGGCGTACAGGTCGAGGTGATGGCGTTGGTGCGACGCCGCGTCGG
>CAZQVC010000281.1:0-1784 GCA_964596625.1 uncultured bacterium | reverse complement strand
TGGCCCCGATATGCGCGCTTCACCACCGTCACGCCGAACTCAGCGCCTTCGTCCCGGAGCTGCAGATTCGTGAGCCCCACCCACTCGTCGCCGGCCGCAGCGAGGAACTGGCACTCCGCCCAGCGCCAGTAGTACGGCTCGAACAGGCGCTCGGAGAACGCGTCGAAGCCCAGAAACATCCCGTCGCCGCCCGGGTCGTCGACCACGCCCTCGCGCACCAACTCGTAGAGCCGCGCCCGCGACGCGACCGAGTCCCCAGCGGCCTCGAGCGTGAAGAAGCGCAGGCCAAGTCCTTCGCCGTTCGCGAGGGCCTCATCGACGTCCCCCGCCACGGGAGCACCACCGCCCAGGTCCAGGCGCAGCAGCAACGAAGTCACGCCCACCTCTCGTCCATACCCGAGGCTACAGGAACCGCGCCAGCAGACGCCGCCTGCTGCAGCAGCGGTCCACCCGCCGTCCGCGCTCTACCTCATTGAATTGGCTTGATGCGCCGGACCTGCAAGGAGCATCGGGCAGGGGCCTGGGGAACTCAGGGGGGTCACCCCTGGATGCCGGAGTGGATCCAAAGGGTGACGGAGGCGTCGCGCAGCTCCTGCGTGTCGTCGAAGGTACTCGTGAGCTCGGCGGCGTCCATGAACGCCGTCGCCTTGGCCAAGCGGGCGGCAGCGAAGCCCTCGGGGCACGGCCGCCGGCTCTTCCCCGAACCGCTCACCGCGGCCCCCGGATGAGCACCCCGCGACTCCCCAGCAGGATGATGGCGTCTCGCTGAAGCTCCTGGCGCAGCGCCTCGTTTCCGGGCGTCCACAATTCGTCGCCAGTAAGCTCAAGGACTCGCACGTCGTTGCCGGTGGCCTTCGAGATGGTGTCGACAAACCCCGAGACCGCTTGCTGCCACGTTCCCTCCCGTTTTCGATTCCTCCTTTGTAGCAATTGCTCCGCCTGGCTCTGCCCATTGTTTTGGCGGCTCTAAGTGGCGAGGCCAAGGAGCGTCCAAGGAGGCTTTCTCGTCCTCTCTACGAAGCTCAGGAGTGGGCAGACCAGCTTGAATGATGTAAGGAAACTCCTTACGATGGGTTCAGGAGGCCAAGATGATCACCAGCCGCCTTACCAGCAAAGGACAGACGACCATCCCGAGAAGCGTGCGCCAGGCGCTGAACCTAGGCGAACGCGACAGCCTCGAGTTCGAGCTGAGGGACGGATACGTCATCCTCAGGAAAGCTCGCCCGGACCACGGCGAAGACCCGTTCGCGACCTTCGAAGAGTGGGCCAGCGAAGCAGACCAGCGCGCCTATGCCGACCTTTGAACAAGGCGACGTAGTCCGCGTCCCCTTCCCCTACACCGACCGACCCATCCGGCAACACCGTCCGGCCCTGGTCATCTCACGCGGCGGCATCGGCGTTGAGCAGCAACTCCTCTGGGTACTGATGATCACCAGCGCGGACAACCGGCGCTGGCCCGGCGACGTCGACCTCGAAGACCGCTACGCAGACGCAGGACTCCCCGCGCCCTCCATCATCCGCACCGCCAAGATCGCCACCATCGAAAGCGCACACGCAGGCCGCATCGGCAAGGTCGATGAAGACCTGCTGGGCCACGCACTCAAGCTGGTCAACAAGACCATCCACCCGGAAGCGAGTGCACCGGACCAAAGCTAGAACTCACACTCTGCCTTGGGAAGCCGCTACATCAGTAGCCGATCCCAGACGTTTACGAGAAGCTATTTACCACCGGTAATGCCGAATATGCTCCCCCCGCTTGGCGATCTGGCTCATCGCTTCGATGC
>CAZQVC010000280.1:0-1794 GCA_964596625.1 uncultured bacterium | reverse complement strand
TGCGCGACGGGCGGGTCTTGGCCGCAGCCGGCAACCGCACCGAGGCCGACGCCGACCCTTCCGCCCACGCCGAGCTGCTGGCCCTGCGCGAGGCCGCACTGGTCGACGGCGACTGGCGCCTCGAGGGCGCGACGCTGTACGTGACCCTCGAGCCCTGTCCGATGTGCTTCGGGGCGGTGCTGCAGACCCGCGTCGCGCGGGTCGTGTACGGAGCGGACAACCGACGCGAGGGGGCGCTCGGCAGCGTGATGGACCTGCGCGCCGGACGGTGGAAGCGGCGTCCGGCGGTGGAGCGCGGCGTGCTGGCCGAACAGAGCGGCGGCTTGCTCCGCGACTTCTTCGCGAAGCGCCGCTGAAACCCCGTTGGCAACGCGTCTTTCGTGTATCCACGGGCTAGACTGTGGCGGTGGAGATTCGCAACTTCTCGATCATCGCTCACGTCGACCACGGGAAGTCGACGCTGGCCGACCGCATCCTCGAGCTGACCCAGAGCGTCGGCCCGCGCGAGCGGCGCGACCAGATGCTCGACTCGCTCGAGCTCGAGCGTGAGCGTGGCATCACTATCAAGGCGACGCCGATGCGGCTGTTCTACACCGCAGAGGACGGCCGCACCTACCTCTTCAACCTGATCGACACGCCGGGACACGTCGACTTCAACTACGAGGTCTCGCGCGCCCTGCGGGCCTGCGAGGGCGTGCTGCTGGTCATCGACGCCGCTCAGGGCGTGGAGGCCCAGACGATCCAGAACGCCTACCTGGCCGCGGACAACGGGCTCGAGATCCTCCCCGTCATCAACAAGATCGACCTGCCGGCCGCCGACGTGCCGGGCGCCGTGGAGGAGCTCGAGGAGGTGATCGGCATCCCGGGCGACCTGGCGGTGCCGGTCTCCGCCAAGACGGGGGAGAACATCAAGGAGGTGCTCGAGTCGATCGTCAAGCACCTGCCGGCACCTTCGGGTGACGTCGACGGCCCCTTACGCGCCTTGATCTTCGACGCGGTCTACGACGCCTACCAGGGCGTCATCGCCTTCATCAGGGTGTTCGACGGCTCGATCAAGGCCAAGGACAAGATCAAGATCGTCTCCACCGGCAAGGAGTTCGAGGTCGACAACGTGGGGATCTTCCGGCCCCAGCCGGCGGTGGCGGAGCGGCTCGGCGTGGGGGAGGTCGGTTGGTTCACGGCCTCCATCAAGGACATCGCCGACACGCAGGTGGGCGACACCGTAACCGGCGCCCAGCGCCCAACCGACCGGCCGATCCCCGGCTTCAAGCCGGCGATGCCGGTGGTCTTCAGCGGTCTCTACCCGACCGACACGGAGGACTACCCGAGGTTGCGCGAGGCGCTCGAGAAGCTGAGCCTCAACGACGCCGCCTTCACGTTCGAGCCGGAGACGTCGGAGGCTCTCGGCTTCGGCTTCCGCTGCGGGTTCCTCGGCCTGCTGCACGCCGACATCGTGCAGGCCCGCCTGGAGCGCGAGTTCGACCTGGCGCTCATCGCCACCGCCCCCGGCGTCGTCTACCGCGTGGTGACGACCGACGGCAACGAGTTCGAGGTGCAGAACCCCTCGGAGCTGCCGTCCCCTGACCGCATCGAGGAGATCTCGGAGCCGTGGGTGAGCCTCTCGGTCTTCCTGCCGGAGGAGTACGTCGGCTCGGCGATGGGCCTGCTGCAGGAGAAGCGCGGCGTGATGCGAGACATGGTCTATCACGGCCGCCGCGTCGAGCTGCAGTACGAGGTGCCGTTCGGCGAGATCCTCTACGACTTCCACGACCGGCTGAAGTCGCTCTCCCGCGG
>CAZQVC010000279.1:0-1806 GCA_964596625.1 uncultured bacterium | reverse complement strand
AGCGGTCTGCTCCTCGACGGCGAGCTCGACGAGTCCTCGGTTGACGACGTCGTGAAGGCCGGGTTGGCCAGCTACGCCCTGCACCGCGCCGCGGCCGGGGCCGACGTCGACGACGCGCGCCGTCCTCCCGAACTCGCGGAGGATCCCCGGCTCCAGCGCGGCAAGCTGCTGGCCGGCGTCAGGCACAAGGCCATCCGCCAACTGATCGTGGAACTGGTCGCCGCGTGGCACGAGGCCGGCATCGAGACCCTGCTCTACAAGGGGTTCATGTTGGCGGAGTTCGTGTACCCCGATCCGACCTGGCGTGCCTACAGCGACGTCGACGTGGCCTTGCGCAGTAGCGACGCTGCGTCGCCAGCCGAGCTCGCTGCCGCGGCCGCCGACGTGGCGCGCAGGTCGGGCTGGCAGGTCATCTGGCGTCACGGTGAGCCGAGCGACGTCCACTCGCACCACGACGCCTCCTACGACGCCCACGAGCTGCTCCTTCTGCATCACCGCGAGAGAGGCGTCAACGTCGACGCGCATCGGCGGCTGGTGCACAACAACGTCTCGTCTCGGAGTCCGGGCGCGAAGGCGGAGAGGATCACGCGGCAGGTCTGGGCCGCCGCCGAGCGGCGAGAGCTGGACGGCACGGAGGTCCGGATCCCGACAGCAGCCGACTCCGCGCTGGTCGGGCTCATCGCCGGGCGCAGCTGGTCGGGCGACCGTTACCAGCTGCGTCCCCACGACCTTCTCGACCTCAAGGCCCTGTTCAGCTCAGGGAACCTCGACCGTGACGGGCTCATGCGCCGGGCGGGGGAGCTCGACATGACACGAACGGCCAGGCTCTTCCTGCGCCGCTGCGACCCGCTCGAGGGCGTGCTCGACCTGAGGACGCCGCGAGGCTACGAGGTGTTCCTGTACGACACGCTCCTGATGGGGGAGAGGGGTCACCGCGGCCTCCAGCGGTTCGCCCACGACCTGGCCGAGTTCCCCTCGCTGTCCCTGGAGACGGTGCGGGCGTTGTTCATCGCGGTCGCAGCTTCTGCGGCCGCCCCGGAAGAGCTGCTCGGTGGCGCCGAGGAGGATCCACTCGAGTCGACCGGGCAGCTTCGCTCGTCCACCGGGTCGACCGCTGGTCGAGCGGGCGTCGCCAAACCCCTGGCGCGCCGCTTGTGGAGGCGGAGCCAGGTCGCGGTCCGCCGCGCGCTGAAGATCCTGGGCACCACCCCTGAACGAGAACGGACCTTGGCTCTCCACGTTCTGGCTACGACGCTGGCCCGACGCGGTCACGACGTTCGGCTCGTGCGACGCGAGGGCAGGGCGTGGCTCGAGCACGCGGGCCGGCCACTGCGGCCCGACCTGCTGGGCGCAGCCCGCACCACGACCTCGAGCGAGCAGGGCGGGGCGGTTGAATCATCGGCGACGCCCGGGGCCTCGACGCTGCCACGGCGCCTGGCGCGCATCGGCTTGCGCGGCGCCGCCCTTCGAGCGGAGGCGCTGGTGCGCCTCGTCGACGTGCGAAGACGCTTGCGCTCACGCACCTTCAAGGAGGTGAGGGCCGGTGTACTGGGGCCGTTCAGGGCTCCCGTCGCCGAGGTCGATCCCGAGCGATCCCTGGAGGTCGGCCGGGCCGTGGAGTCCGCAGCCCGCTTCGTGCCGGGCGCTCTCTGCCTCGCCCAGTCGCTGGTGGCTCAGGCCATGCTCACGCGGCGCGGGGTGCCATCGACGATTCACGTCGGCTTCCTGCGCTCAGAGGGTGGTCAGATCGAAGGTCATGCCTGGCTGGAGGGGCACGGGCAGGTCGTCACCGGCGACATCGGGCTC
>CAZQVC010000278.1:0-1811 GCA_964596625.1 uncultured bacterium | reverse complement strand
TCGAGGGCCTCGAGGCTGTACGTCTCGGCGAGAGCAACGTCCCGCAGCGCGAGATGCACCTTTGCCAGCTCGTGGAGAAGGTAGCCCTCTTGTGCCTTGAACCCTGTCTCTTCGATGAACCGCAGGCCCTCCTCCAGGTGCCGCCGGGCTTCTTCGACCGCTCCGATGCCCAGGTTGGCCTGGCCGAGGTTCCAGTAGACGTAACCGAGGCCGTACGCGCCGTGCGGCTTGAGAAGACGCGTCGCCTGGTCGAGGTGCTCGAGCGCCCTCTCGAAGGCTCCGCTCCGCACCGCCACGACCACGAGCGCCATGTGCGAAGAGCCCGCCATCACGTCCAGGATGCGGATCAGCCGTTCGTCGCTGAGGCCGGTCGCCAGCTTGGCCTCACACATCGCGAGGTTGTCGTTGATGATCTCGAGCGCATCGTCCAGTCTCCCGAAGTAGGCGTTCGAGAGCCCCCAACCTTGGCGACCGGCCCAGATCCCCCAGATGCCGACATCCTTGTGCCGCTCTCCTAGCAGGGCGACCGAAGTCGAACCGCTCTCGTGAGCGACCTCGTAACGGCCCAGCCGGAACGCGAGGAACGCCAGGCAGCCGAGGACCTGGCCGAGGGCGAGCGTCTCCTTCTCGCCGCGCTCGCGGGAGGAGAGCTCGGCGATCGCCTGCTCGAAGAGGGCGTTGATGTCCAGGTAACGTCCGCGCATCTCCGCGAAGTGGACCAGGCACCAGGCCGCGTTGCCAACCGGGCGGAAGTTGCCGTGCTCCAGCGCGACCGCCCACGCCTCCTTGAGGTTGGCGAACTCCTCCTCGATCCACAATGCAGCCGTCATCGCCGAAGCGCCCAGCATGTCGTGACCGAGCGAGACGACCTTGTCGAGGTAGTACTGGGCGTGGCGCTTCCGCACCGCCTCCCTCAGGTCGGGGTGCGCGGCGAGCTTCTGACTGGCGTGGTCCCTGACGAACGGGTGCCAGGTGTAGCGGCCGTTGGGCAGCACGCGCACCAGTGAGGCGTCGATAAGCTCGGCCAGTGCGGTTCGCCCGACGTTCGCCACGGCGTTCGCGGCGGCCATCCGGAAGCCGCCGTGGAAGACGGACAGCTGCGCCAACGCCCGCTGTCCGGCGTCGTCGAGCAGCTCCCACGAGACGTCGAGAGCGGCGTTGAGGCTGCGGTGGCGCGAGTCCACCGTCCGGTCCATGCTCACCAGGAGCGCGAGGTCGGACTTCAGCTCCGCGGCGACCGCGTCCAGAGGCATCGCCCTGGTCAACGCGGCCGCCAGCTCGATCGCCAGCGGCGCGCCGTGGAGCAGCTGACAGACCTCGAACTCCGCGCCCGTCACGTCGTAGGTGAGCTGCGAGAGGGAGCCGTGCTGCTTCATGCGCTCGTGCAGCAGGTCGATGGCGTCGCTCTTCTCGGCCCTATCGAGGCCGAGGTCGAGGCCGTAGATGTTCATCACGTGCTCTTCGGCCAAGCCCAGCCTCACCCGCGATGTCACGAGCAAGCGCACGTTCGGGCACTGGCGCAGGAGCGAAGCCAGGAACGGGGCGCTGTCGACGAGGTGCTCGGCGTTGTCCAGCACGAGCAGCATCGATCTGGCGCCGATGACCTGGATCAGCTGGTCGCTCGGTGGCCTGTCGGGCGCGAGGATCACGTGCAGGCTGCTGGCGATTGCGCCCGGCACCGCCTCGGCGTCGGTGACCGTCTCGAGGGGCACGAAGTGCACCCCGTCGGCGCCGAGTCCGCTGCCGGCCGCCAACCTCGCGGCCTCCAGCGAGAGGCGCGACTTGCCGGCGCCACCCGGCCCGTGAAGCGT
>CAZQVC010000277.1:0-1825 GCA_964596625.1 uncultured bacterium | reverse complement strand
GGGGTGTTGTCAGTGGTCATGCGTAGCTAGCCTCCGGAAGCTCTAGCGTACGTCACGACACCGGAA
This sequence comes from uncultured bacterium, assembly GCA_964596625.1. Lineage (GTDB taxonomy): Bacteria > Deinococcota > Deinococci > Deinococcales > Trueperaceae > DASRWD01. The sequence goes on along the minus strand of CAZQVC010000277.1, from coordinate 1,759 downwards.
TCGCGAAAACGTGCTCGCTTCCGTGCGCGAGAACCACGGCCTAGTCTTGCCGGGTGAGGCGGAGGAGCACAAGGGAAAGACGCTAGTCACGGGCTCCCTTCACTCTGGATCCGCTGGACGGACCTTGGACGGGGCGTGCATGGCAACTTTTGGTATGGACCGCTTGGCAGGTCACTTTGCAATCTTGTTCGCTCGCCTCTGCTTCGTTCCCTTGATCGTGTGGACGCTGGGTGTGGTCCCAAGTGTGGCTGGCGCGCAGTCGGCCGACCTGCGTTATCGCGTCGCGGTACTTGACTTCGACGTCAACGACCTCTCCGGCCAGGTGCTCACACCACAGGGCCTTGGGCGAGCCATGGCTACCGAGTTCCAGACGCCCTTAGTTCGCTCGGGACGCTTCACCGTCATCACCCGTCTCGACCTGGAGAAGGTGCTAGATGAACTGGCACTGGGGCCGACAGGCATCCTCAACCCCGATCAGGTGCAAGCATTCGGTGAGATCGCCGGCGTGGACATCATCATCACCGGCAACATCACCGTTTTCTCCAGCTCCTCCTACAGCATCTCGGCGACATTCATCAACGTCGCGACTGGAGAGGTGGCGCACGCAGCAACGCTGAGGGTCTCAGCGCCGGAAGAGTTCTTGGAGGCTGCTGGCAGCTTCGTGGAAGGAGCGCTGGTGCGCTTCCCACTGCAGGGTGCTGTCCTGGCGATCGAGGGGGACGCCGTATACATCAACATCGGCATCCTCCACGGCCTGACCTCCAGCGATCAAACAGGGTTGATATACCGTCCGCGCGAGGTCGCTGGTCGCAGCATCCCGCTGCGCATCGGAACCTTCACGATCGCGAACATCTACCAGGACGTGGCGTTGATCGTGCCGGAGATCGCCGCCGACCACACGCTGATGGTGGGGGACGTCGTGATCGTGCAGCCTCTCGAGGACCCAAGGGCTGCAACGAACGAGCCGGCAGGCGTGACGGTCGACGTGGAGTTGTCGCCGGAGTTCGCGCAGGCCTTGGTCGATGGCGTCGTGACTTCCTTCCCGGTAGAGTTGACGGCCGATCTGCACAGCGCGCTGTTCACGGCACCCGGTTACCAGGAGGTGGCGTTGGAGATCGATACGCGCAGCGGCGAGACCGTGAACCTTGTCGTCGCGCTGGAGCCGAACCCGGCCACCCTGGTGTTCGAAGGCGAGGCAGAGGGCTACGCGGTCCTTGTTGACGGGCGATCTTACGGTGAGGTCGCAGAGTTAAAGTTGCCGGCCGGCACCTACCAGGTGGACGTCACCGTCGCGGGCCGGCCGATATATGCGCAGCCGCTGACACTGGGCCCGGAAGAGGCCGTGACCGTTGTGCTGCCGATTACCACGGCCGCTATGGCGGAGTCTGCGGAGCCAGCGGCCACGACGACGGCTGCGCCAACACCGCCCGACCCGGGACCGGAGGCTGCGGCCACTGCAACGGCCCCGGCTGCGCTACTGGTTTCCACCAACGCGCTTCCCGTGACCATCACCTTCGAGGGGCCGGTCACGGAAGAGCTCATGCTGACCAGCGACGTCACCGAAGTGGCGCTGCCCGACGGAATCTACCTGGTGTCAGCAGAGAGCCCGAGGCACGGGAAGATCGAGACGGTCGCATTCGTCGATTCAATATCGCCCAGCAACCTGGAGTTGGTGTTCGAAGAGGATCCCGTGCGGGCCGTCCTCGGTCCTTACCGCTCAGCTGACGGCACGGGGACTTTGCTTGACATCGTGAACCTC
>CAZQVC010000276.1:0-1845 GCA_964596625.1 uncultured bacterium | reverse complement strand
CCCCGAGGCTTATCGCAGGTAGCCACGTCCTTCATCGGTTCGGCTGCCAAGGCATTCACCGTGTGCCCTTAGTAACTTGACCTACTTCTTTCATTTTTCAATGGGTTCATGTTCGAGCAGACTCGCGATGATCTCGGTCTTAATGTCCGTGGCCCGAAGGCTACGGATCTTACGACTCGGTTGGGTTATTACCCCACATCGCGTCTCGAGAAACGCTGTTCCAAACGGAACAAACGCTTATCGAGCCTGATGCTCTTACCTTCTATTCGCCTGTCAAAGTTCACGCCACTCCTTTTGAGCGGCAAAGATAAGAGTACACCCTGCAAACGAGTCATGTCAAGCCGCCAGGCACAACGACCGGATCAATCGAAGGCGAAGCGCTCCGCGAGATCGACCTCGAAGCCGAACGTCGAGCTGGAGCCCTCGCGGTAGGCGCCCTTCGTGCCCTCGCGGCTGGGCGAGAACGTCGTCACCTCTATGCGGTCCTTGGCGCCCTGTTCGCCCGGCAGGAACTCCACCAGCCGTATCCAGTCGGGATCGTCGCCGTACGCCATCCACTGGTAGTTCGAGAGCATCTCGTAGACCGGCAGCCCGTAGTCGTTGAGGCTCACCTGGTGGTACTCGCCGCGGCTGCCGCCGGCCGCCGTGTCCTTATGGTAATGGCCGTTGAAGACCATCAGCACCTGCGGAAACGGTTCGACCAATGCCTCGAAGATGCCCGCCCCGCTGGTCGTGACGCGCGGGGCGCTACTGTCGCCGAAGAACCCCTCGCGCGCCGAGTCGGGGAAGTGGCCCTTCTGCCCTGGCATGTCCCAGAGGTAGGCGTGTGTGGAGATGAACGTGGGGAGGTGCGGGTGGCTCTCCAGCACCGAGCGCGCCCAGCCCAGCGGTGTGCCCGGGTCAGAAGCCGGCCCCATCGGCTCCCACTCCAGGTTCAGGTGGAGGAACTCGCGGCCGCCTGCTTCGAAGACCTGGTAGTGGCTCAGCCCGTCCTCGTGGGCGCCCCCGTACCAGTCGTAGCCTTCGTAGCGCGAGGGACCGAAGTACGAGCGGAACGAAGCCGTCGAACTGTCCTTGTCCTCTTCTATGGCGTAATCGTGATCGCCGAGCGACACCGAGTACGGCACGGCGTCACCTAAGAGGTCGAGTCCGGCCATGGCGGCCGTCCACTGAGCCTCCCTGTCGTCCCACACGACGTCGCCGAGCTGGGTCACGAACGCGATGCCCTTCTCTTCCACGTTGTCGGCGATCCACTGCCCCATGCCAACGACCAGGTGCCGGGAAGCCGAGTACCGCACGAGCGTCTGCGTGTCCGGAACTACCACCAGCGTGAACGGCTCGAGGAGCGCTCCTGGCACGTCGACCAGGAGGCTGCCGAAGGCGTCGTCGACCCCGGGGATCGACGCGCTGATGAGGAACTGGCCGGCCTCGGCCGGCGCGGTGTACACGGCGTGCTGGCCCACCGCTTCGATCGCGCCACCGGAGACCTCCCACACGAGATCGGCCGCCGACTGGCCCGTCAGCGACTCGCCGAGTTCGGCGGTCAGCTCGAGTGAGGCGCCGGTGACCGTGGTCGCATCTCCGCCGCCTACGGGCGTGATGGTGATGTGGGGCGATAGCGGGTGAGGCTCGGCGACCGTGACGACGGAGGTAGCCGCGAGCGCCTCTCCCGGTACCGACACGGACACCTGATACGAGCCCACCTGGTGCGGAGCGCTGTAGGTGGCGAGCCGGCCGTTCGCGCTGAGGCTGCCGCCCTCGAACTTCCAGCTGAGTGGCATTGGTTCAGCGGCTGTCAGCGAGGCCTGGAGCTGCACGGTGGCGCCGGGATCGACGGTGACCGCA
>CAZQVC010000275.1:0-1856 GCA_964596625.1 uncultured bacterium | reverse complement strand
CCACAGCGACCACCACAGGCAGCCAAGCGCTTCACGAGCTCGTCCTCGAGCGGGTCTTCAACGCGCCGCCGGAGCGCGTCTACCAGGCCTGGACCGACCCGGAGCTGCTCAAGCAGTGGTTCGCGCCGAAGCCGTTCACCACGCCCCGCGCCGAGATGGACGTGCGCCAGGGCGGCGCCTCGACCATCGTCATGCGCGATCCTGACGGCAACGACTACCCCAACCGCGGCGTCTACCTCGAGGTCGTGCCCAACCGCCGGCTGGTCTCGACCGATGCCTACGTCGACGCCTGGCTGCCGTCGGAGCGCCCCTTCATGACGATGATCCTCGAGTTCGAGGACGCCGGCGAGGGCCGCACCAAGGCGACCTACACCATCCGTCACTGGACGGAGGAGGCGCGCAAGCAGCACGAGGAGATGGGCTTCTACGAGGGCTGGGGCCAGTGCGCCGACCAGCTCGAGGAGCTGCTCGCCAACCGCTGACGCGGCAGCGATCCCCTGGTGCTGACGGTAGTACGGTTGGAAGAGCTGCCTAGGGAGGACCAGGAGATGTGCAGGAACATCAAACCGCTGTTCAACTTCGAGCCGGCCGCGACGGCCGACGAGGTCCAGGAGGCCGCGCTACAGTTCGTCCGCAAGATCAGCGGCTTCCACACGCCATCACAGGTGAACAGGGCAGCGTTCGACAAGGCGGTCGCCGAGGTCGCGGCCGCCTCCAGGGCGCTGCTCGAGAGCCTCGAGACCAACGCCCCGCCCAAGAGCCGCGAGGTCGAGGCGGCCAAGGCCAGGGCGAGGGCGGCCAAGCGGTTCGGCACCGGAGCCGCCTGAGAGACGCGCGGACGCTCCGCCCGCTGTTAGGGTGACGCGGATGACAGGCGCCGCCCCCAACGGCTCGGCCGTTCCCCTCTCGGTGCTCGACCTGGCGCACGTCGGCGCCGGCTCCAGCTCCTCGCAAGTCTTGCGTCACTCGGTCGAGCTCGCCAACGCCGCCGAGGCGCTCGGTTACACCAGGCACTGGTTCGCCGAGCACCACGGCATGGCCAGCATCGCCAGCTCGGCTCCCGAGATCCTCATCGGCCACGTCGCCGCCGCGACCAGCACGATCCGCGTCGGCTCCGGCGGGATCATGTTGCCCAACCACGCTCCCTTGCGCATCGCCGAGGCGTTCCACACGCTCGAAGCGCTGCATCCGGGCCGCATCGACCTCGGCATCGGCAGGGCGCCGGGTTCCGACCGGGCCGCGATGGCCGCGCTGAGGCCCTTCGACGCCGAGCAGTTTCCGGCGCAGCTGCAGGAGCTGTTCGCCCTCTCGCGAGGCGCGTTCCCCGCGGGTCACGCGTTCCACGGCGTGCGGGCGACCCCCGCCGACGTCGAGCTGCCGCCCGTGTGGCTGCTCGGCTCGAGCGGGGCCAGCGCCCGCTTCGCCGGCTCCCTCGGGCTCGGCTACAGCTTCGCCAGTCACTTCAGCCCGGCACCGGCGGCGCCGCCGCTGGCCGCCTACCGCGAGGCCTTCCAGCCGTCCGAGAAGTTCCCGCGCCCCCACGCGATCGTCGCGGTCTCGGTGGTGTGCGCGCCCAGCGACGAGGAGGCCGAGTACCTGGCCGGCTCGCTCGACCTGGCCTGGCTCAGGTTCAGGCGCAACGAGTTCGGACCCGTGCCGACCCCCGAAGAGGCCGAGGCCTACGAGTTCACGCCCCAGGAGCAAGCCTTCGTGCGCGAGAACCGCGCGCGCCACCTGGTCGGCGCTCCCGACACCGTGGTCCAGAAGATCGCCGCCCTGGTCGAGCAGACGCAGGCCGACGAGATCATGGTCACGACCATGGTCCACGCGCACGAGGCGCGCGTGCGGTCGTTCGA
>CAZQVC010000274.1:0-1859 GCA_964596625.1 uncultured bacterium | reverse complement strand
CGGAGATCGTGTACCTGCGAGCCGGGTTCCGGGAAACCGGCCGCATGGACCAGGGCGAGGTCGTGCTCGAGCTCCCCCTGTTGTCGTGACTGTTGTCGTAGCTGTCGACGTCGTGAACGAAGCAGATCGGCTTGTCTTCCGCACCGAACGGCTCACGGCGCGGCGGTGGCGGGACTCGGACCTCGCCGCCCTCCTAGCCGTGTACGGCGACGCAGAAACCGTGCGCTGGGTGGGTGACGGGACGCCGCTGACCTTTGAGGAAGGCGAGCGCTGGCTCGAGGTTACGGCCACCAACTACGAGCGACGCGGCTACGGGATGTTCGCCCTTGAGGACAACATTGGCGGTCACGTCATCGGCTTCATCGGCATCGTCCACCCTGGCGGCCAGAGCGAGCCGGAGGTCAAGTACGCGTTCGCGAGGGAGCATTGGGGCAAGGGCCTGGCGACCGAGGCCGTGCGGGGCATCGTGGAGTACGGGTCCTCCGAGCACGGCCTCGAGCGCATCATCGCCACCACCGGGCCGGAGAACAGGGCGTCTCACCGGGTCCTCCTGAAGGCCGGATTCGAGAAGACCGGGGAGCGTTTTAGCGCCGACGGCAGCTCCACGTGGGTGTTCGACTGGACCGCCGCTCGGCGTGCGGCGCCACGGGTGACGCCGTGACCGGCTAACACCAGAAGACTCACCGCCGTTGACAGCTCACGAGCCCATCAAATATCCTGCTGGAAACGTTTCCAGCAACGGCACGGCTTTCGCGGAAGAGAGCGGACACGGGCGTCGTGAAGGTAACCATCAAGGAGGTCGCGAGCAGGGCGGGCGTCGGCATCGCCACGGTCTCCCGTGTGCTCAACGACGAGCCCGAGGTGTCGGAGTCCACGCGTCAGCGCGTGCTCCAGGCGTGTTCCGACCTCGGCTACACGCGCAGCAACCTGGGGCGCAGCCTGAAGACTGGCGCCACCGACAACATCGGCGTCGCGATCATGTCGCGGCACGCCCCGGTGATCCTCAACCCCTTCTACGCCGAGGTCATCGGCGGCATCGAAGAGGTGCTCGAAGAGGCCGGCAAGCACCTCCTGCTGAGCAGCCTGAGGCGCCGCGGCGACCTGCTCGACCTGGCGCGGGAGGGCCGGGTCGACGGCCTGCTGGTGGTGGGGTGCGACATCGCCGACGAGGACCTGGTCGCGTTGCGTGACAGCGCAAGGCCCGTCGTACTCATCGACAACGCCTTCGAGGGCTTGCCCTCGGTGAACACCGACCACTACCAGGGTGGGCGCATCGCGGCCGGGCACCTGCTCGAGCGCGGCGCCAAGAGGCCGGCGTTCGTCGCGGAGAACCTGGACAACCCGAACTTCCGCCAGCGCCTGGAAGGTTTCCGTGACGGCCTGGCTGCGGGCGGCGTCGAGCTGCTGGCCACCGGCATCGCAGCCGGCGGCGACAGTTGGGACGGCGGCTACCACGCGATGAAGCGCGTGCTGGCCGGCGGCCTCGTCCCGGACGGCGTGTTGGCGGCCAACGACCCCGCCGCGCTGTCCGCGTACCGGGCGCTGCACCAGGCCGGGTTGCGCGTGCCGGACGACGTGAAGGTGGTGGGCTTCGACGACATCCACCTCGCCGCCCAGGCAGAGCCCCCGCTCTCGACGGTCCGCGTCGAGAAGCAGGAGCTCGGCCGACTCGGCGCCCGGCGTCTGCTGTCAATGCTCGAGGCGCCGGCCGACCTCAGGCGGTCAGCCCCCAGGCGGGTCGCAACCGACCTCCAGCAGGCGGCCACCCCGGCACCCGAGACACTCGCGGCCACCTTGGTCGTCAGGGGCTCTACGTGAGGAGACTCTCGTGAGGAGCCACACGTGACGAGCGAGCGCAC
>CAZQVC010000273.1:0-1873 GCA_964596625.1 uncultured bacterium | reverse complement strand
TAGCCCTCGGCGTACTTGTTGGTCAGCACCGAGCCGACGGCCTCCATCACCTGCCGGGAGACGAAGTTCTCCGAGGCGATCAGCTCGAGGCCGTCCCGCTGGCGCTCGAACTCGCGGTCGATCAGCTCGAAGACGCGCTCGTCGCGCGGCGGCGCGTGTGCCGCGCGCGGCTCTCCCGTTGCGGCGGAGCGTGTGGTGGCGTGGCTTGCGCGCCCGTCGGACCCGGCTACCTCGTTCATGTGGCCGAGTATAACGTCGCCCCTACCGAGGGACTTTCGCCGCTGGCAAGCTCATCTGGCGCCGTGCGATGCTGCCCGTTCAGGCCCGCCGAGGCGGGTGCCTGCAGCGAACGGCCCAGCCCGACGAACGTATTCGCCCTGCCCGTGGCCGGTCGCGGGAAGGGGTTTGACCATGGCTCTACTTCAAGGCAAGGTCGCGCTGGTCACAGGCGGAGGCTCCGGCATCGGCCGCGCGTTGGCCGAGGCGTACGTGCGCGAGGGCGCCAAGGTCGTCATCGCCGACCTCTCGGAGGAGAACGGCAACGAGACGGTCGAGGCCATCGAGCGCGGCGGCGGCGAGGCGCTCTTCGTCAGGACCGACGTGTCGAAACCCGAGGACAACGAGCAGATGGTCGCCAAGGCCGTCGAGCGCTTCGGCGGGCTCCACGTCGCCTGCAACAACGCAGGCATAGGCGGCGAGAGCAACCCGGTCGGCGACATGTCGGTGAAGGGCTGGGAGCAGGTCATCGCCATCAACCTCAGCGCCGTGTTCTACGGGATGAAGTACGAGATCCCCGCGATGCTGAAGTCCGGCGGAGGCGCGATCGTCAACATGGGCTCGATCCTCAGCCAGGCCGGCTTCCCCAGCTCCGCCGGCTACGTCGCCGCCAAGCACGGCGTCGTCGGCCTCACCAAGACCGCCGCGCTCGACTATGCCACTCAGGGCATCAGGGTCAACGCCGTCGGCCCCGGCTTCATCCACACGCCGCTGATCGCCGCGCTGGAGGAGGACAAGGAGGCAAACGCAATGCTCGTCTCCAAGCACCCCATCGGCCGACTCGGGGATCCCGAGGAGGTCGCCGAGCTCGCGCTCTTCCTCTCCACCGACAGGGCCTCGTTCATGACCGGCGCGTACATCCCGGTCGACGGCGGGTACCTCGCGCAGTAATGCGCTGGCCGCGGCGCGCTGTCCAGGCCGGCGGCGTAAGAGCCGACGGTCGGGCGGCGTTCCTAGCGGCTCAACCCTCGAGGAACGGCCCCAACAGGACCTTGGCGCGCTCCAGCTTCGAGGTGGTCGACGGCGTCAGCGGCAGTAGGTCGCCAAGAGCGTCGGCCAGCTCCTCGAGCGCGTCAGTGCCGCCCTCCTGACCAGTCGCCTCGATCTCGATCTCGTTGAAGGTGAAGTGCGGCGCGTCGCGCAGCGCCAGCCCCGACTCGAGCTGCCCCGGCGGCCGGCACTCGACCTCGTCGAAGGCGAGCTCGGCCACCTGCCTGCCGGCACGGCTGACCGCCACCGTGACGCGCCGCACGTGAAGCTCCAGCTCGACCTTTAGCTCGGCCGGATCCACGGTGTCCGGCAGCGCAGCTGCGATCTCGGCTGGCCAGTCGGCGCCGGGCCTGGCAGGCTCGCTCGCGCCGCCGGCGCCGATCTCGACCTCCAGCTCTTCACGGCTGTGCAGCGCGCCCTCCCGCCTGGCGGCGCCCTTGAGCGTGGCGAAGGACCGCTCGCCGCGGCGGCGGATGCGCAGCGCCCAGCCGGCAGCCTCGAGCTCGCCGTCCGCGGTGTCGTAGTAGCTGTCGACGTGGCGGGCGATCTTCGGTTGCGCCAGCTCGAGCCGGCTCTCGCCGAGAGCGGAGCGCAGCTCGCTCAGGCT
>CAZQVC010000272.1:0-1877 GCA_964596625.1 uncultured bacterium | reverse complement strand
CGGCCTCCCGCGAGACGTAGTAGGAGGCGAGCACGTCCATGCCGTCGACCAGGTAGCCGGGCATGCCGTAGGCGTGCGCCTTCACGGCGATGTTCTCGGAGCCTGTCTGGCGCTTGAGGTCGACGCTGATCGCGTAGCCGTTGTTCTGGCAGGCGAACACGATCGGCGCGCCCTGGGCGCCGGCGAGGTTGATGCCTGCGTGCCAGTCGCCCTCGCTGGTGGCCCCGTCACCGAAGCTGACGACCGTCACCTGCGAGCTGTCGGCGAGCTTCATGGCAAGCGCCGTGCCGACGGCCGGCGGGATGTGAGACGCGATCGGCGAGGCGACCGTGAACATGTTCAACGCGCGCGAGCCTGGGTGGTAAGGCATCTGTCGCGCGCGGTTGGGGTCTGCTCTTGTGCCCATGGTCTGGGCGATGAACTCTACCGGGGGTAGGCCGTAGGCCAAGACTAGCGATAGGTCGCGGTAGTAGGGGTAGAGCCAGTCGTGGCCGGGCTGCATGGCGTGAGCCAGGCCGACCTGGGCGGCCTCGTGCCCGGCGGCGGGAGCCACGAAGCTGCTCTTGCCGCGACGTTGTAGCCGTGTCAGGCGCTCGTCGGCCAGGCGGCCGAGGAGCATGTCGCGGTAGAAGTCGCGGAGCTCTTCGTCTTCGAGGTCTAGTTCGAACGGCGCTAGCCACTCACCGCGTTCGCCGATCAGCTTGATCGGCTCTTCCGTGAACGGCGGGAAGCTTGGCGATTCGCGGATCATGCGGTGCTCCCAACTGGCCTACGTAGGCGTACATCCGCGCCCGTGACAGCAGCGGTCGAGTGCTGCTCGCACCATACCACCGCCCCCAACGGCCCCACGTAACGGACTACCCACCGCGGTAGACCCGAGACCCGGCGCACCTACCCACGCGGCTATCATGAGAACGTGCGACGCCCGCTCTCGACGCTCTCCCGCCTCGACGCCTCCAGCCTGGCGGCCATCGGCCTCATCGTCCTGGTGCTGCTGATCATCTTCGCCAGACTGCTGGGCAGCGCGGCGTTCCTCTGGGTGGCCCTGGCCGGCGCGCCGTTCCTGCTCGGTTACGCGCGCCTCGGCACCCGCGGCTTCCTGTTGATAGGCGCGGCGCTGGTGGGCTCGGGGATCGGCATCCTGTTCGAGGCCAACCTCGCCTGGGACGGCGCCTACCTCGCCAGCGTCGGGGCCGCGCTGGCCGCTGCAGAGGGCATCCACCCCACCGCCAACCGCGTCGCGCTGATCCTCGGCGCCATCCTCGCTGGCCTCGGCGTGATGCTCGGCGTGGTCGCCGCGGGCGGCCAGATGGTCGTGGCGTTCGCGCTGGTCGCGGTCCTCGCGGGACTGCTGTACTGGCGTGCGCGGCGTGAGCGGGAGCGGCCGACCGGCCCCGTTCGGTAGACTTACTTGCTTGCTCGCTTGCGACGGCCCCGCTGAGAAGCGTCACGCCGGCGCCGAGACCCGGAGGGAAGATGGAGCAGACCATCAATCGTGGCTTGGACGGGGTCAACATCGACGCCAGTTCCATCTGCCACATCGACGGAGCCAAAGGTGAGTTGATCTACCGCGGCTACGACATCAGGCAGCTCGCCGACAAGGCGAGCTTCGAAGAGGTCGTCTACCTGCTGTGGAACGGCGAACTACCCACCGCCACCCAGCTCGACGCCTTCAACGCCGAGCTCGCCGGCTCCTTCAGCGTGCCCGACAGCGTGTTCCGCATGCTCGAGGCCGCGCCCAAGGAAGCCGCGCCCATGCACCTGCTGCGCAGCGCGATCTCCATGCTCGGCGCGTTCGACGAGGGCGCCGACGAGGTCGACATGGACAACGTGAGGCGCATCGGCGCGCAGCTGCTGACGCAGTTCCCCACCGTGGT
>CAZQVC010000271.1:0-1892 GCA_964596625.1 uncultured bacterium | reverse complement strand
CGCTCGCCTCGACGCGGACCGCTTGGTCGGCGGCTTCGTCGCGCTGCCTCCCCTGTTGTTCCGCGCCGACCAGCCGAGCACCCAACGCAGAGCCTGGGCTGACTTCGTCAACGAGTCCCTCGCCGCGGTGATCGCCGATCACCCCAGACGTCTCCACGGGCTCGCCTTCCTCCCGGCCGAGGACCCGGAGCTGGCGATGAGTCTGCTTGACGAACTGAGCGATGACTGGGCCGGCGTCACGTTCGGCACCGAGCTCAACGGCGGGCGGTTCCACCGACCGGAGTACGACAGGCTGTGGGGCGCGCTCGCCGAGCGAGGTCTGCCGGTGCTACTGCACCCAGGCCATCCGCCGGACGAGAGGCTCGACGAGTTCTACCTGACCAACCTCCTCGGCTACCCCATGGAGACCACGCTCGCGGCCGCCCACCTCGTGTTCGGCGGCGTGCTGGAGCGTCATCCGAAGCTCGACGTCGTCCTCTCCCACGGCGGAGCGGCGGTCGCCACGCTGGTGGGCCGCTGGCAGCTAGGCGTCGACACGCAGAGGCCCGGCGTGCCCTCGCTACAGCGCGACGTCATCGACCTCGTGCGCCGCTTCTACGTCGACACCGTGGTGCACTCGCCGGCCTACGTCGACTTCCTGATCGCGGTCCTCGGCCCCGAGCGATTGGTCCTCGGCAGCGACTGGCCCTTCCCGATGGGCACCGGTGCGGCCGAGGAGGGACTCGAGCACGTCGCTCCGCAGAACCTGAGGAGCATCAGGGAGGCCAACGTGCGCGAGCTGTTCGGCGCAAGCCTCGCCCCCTGACCTCAGGCGCGCTTCACGCTCCGGACCCGGTGATAGGCTCGGCCGGATGCCGTCAGCCACGCAGAGCGACCGCAGACCGAGCCCGGGTGGCGCGGCACGCCCGGACCTCTCGCCTCCGCCCACCAACCTGCTCGTCGGCTCGCTGCTGATGCTCGCGGCCATGACCCTCTTGCCGATCATGGACGGGCTGGCCAAGGGGTTGAGCGAACGTTACCCGGTGCCGCAGGTCGTCTGGGCCCGCTACTTCTTCCACTTCGCGTTCATGCTGCCCCTGCTGCTGCTGCGCTTCGGCCGCCGGGCGCTGGTGCCGCAGCGCATCGGCCTGCAACTGGTGAGGGGTGGGCTTCTGCTCGGTGCGACACTGCTGTTCTTCTTCGCGCTCTCGGTCATGCCGCAGGCCACCGTGCTCGCGCTGTTCTTCGTGTCGCCGGCCGTCGTCACGGTGTTGGCGCCGTTCCTGCTCGGCGAGCGCGTCGGCGGCTGGCGGGTGCTGGCTGTGGTCGTCGGCTTCCTCGGGGTGCTGCTCATCCTACGGCCCGGCACCCAGGTCGAGGGCGTGGTCGGCTGGGGCGCCGCCCTGGCCATCGCCGCGGGCGTCGTGCACGGCTTCTACATGATGTTCACCAGGCGCCTGGCCGGCAGCGCCCCGCCGCTGGTGACGCTCGGCTACACGGCGGTGATAGGGGCGCTGGTGATGTCGCTGGTGGCGCCGTTCCTCTGGGTGCCTCCCACACTGCCGGACTTCGGCATCATGGTGCTGCTCGGCATCCTCGCGGCCGGAGGTCACTTCCTGCTGATCAAGGCGTTCGATCACGCGCCCGCCAACTGGCTGGCGCCGCTGGGTTACGCCGAGATCGTCACGGCCGTGATCTTCGGCTACCTGGCCTACGGTCACCTGCCCGACGCCTTCACGTGGGCCGGCATAGTCGTCATCGTCGGCGCCGGCCTGTGGATCTCGCTGTACGAGCAGCGGCTGGCCGCCAAGGCCCGCCGACGCGCGGAAGCCGCCGGCTAGCCCGACCAACCGCGTCAACGCCAGCGCCTACGACGTAACGACGATGTAACGCCTCCGCCGGCGTAATGGCCC
>CAZQVC010000270.1:0-1893 GCA_964596625.1 uncultured bacterium | reverse complement strand
TGCCTTACCTGAGAGAGGGACCATGCGTGACCTTGCGCTGTCGGTGGGGTTTGGGCGGGGCTTCTCGGCCCGGGCGGCGAGGCTCATCCTCGCGTTCGTCATCCTCGTTATCGCGGTGGCGTCGGCGCAGCCGGCCGACCCCGACCGGGCCGATGTGCTGCTCATCCTCGACGCGTCCGGGTCGATGTTCAACGAGCTCGACGACGGTCGCTACCGCATCACGGCAGCCAAGGAGGCTCTGGCCGACTTCATCAGCAAGCTGCCGGAGAGCGCCGACCTCAGCGTTGGCTTGAGGATCTACGGCTCGCAGATGATGGCTCTCGACGAGGGCGCCTGCGAGGACAGCGTGCTGCGCGTGCCGGTGGGAGCGGTAGACCGCGACCTGCTGCTGAGAACGGTTCAGGGCACCGAGGCGCTCGGCGCGACGCCCATCGCGTACTCGCTCGAGCGGGCCGCCGAAGATCTCCAGGGTGCGGCCGGACGCAAGGTGATCGTCCTGGTCACCGATGGCGAGGAGTCGTGCGGGGGTGACGTCCGCGCCGTGGCTGAGCGCCTCGCGGGCCAGGGCTTCGAGATCGACCTCCACATCATCGGCTTCGCCCTCGACGAGCGGGCGATGCGCAGCTTCGAGGGTATCGGCACGTTCCAGAACGCCAACAGCGCAGCGGAGCTGGCTGAGGCTCTGGTTCGCGCGGTGGAGCTGCCTGCGGCTGAGGAGGGTCTGCGTGTAACGGTGCGTCTGACGCGTGACGGGCAGCCGGCGACCGATGCTGCGGCCGTCAGTTTCGTGGAGTCGCTGGGAGGCTCCGAGCACGTGTTCCCTTCGACCGCTGCTGGTGAGTTCGCCCTCGAGTTGCCCGCAGGCAGTTACGCCGCGGTGGTCTCCGACGCCTTCTCCGACGCTCCGCTAACGTTCGCGGGGTTGTCGGTGGCTCCCGATGCCGAGAATCAGTTCGCGTTCGAGCTAGCGCCGGCGTTCGAGGTGGAGCTGACGGTTTCACCGGCGAGCCCCGTGATGGGCAGCCGGGCCGAGGTGGCCTTCACGGGAGCGGGCGCGGGCGCCTCGGCGTGGATCACGGTCGCGCCGGTGAGCGCGCCCGACGACCTGCTGCTCTCCGTCGAGGGCGTTACCGGGGAGAGCGGAGCGGCCGACGTGGTCGTGCCGTTCGGGGAAGAGGAACTCGAAGCGCGCTATCACCTGATATTGCCCGAAGGCGGAACCCGCGTCGTTGGCCGCAGCGCGCCGTTCATGGCCGCGCCGGTGTCCGCGAGCCTCGAGGCGCCCGCGGAGGTCGCGAGCGGCAGCAGCTTCGAGGTCGCCTGGGAGGGGCCAGGCAACGACAGCGACCTACTGGTTGTCGCTGCGGAAGGCACCGAGCCGAGCGTGTACCTCGCGTACGCCTTCACCCTGCACGGCAACCCGGGGACGTTGACCGCGCCCGTGGAACCGGGCACGTACGAGATCAGATACCTGGCGGGCTCGGGTGGCGGGGTGCTGGCCAGCCGTCCGCTGGCGGTCGTGGCTGCCGAGGTCGGCGTCACGGTGCCGGCCGAGGTGGGGGCCGGAACGGACGTGTCAGTCAGCTGGCAGGGGCCCGACGGCCCCGGCGACATGGTCGTCTTCGCGCCGCAGGGCGCACCCGCGACCACCTACCTGAGCTACAGCTTCACCGCCTGGGGACCGGATCTCGACCTCGTCGCGCCGGTGGAACCGGGCACCTACGAGGTGCGCTACCTAAGCGGCTCCGAGCAGCGCGTCCTGGCGAGCTCGGCCGTTACCGTGACGCCGACGACCGTGACCCTCGCCGCGCCGACCGAGGTGGCGCCGAGCGCGACCTTCACCGTCGAGTGGACCGGTCCAGGCGCCAGCGGCGACTACGTCACGATCGCACC
>CAZQVC010000269.1:0-1895 GCA_964596625.1 uncultured bacterium | reverse complement strand
CTGTGAATCGTTTCATGAATCGTTTCACCGAGGGATGGCGAGCGGCGCCGATCGAATGACCCCGGCAAGCAATGAGCGTCCATCCCGCCGGAAGTGAACCGAAAGGAGCGTCACGAACATCCGGCAGCAATCCGGGACACGGCCCGGTCGCACGTAACGTCACGCAACAGAAAGGCACCGCATGAAGCGTTTCCCGATCGCACGGCTTGCCCTGCTCGTTGGCGCCCTCGCGCTAATGCTCTCCTCCTTCGCCGTCGCCCAGGAGCAGGTGACCCTCCGCTTCCCCTCATGGCAGTGGGGACAGCCCGGATACGACGAGTTCTTCAGCGCAGCCATCGAGGAGTTCGAGGCCACGCACCCGGGGGTCACGATCGAGAAGATCCCCGTCGCCAGCGCCGACTACGCCGACCAGCTGACGCGCATGTTCGTGGCTGGTGACCCGCCCGAGATCCTCCAATACCTGTCACAGCTCTACTTCCTGGCTGTCGACGCCGACTGGCTCGAGCCGCTCAACGACCGCGTCGCCGGCACCGACATCGAGGAGACCTGGGCGCCCTACCTGTGGGAGGCCGGCCAGGCCGGAGACGACACGCTCGGCGTGTGGGTCTCGGGCTCACCGATCGCGCTGATGTACAACCGCGACATGCTCGAGGAGGCCGGTGTCGAGGTACCGACCACCGCAGATGAGCTGCTCGAGGCGGCGCGGGCACTGACCATCACCGGACCAGATGGCAACGTCACGCAGTTCGGCTTCTCGCTCACCACCCGCATGGACAACAACGCCCACATCTACGGACTCAAGAACTTCGTCATCGGCCTGGGCGGCAACTGGGGCAACGCCGAGGGCGAGCCCGACGTCATGAACCCCGCCAACCGCGAGGCGATCGAGCTCGAGCAGGCGCTCATCGACGAGAACCTGGTCCCGCACGGCGCCGACCGCGTGCAGGCCCGCCAGATCTTCTGGGAAGGCCGCTCGGCGATGATCATCGAAGGACCCTGGGTCATGACCAGCGTGCGCAGCGAGAACCCCGACCTGCTGCCCAGCATCGGAGTGGCCCTGATGCCGTTCCCGAACCAGACCGCCGGCACCAGCAACGGCTTCGCCATAGCTCGCGACGCCGATCACAAGGACCTCGCCTGGGAGTTCATCGAGATGGTGACGAGCCAGGAGTGGATGGAGCGCTACGGCGAGATGGCCGGCGTGACGCCAGCGCGCCAAGGCGCACTGACCGAGACCGCGCTCGAGTCGAACCCCTGGCTCGAGACGTTCGCCGAGGTCGAGCAGACCGGCAAGAACTACTTCATCCCCGGCCTCGAAGGCGCCCAGAACGAGATCGACAAGGGCGTCATCGACGCGCTGTCCGAGGTGTTCTACGGAGACAAGAGCATCGACGCTGCGTTGGCCGAGATCCAAGCCTTGATGGAGAGCCTTACCCAGTGACGATCGCCGGTAGGGCGGGGACTCAACCGAGTCCCCGCCCACCCAGGCGCCGCATCCGGGGGTCGACCCGCCGCCGGTTGTTCGGCTACAGCCTCATGCTGCCGGCGACGATCTTCAGTGTCGCGATGGTGGCGTACCCCGTCGTGCGGACCGTGTCCCTCAGCCTGCGCAACGGCAACCTGGCCAGGCCGCGGCAGATGGACGACTTCGTCGGGCTGACGCACTACCGCAACCTCTTCAACGACGACAACTTCTGGCACGCGCTGGTCATCATGCTCGTCTACGCGGCGTTCGTCACCGTCATCGCCTACGCCGTCGGACTGGCGGCGGCGCTGCTGCTCAACCAGCGCAACACCTTCACGCGGATCAGCCGCACCCTGCTAACGCTGCCGTGGGCGGTTCCTGGTGTGGTCGCCGGTTTCGTGTTCGTGTGGATGTTCGACGCCTCGTTCGG
>CAZQVC010000268.1:0-1901 GCA_964596625.1 uncultured bacterium | reverse complement strand
AGTTGGGCGAATGACTCCTGGATGGTGTCGGCGTCGTTCATGAAGTCGAGCACGAAGACGTCGTGCTTCTTCGGATGCACGCGGTTGAGGCGCGACAGGGTCTGCACAGCCTTGACGCCCGAGAGCACCTTGTCGACGTACATGGTGTGCAGCAGCGGCCCGTCGTAGCCAGTCTGGAACTTGTCGGCGACCACCAGGAAGCGGTACGGGACCCCCCGGATTTTATCGGCGATTAGGTTCGAAGAGAAGCCGTTGAGTCACGCCTCGGTGACCTTGGCGCCGCCGTACTCGTGCTCGCCAGAGAACGCGACGATGGCCTGGTAACGGCTCTTGCGTTCGGTCAGGTACTCGCGGATCGCGTGGAAGTACTGGATAGCGCGTTCGATGCCTCAATTGCGGTCTTGACGAGCAACAAATTGCGCTACGCTGGTTCGCATGAGAAAAATTCAATTGTTGGCGTGCATGCTCGTCGTTTGTATTTTTTCGTTAGCCTCAGCCCAAGACGTCGCACGCGCTGTAATGGGTGTGCTAGGCGAGGAGCTTGGCACCGCCATCACCGTCGACCTACCCAATTATGGTCGGCATGCGATTGTGAAACTCGCGCTGGCGAGTCCGACGCCCGAGGAGGCTCGCGCTGCGGCGTTGCCCGTCTTTACTGCGTTGACGAACAGCGCAGCGCAAGTGGTCAGCGTGAGCATTCATGGATCCACCGGTTTCATGGAACCGGAGTACGTGCTAGTGTTCCAGCGCAGAGCGGACGGTTCAATTCTAGTGTTCCTGAATGGAGAACCCTATTGAAGCTCTCGCTGTCAGGGCCGATACTGTCTTAAAGCTCTAACGAGGGTCGAGAAATTCCGAAGCGCTTGGAAACAAGTTGGGCATTACAACTAAGGCGAGCGCAGGTCAAACAAGTTGAACTATGGTTCTGTATTTTGGCGCACTTCACCCTTCCGCGTAAAGTACGCCAGAAGCGCGAAAATTATTCCTAGAAAGAACCCAAAGAAGGCACCGACGCCACCAATGATCAAGCTGCCTATTGCTGCACCGGCAGCCGCCGCGTCACTTTCGTGAAACATGGGATCCCTGGCGGCAATGCTTGCACCCGCAAGGAACCCCAAGCAATGGCATCGCGAAGCTCGCGATGGCCAAGAATAACCAAGTATTGGACCACGGCTTGGCACTCACGGTAAGGAGTCCGCCCACAACCAACCAGCCGCCAAAAAAAGCCCATGTCTGGGGTTCGGAAGTGAGTGCGCTAACTGACATGTAGGTGACAATTCCGGAAAGTAGACCGCCACCAATAAAGTGCCAGATTCTTCTAATGCATCCCCCCTGACGTCTTCCCACAGGCTTAACCTAGGTGGATTCTGCGATGTTTGAGCTCCATGAGAATAGCATGGGAGGCTACTTCAAGCGAGTGTCCCAAAGATTACAAGGCGCAGTATGGGGTGAAAGTAGAAAGAATTCGACCGACTCTTGTGGAAATAGCGACGTCGTTATTGAAAGCCGGCGCCGGGTGTGGTCTAGCCCTGGTAGATGCGCGATTGTCGAGGGACAGGTCACAAACAACGAACAAAATACGAAGCGATTTGCGAAGGCGCCCGCCGAATATTACATCGCAGAAGGTACGTTCATTACAGTTGATACTTGATATCTTGAATTCAAAGACGTTTTGCCGGGGCGGCCAACTCCGGTTATTGTCATGACAACTCGGAATCCGGAGATGGCAAGAGCACGGGTGCGATTCGCTGATCGGTCTGGAGCAGAGCGATTTGCGATAGACCGAGATGACACAGAGTGCTCATAGGGGCTTCACTAAGTCGACGTGCGTAGAGCTTGGCACTTAGGCAGCGCATTGGAGTAGGTGTGTCGGCCAAGTAAAAAACCTGATAACTCGTCTT
>CAZQVC010000267.1:0-1904 GCA_964596625.1 uncultured bacterium | reverse complement strand
GAGACGGGGTAGCTGACGGCGCTTTCCCCGTTCGCACCGTACTCGACTCGTACCACGGCTCCCCCCGGGAGCGGCATCGCGCGCTCCACGCGTCGATAGATCGAGAGGAACTTGCCTACGCTCATGGGCGCGGCGTCCTCGTCGCCGGCGGGCGGTAGCACCTGAAGCACGAGCTCTTGCCAGCTCGCCGCGCGGCCGCCGCAGTCAACGGCGTTCACGCTCGTGGCCTTGAACTCGGTGACGTGGTAGCCACCTGGGACACGCGCGCCAGCGGCCTCGAAGACGAGCGGCTCGTTGGTGTGGGGCTCGAGTTGGGCTAGGAACTCCGCGGTGGTCATGACTGACTCCCTGCCTGTCCGTGAGTTTTTGAGTGCGGCGGCCTCTTCGAGACGGGGGTCCAGCCGCCGCCCGACACATAGACATTAGTCGATGCATCGACGCCCGTCAATGCTTATCTTTAGCTTCAGGGCCGCCTAGCAGTAGACCTCTCGGCGGCGGCATCGACTAACATCGATGTCATGAACGAGTTGCCCGGCAAGCTGAAACTGCTCGGCGATCCTACGCGCTTCAGGGTCCTCCAGTTCCTCGCTACGCCCGTCACGAACTCCTGCTCCCAGAACGACGGCGTGTGCGGCTGCGACCTGGAGACGTACCTCGGGCTCACACAACCCACCGTCAGTCACCACATGAAGCAGCTCGTCGACGCTGGCCTCGTGAGCGCGGAGCGGCGCGGGCGCTGGGTCTACTACGAGTTGGTCCCGGATGCGCTCCGTGAACTGGCGAGTGCGCTCGAAGGCTTCGCCGCCGCCGCCGAGGCGCGGGCCGAAGATCTCCCCGAATTGGTGTCCAGATAGCGTGGTCTGGAGCGGTCTAGGTCTTAGCGGTGTTGAACGTACGAACCGGGTCGACGTCCCGGTCGTACAGTAAGCCGACGACGCCAGGCCTTTGCCTGTGAAGCCATCACAGTGCGCATAGTCATCCTCACGGGCGCCGGAGTCTCGGCCGAGTCAGGCCTGAAGACCTTCCGGGACAGCGATGGGCTGTGGCAAGGTCACGACGTTCAGGAGGTCGCGACGCCACAGGCGTTCGCACGCGGCCCTAACCTCGTTCACCGCTTCTACGACGCGAGGCGCAGGCAACTACGCGAGGTCGAGCCAAACGCGGCGCGCTTTGCGCTCGCGCGCCTCGCGACGGACAGCGACCACCACGTCACCCTCGTCACGCAGAACGTCGACGATCTGCACGAGCGTGCCGGCTCACCTGACGTCCTGCACATGCACGGTGAGCTCTTGAAGGCGCGCTGCGCGAGATGTGGAGGGCGCGTCGACTGGTCGACGGATCTGGGCCATGGCCCGGCCTGCCCGCTGTGCGGTGAGGCGACGCTGCGGCCGGACGTCGTCTGGTTCGGTGAGGTTCCGTACCATCTCGACACTATCCAGGACGCCCTGTTGAACTGCGACCTGTTCGCGGCGATCGGCACCTCGGGGGTCGTCTACCCCGCGGCCGGCTTCGTCGGCGCCGCTGCAGCAGCCGGGGCCAGGACCGTCGAGATGAACCTGCGTATTAACGCGGTCGCATCGGTCTTCGACGACGTGCGCGAGGGACCGGCCACCGCGACTGTCCCTCAATGGGTGTCTGAACTAGTCGACTGACCCGTCGGTCGACCTGGAGCAGCGGCTCGGCAAGCGGCTTCTACACCTAGGACCCCTGCTTGTACACGCTGAGCCCCAGCCGCTTGTTGAGGCGTAGCACGGCCTCGTTGCGCGGGTCGTTCCGAGTCACGACCGAGGACCACCCCTGGCTCCCCAAGTAAGCGAGGGCTAGTAGCTTCAGCGCCCGCGCCACGCCCTGGCCCCGATATGCGCGCTTCACCACCGTCACGCCGAACTCAGCGCCTTCGTCCC
>CAZQVC010000266.1:0-1914 GCA_964596625.1 uncultured bacterium | reverse complement strand
AAGTCGGCGGCCAGAGGATCCTGATCTGGATGGTCACGGAGTCGCTCATGCCACCGGAGTCCGTCGCCGTGAGCCGCACGTCGTAGGTCACGGTGTTCGCCTCCATCGGGAACCTGAGAGTCGGCGACGTGCCCGTGCCCCGCTGCTGGTACGCACTTTCGCCCGCACGGCGGACTTCCCAGACCAGAGATGCCCCGGACAGTGCGCCATCTTGATCGTCAACGGCCGACCCCGCGAACGCCAAGTCGAGGTAGGAGTTGACACCGTCTAGGTCGAACCAATTGTGCAGCGAATCGTCCATCGGACTGCTGATCGTGGCTACCGGCGGCGTTCCCGCCTCGACGACCGTGACCGTAACCGAGTCCTGCGCGGCACCGTAGTACACGAAGATCGTGTGTTCACCCGCCCCCAGCTTCGTCGTCGACTCCAGGCCGGTACCGAGGATCGTGCCTTCCGGTCCGCCAAGGCGCCAAAGCACAGGGTAGAGCGGCTCGTCGGTCTCCGGATGATCGTCCGAGATCGTCGCTGCGAGGCTGACGTTGCCGCCCTCGGGGAAGACGGCGCCTGCCTGCGGCTCGTCGATGCTTACCGAGATGCCGCACTCTGGCGGCGGGTTGGTGAGACCTAAGTCGGTGACGTTGACGCGTACGGTGTCGCTGCCGAACGTGCCCACTCCTGGGATGAGCGCTTCGACGGTCACATCGATCGGGCCGTCGCAGAAGCTGTGGGTCACGGCCTCTCCGGGCGCGCTGTTGGCGAAGACGAAGGGCACGCCGCCCCTGTCGTGCGACCAGATCAGCAGCATCCCGCTGTCATCGACGTCTGGGGCGATCACAGCGTCGGCAGCGAAGGTCACGTCGACTCCCTCGTCGACGCTCACCACGCCGCCCGGATCGGTGATCTCCACGAACGGCAGGTCCCGTTCCGGGTAGAGCCGCCTGACGGCGGCCAGGTCGCCGTCGGAAAGCCTGTTCGACGGAGCGATGGCGCCGCCCAGCGTCCGGATGGTAGTCAACTGGACACCGTTCACTCTCTTGCCGAAGGCCGTGGGGCCGTAGTGCATGATCGAGTCGTAGCCGTACTCTCCTATGGGCATTCCTGCCCAGTACAGTTCGAAGTTGCCCGACCTGTCTGGGTTCGACTGGATGTTCTGCCACAGGATCTCGACGAAGCCATCGCGGTCGCTACGCTGCTGCTCGTGCTTGAGACCTACCGTATGCCCGATCTCGTGGACGACGGTTCGGATAAGGGCACAGCCGTCGGGATCCAATCTGATCTCCTGACGTCCGTCGCCCTTGTAGCCGGCCTCCGACCAGCATCGGCCGTCGATGACCCCGAACTCGACGTAGTCGGTCTCCCCGTCGCGTTCGACCAGTTCGATGTTCGTGTTCGCGTTCCAATACTCGATCGCCGGAGTGATGATGTTGTCGACGTAGCCCTGAGGGAAGTCGTCGCTGATCTCGTAAGGCACCTGGTACACGTAGGGCGCGCTCGAGGTCGTGGCGGGCCAGTAGCCTACCGACACGCTGTGCGCGGCGGGGTCCAGACCTGTCGCCGAGAGCTCCTCCAAGGTCCCCAGGGCGATGTCACCCTCTATGAGAACGACCCCGTCGTACAACTCGGCCGTGATGGGCGTCGGCTCGGTCTCACCGGGGAGCGTGACCTCGAGTTCGATCATCTCACCCGCGGGCCCAGCCAGATACTCATCCTCGAAAGCCGGTGTGGACGGGGGCTCTGGAGTGGTGAAGCAACCTCCGAGGAGCGCCAACGAGGCGCCCGCCACGATCCAACGAAGTGTCCTTCCGAATACCGCCCTGGTCCTTGTCATGCCAGATGTTGCAACCCCACCGTCAAAGAGGCGTCAATCCAGGCCTAACTCACCGGCGGTCGTTCCGTTGGTCGACGACGCTTCTA
>CAZQVC010000265.1:0-1919 GCA_964596625.1 uncultured bacterium | reverse complement strand
TGCCGCTGAACGCGCCGCCGCCGTGGGGCGCGGCGCCGCCGTAGGTGTCGACGATGATCTTGCGGCCCGTGAGCCCGGCGTCCGCGGTCGGCCCGCCCTCGACGAAGCGGCCCGTGGGGTTGACCAGCATCACGGTGCCGTCGGTCGACAGCGTCGGCGGCACCACCTCGGCGATCACCAACCGTTCGAGGTCGTCGCGCAGCTGGCCTAGCTCCACGCCAGGGTGGTGCTGCGCCGAGAGCACCACGGTCTCGACCGACGTCGGCACGCCATCGACGTACGCCAGCGTGACCTGGGCCTTGCCGTCCGGCCGGAGGTAGTCGAGCTCGCCCGAGTGCCGCACGGCGGCGAGCCGCCGCGCCATGGCGTGCGCCAGGGCGATGGGGAGCGGCATGAGCTCTGGCGTCTCGGCGATGGCGTAGCCGAACATCAGCCCCTGGTCGCCGGCGCCTACCAGGTCGAACGGGTCGCCGCTGGAGGACTCCTGGGCGCGGTCGACGCCCTGAGCGATGTCGGGCGACTGCTCGTTGAGCGCGATGAGCACGGCGCTGTGGGTGGCGTCGAAACCGTACGCGGCGTCGGTGTAGCCGACCTCCTTGGCCGCCAGCCTCACCTTCTCCTGGACGTCGACGTCGGCGCTGGTGGTGACCTCGCCGGCGACCAGCGCCAGGCCCTTGGTCAGCAGCGTCTCCACCGCCACCCGAGCGTCCGGGTCCTGAGCCAGCATCGCGTCGAGCACGCTGTCGCTGATGCGGTCGGCGAGCTTGTCCGGGTGACCTTCGGTTACCGATTCGGCTGACACGAGTTTGCGCAAGGTGATCTCCCTGAGCGACGATACCAGCCCTCAGACAGCGTCCGTATACTCGCGTCATGCCCCGCGTCGAGGAGCCCGTCACCTACCGGCGGGCCGAGGCGGCCGACGCCACGGCCATCACCCGGCTGCTCATGGGCATCTACGGCGAGCGCGAGTACTTCGTCGGGGACGGGCCGGCGCCGCAGCGTAACCTGGCGCTGCGGATCGAGACCGACGACCCTCACCGCACGCTCTACCTCGTGGCCGTCGAGTCGGACGAGGTCGTCGGCTGGCTCGAGCTCCACCGCCCCCCGGCGCACCGCCTGGAGCACGTCGCCGTCCTGACGCTGGCCATCGCCCCGCGGATGCGGCGACGCGGGGTCGGCACCGCCATGCTGCACCACGGCTACCGCTGGTGTGTCGAGGTCGGCGTGGTCAAGGTCAGCCTGCACGTGCGCGCCGGCAACGAGGCCGCCATCAGGCTCTACGAGCGCGAGGGCTTCGAGCACGAGGGCCGCGAGCGGGGGCAGATCCGCCTCGGCGCGGAGGGCGGGCCGGGCGAGCGCTACGAGGACAACCTGATCATGGGCAAGTGGCTCTAGGCGGGTAGACTCGCGCTGTGAACGCCAAGACGGACGCTTCGGACGGCTTCGAGTGGCGCGAGCAGCGCGTCGCATTGTTCGTCGACACGCAGAACCTCTACTACGGGGCGAGGGACCACCACGCCGGCGCCGTCGACTACCAGCGCCTGCTGCAGGCCGCCGCCAGGGGGCGGCGGTTGGCGCACGCCACCGCGTACGTCGTCGAGCGCGAGGGCGACAACACCGCCTACGGCTTCTTCACCAAGCTGACCAGCCTCGGCTACCGCGTGAAGCGGCGCAAGGTGCGCGTCCACCGCCAGACCGACGACGGCCGGCCGCTGCTCGAGGGCGACTGGGACATGGGCATCGCCGCCGACCTGGTGCGCGCGTTCGACCAGGCCGACGTGCTGGCGCTGGCCAGCGGCGACGGCGACTTCGCGCCGCTGCTCGAGCTGGCGCAGGAGCGCGGCAAGCGCGTCGAGGTGCTCGCCTTCCGCGAGTCGACGGGCCAGGCCCTGCAGGACCTGGCCGATCGCTACGTCAAC
>CAZQVC010000264.1:0-1921 GCA_964596625.1 uncultured bacterium | reverse complement strand
CGTCAACTGGAGTGACAACAGCACGGGCGAGTTGGGATTCAGGGTCTTCCGTCAGACATACAGCGCAGACGACGACACCGTCCTCGCGACCAACCAGGTCGGGGAGACGGCTGCCAACGCCACGGAGTTCGTCGACACGGACGTCTCGTCCGCCAACCGCTACTCGTACCTGGTGGCAGCCTTCACCGCAACGGGCATGTCGGACCGCACCGCGCAACAGGGTGAGCCCGTCAGCCCCGAGCCGGGAGACGTCCAGCTAGAGGTCACGCTAAGTGGAGCGGGCGAGGGCACGGTGACCAGCGACCCGGCCGGCATAAGCTGCGGCGCCGACTGCAGCGCCGAGTTCGCGGGCGGCACCACCGTGACGCTCACCGCGACCGCCGAAGATGGCGCGGAGTTCGTCGGCTGGACGGGCGACTGCAGTGGCTCTACGGCCACCTGCGAAGTCGTGATGGACGCCGACAAGACGGTCGGCGCGAAGTTCTCGCCGGTCGAGCCGGACCCGCCCAGCGATGAGCCGATCGTCGTGAACTCCGCGGAGGGAACCAGCGGCGGACCCGACTGCACCCTGCGCGACGCGATCGAGGCCGCCAACACGGACGCCGAGGTCGGTGGCTGCAACGCCGGTGACGGCGCCGACGTCATCGAGATCGCGATCCCTGAGCCGAAGACGATCTCGCTTGACACGTCGGTCGATCTCTCGGACGGCGCGAACGCCCTGCCGTCGATCACCAGCCACATCACGATCCAGGGCGACGACAGCATCATCGAGCGGGCGGAGGCCGGAGCCGCCATGAGGCTGTTCCACGTGGGCAGCGGCGGGCATCTCCTCCTTCACGACACGACCGTGCGCAACGGCGACGGCGGCGCCGAGGGCGGCGGTGGGTTCTACGTGAGCGGCGGGACGCTCGAGGTCTTCGACGGCATGATCAGTGACCATGCGAACGGGGCCATCACCGTGGAAGACGGCGACCTCGAGCTCGACCGCGTGACGATCGCCGACAACGCCGCGCCGGTCGAAGGCACGGTCCACGTGGCGGGTATCCACGTGATCGGCGAGGGCTCCGTCGTCGACATCGCCAACACGACGATCGAAGAGAACGACGGCCTGGCCGTGCGCAACTCCGGCGAGCTGAGCTTGACCAGCGTCGATGTGCGCAACAACACGCAGGCGGAGGGTGGCGGCGGGTTCGTCAACCTCGAGACCGGCACGGTCATCTTCGACGGGGTCGACTACACCGAGCACACCGCGGCCGAGACGGGCGGCGCAGTGATCAACGAGGGGACCTTCACGATCTCGAACTCGACGTTGAGCAACAACTCCGGTGGCATGGTGGGCAGGGCCGGAGCCGTCTGGAACAAGGGCGCCATGGAGATCTTCGACACCGCGATCAAGAACAACGTCTCCTCGGGAGACCCCGATTCGGCCGGCGCCATCTTCAACGAAGGCACCCTGCTCATAGACGGCGGCACCCTGACGGACAACGAGTCGCAACAGGACGCCGGGGCGATCTGGAACGAGGGCACGCTCACGCTGGTCGACACGAGCGTTGAGAACAACACGGCGCTGCTGTTCGGCGGCGGCATCTTGAACCGCGGCGCGCTCACGCTGCAGGGCAGCACCACGATCGGCGGCGAGGTGGGCAACGGCGCCGAGCAGGGCGGCGGGATCTACTACGGCCCCGCTACCGGAGCCGAGGAAGTCCCGCTCAGCCTGACCATGGAGGGCGCCAGCTCGATCGCCGGCAACCAAGCGACGGGCGACGGCGGCGGCGTGTACGTCGCGGGGAGCCTTACGCTGGCGATCTGCGAGGCGTGCAGCATCACGGGGAACGTCGCAGACACCGACACCACGGGCGACGGCACGGGCGGCGGCGTGTACGGAGCCGAGGTGACCATCGACAACCCCGAGCGGGTCTTC
>CAZQVC010000263.1:0-1923 GCA_964596625.1 uncultured bacterium | reverse complement strand
TCAGCCGTACAGGTCGCTGCTGAGGTAGCGCTCTCCCCCGTCGCACACGATGAACACCACGACGCCGTGGTCAAGCTCCGCGGCCACGCGCAAGGCTGCGGCGAGCGCTCCGCCGCTGCTCACGCCGCCGAGGATCCCCTCCTCCTGGGCCAGCCGGCGGGCGGCCGCCACCGCCTCGTCGCGACTGACGTCGAGCGTGCTGTCGAGACGTTCCGGCTCGAAGATCTCCGGCACGAACTCCGGCGACCAGCGCCTTATGCCGGGGATGCTCGAGCCGGGAGCCGGCTGCGTGCCGACGATCTGGACGCCCTGGTTGCGGGACTTGAGGTAACGCGAGACGCCCATGATCGTGCCGGTCGTGCCCATCGCCGACACGAAGTGGGTGACCTCACCGTCGGTGTCGCGCCAGATCTCGGGGCCCGTGGTCCGCTCGTGGGCCGCGACGTTGTCCCGGTTCCCGAACTGGTCGAGCACCACGAAGCCCTCCTCACGAACCAGGCGCGCGGCCTCCTCTCGCGAGAACTCGATGGTTCGCTCTGCCGGCGTCAACTGCACCTCGGCGCCGAACGCGCGCATCAGGCGGACCCTCTCCTGGGTGGCGTCGTCCGGCATCAAGAGCCGCAGTGAGATGCCGAACCGCGGCGCGATCATCGCCAGGGCGATCCCGGTGTTGCCGCTGGTGGCCTCGACCAGGCGGTCGCCGGGGCCGAGCTCGCCGCGCTCCATGGCGCCCCTGATCATCGACAACGCTGCCCTGTCCTTGACACTGCCGCCGGGGTTCCTACCCTCTAGCTTGGCGAAAACCCTGACGTCGTCGGAGGGCGAGAGGCGCTGCAGCTCGACCAGCGGGGTGTTCCCTACCGTCTCGATGACGCTCATCGCGGCGCCTCCCCTGGCCCGTCCCGCTCGTCGGTGGTCACCGTCTCCACGGTCGCCTTGTAGGTGAGCTTGCTGAAGGGCGGAACGGCCTGGGTGAGCCACACGTTGCCGCCGATGATGCTGTCGTGCCCCACGACGGTCTGCCCACCGAGGATGGTCGCGCCCGAGTAGATGACGACCCTGTCCTCGATCGTCGGGTGGCGCTTGCTCGCGGCGTCCTCCTTCTTGATGCTCAAGCCGCCCAGGGTCACCCCTTGGTAGAGCTTCACGTCCTCACCCAGAACGGCCGTCTCGCCGATCACGACGCCCGTGCCGTGGTCGATGCAGAAGCGGCGCCCGATCGCGGCGGCCGGGTGGATGTCGATGCCGGTGACGCGGTGGGCGGCGGAGCTGAGCATCCTGGCCAGCAGCAGCGCCCCGTTCGCGTGCAGCTCGTGCGCGATCCGGTAGGCGGCGGTGGCGTAGAAGCCCGGATACGCCCGCAGCACCTCGTCGCGGTCGCGCGCCGCAGGGTCGGCGCTCACCGTGGCGTCGGCGTCCTCCAGCAGCGCCCGGTGTATCGCGGGTAGACGGGAGAAGAGCAGCGCTGCCAACTCGCCGCCCGCGATCATCTCGCGTGACGACTCCGACACCATCGCTGCGAGCGAGCGCTCGAGGCGCTGCGCCTCGGCCTCGAAGGCAGGCAGGTCCTTGAACCTGACCACGGCGTGCTGGGCGAACATCACCCCGAGCAGAGCGTCGAACCAGCTGCGCACCTCGCCCAGCGACGGGCACCTCGGGCACTCCCTGTGCGCGTCGAAGCGCTCGGTCCAGAACCCGCGCAGATCGCCGCCAACCGCTCCATCGACCGTGGCCGTGTCTGCGCCGCTCATCCTTCCGCTCCTCATGCCACCGATGGTAGCCGCTGCAACGCGCTTAACGGGTCGGTCGTCTATACCGTTGCCCATGTGTGGTCACCATGTGGTCAGTCCGTGGTCACTCCCGATTCGCGGCGCGTATAACGCGTTCGGCTCCCGCGCACGCCGGTAGCGACGAAGCATCAGA
>CAZQVC010000262.1:0-1930 GCA_964596625.1 uncultured bacterium | reverse complement strand
GGCCTGACCAGGTCGATCTTGCCGCGCTCGTCGACGTTGTTGACCTTCACGCGGAGTTTGTCGCCCTCCTTGAGGAAGTCCTCGACGCGCTCCACGCGCTCCTCGGCGATCTGGCTGATATGGAGCAGCCCGTCGGTGCCGGGGAAGAGGTTGATGAAGGCGCCGAAGTCGGTGATCTTCGCGACCGTGCCGTCGTACTCCTTGCCGACCTCGGCGCTCGCGGTGAGCGCCTCGATCTGCTCGCGCACCGCCTTGGCGGCTTCGGAGTCCTCGGAGTAGATGCGCACCGTGCCGTCCTCGGCGACCTCGACGGTCGCGCCCATCGCTTCAAGCTCGCGGATCTGCTTCCCGCCCGGCCCGATGACCGTGCCGATCTTGTCGGTGGGGATCTTGACCTGCAGGATGCGAGGGGCGTTGGCGTTGATCTCGGCGCGCGGTGCCGGGAGGGCCTGGCGCATCTTCTCGAGGATGTGCAGGCGGCCTTCGCGCGCCTGGGCCAGCGCCTCACGCATGATCGCCGGCGTGATGCCGGAGATCTTGATGTCCATCTGCAGGGCGGTGACGCCCTCGCTGGTGCCGGTGACCTTGAAGTCCATGTCGCCGAGCGCGTCCTCGGAGCCGAGGATGTCGGTGAGGATGCGGTACTCGCCGCCCTCCATGACGAGGCCCATGGCGATGCCGGCCACCGGTGCCTTGATCGGCACGCCGGCGTCCATCAGCGACAGCGACCCGGCGCACACCGAGGCCATCGACGACGAGCCGTTCGACTCGAGCGTCTCGGCCACCACGCGGATCACGTAGGGGAACTCCTCCTGCGACGGCAGCATGTCGACCAGCGACCGCCGAGCCAGGTTGCCGTGGCCCAGCTCGCGCCGTGAGGTCCCGCGCAGGCGCTTGACCTCGCCGGTGGAGTACGGCGGGAAGTTGTAGTGCAGCATGAACTCTTCGGTGTCGTCGAGGCCGAGGTCGTCGACCAGGCGGTTGCTGCGGCCGGTGCCGAGCGTGGTCACGCCGAGCACCTGCGTCTCGCCGCGGGTGAACACCGCCGAGCCGTGGGCCCGCGGGACCACGCCGGTCTCGATCCAGATGGGGCGCACCTCGGCGGGAGAGCGGCCGTCGGTGCGGAGGTTCTCCTCGATGACCAGGCGCCGCATCTCGCTCTTCTCGGCCTTGTCGAACGCGGCCTTGAGCTGAGCGGTGAGCTCGGCCGCGCCTTCGGCCTCGGGGTCGCCGACGCGCCGTTCGATGAGCTGGTCGCGCAGCGCCTTGATGGCCTTGTCGCGGTTGTGCTTGCCGCGGGTGAGGAACGCGTCTCGTAGACCGGCTTCGCGCGCGAGCTGCCTGACCTCGTCGACGAGCGCCGGGTCGAGCTCGGCGGGGGCGGGGAACTCGCGCTTCTCGAGCCCGATGTCCTCACGCATCTGCTTGATGAGAGCCACCACCGGCTCGAGCTGCCGCTGCGCGAACTCGATCGCGCCGACCATGGTGTCTTCCGGCAGCTGCTTGGCCGCCGCCTCGACCATCAGCACGGCGTCCTCGCTGGCGGCGACGGTGAGCTCGAGCTCGGACTCGCCATCGTGCAGGACCTTCAGGCTGGGGTTCGCGACGTACTCGCCGTTCCTGTAGCCGACGTTGCAGCACGCCACGGGGCCGTTCCAGGGGATGTCGGAGATGTGCAGCGCCGCCGAGGCGCCGATCGCGGCGAGCGGCGCGGGGTCGTGCTCCTGGTCGGAGGAGAGGACCGTGACCAGCACCTGGATCTCGTTGCGCAGCTGCTTGGGGAACAGCGGGCGGATCTGCCGGTCGATGAGGCGGGCGTTCAGCGTCGCCTGGGTGCCGGGCCGGCCCTCGCGGCGCATGAACGAGCCGGGGATCTTGCCGATGGCGTAGTGGCGCTCCTCGTACTCGACGGTGAGGGGGAGGAACGGCA
>CAZQVC010000261.1:0-1932 GCA_964596625.1 uncultured bacterium | reverse complement strand
TAGGGGCCGACGTGCGCGGCTACTTCGCCTGGTCGCTGCTCGACAACTTCGAGTGGGCGTACGGCTACACCAAGCGCTTCGGCATCGTCTCCGTCGACTTCGAGAGCCAAGCCCGCACGCCGAAGCTGAGCGCGAAGCGGTTGGCGGCGCTGATCGCGGCACGCGGCCCGCTCACCGTCCTCGGCTGAAGCCCGCCGGCAACTCACCTGCGAAGGTGTAAGTAACGTCACCGACGCGTCGTCGAGGCGGGTTGCTAGAATCGCCTGGCCAGGACGACTAGGGCGCGACTCACGTCTACAAGCCCGCCAGCAGGCCAATTTCGTACTTGCGACGCGCGGGTTGGCTACACCACCAGCAGGTCCACGGCACACGGAGGTAGTAACGATGCGTTCGCTGCGAACCGCGCTCGCCATGCTGGCGCTCGCCGGCTCCATGGGGGTTATGGCACAAGGCCTGCCCCGCGACGTCCGCCTCAACATCCTCGAAGCGGTCGTGCAGATCATCCCGTACGACGACGCGGCGGGCAGCGTTGTCAACTGGTCGGGCTCCGGCACCATCATCAGCCCGTCGGGCTACGTGCTCACCAACTACCACGTGGCCGGCGACCTCGATCGCCGCACGCACTACGACTGGCACGCGGTCCTCATGACCGACCCGAGCTTCACCGACCAGGCGCCGGAGTTCTACTTCTGGGCCCGCTACATCGCCGGCGACCCCACGCACGACCTCGCGCTGCTGAAGATCGAGGAGTGGTTCGACGAGGAGCCCGTCGACCCTACCTTCGTCTTCCCTCACGTCACCGTTGGCGACTCCAACCAACTGATCCCCGGCGACAACATCACGATCGTCGGCTACCCCGGGATCTCTGGCTCGACCATCACCTTCACCTCCGGCTTGATGTCCGGCTGGCTCGGTGAGGACTTCGAGAGCGGCGGCAAGCAGTGGATCAAGACCGACGCGAAGATCGCGCACGGCAACTCCGGCGGCGGCGCCTTCGACCCGTTCGGCAACCTCATCGGCGTCCCCACTGCGGGTCGTACCGTCCAGTACGACGAGCTCGACATCGAGGACCAGGCGTACGTCAGGCCCATCAGCCTGGCATGGGCCCTCATCGGCCCCAACGTCTTCGACGTCGCGCGCGCGCCAAGTCCCCGCGCCACTCAGCCCACGCAAGCAGCGACCACCCCGGCGGCCGCGACCCCGACGGTCACCCCGCCGCAGGGCAGCCCAGCCGCGGCCACGCCAACCGTCACGCCCCCCGCCGAGGAGCCGGCGGCCACCACGCAACTGCCCGACACCGGGGTCGGCCCCTGCGACTTCTGCCTGGTGGGGCCCATCGCCATCGGCCACAGCGTCTCGGCCGAGATCGCCGGCGTGGCCGAGGCGATCAACTACCACACCTACACCATCGAGGTGCCGCCTGGCACGCCAACACTGGTGATCGAGGTGGCCAGCGACTTCGACGTGGACGCAGCCTTGAAGTTCGGCTCGGTCGTCAGCAACTGGGGCGAGGACGGCGACTGGGAGTACATCGACATCACCGAAGCCAACGGCGCGACGTTCGAGATCGCGCTGCCGACCCCCGGCACCTGGTACCTCGACGTCATGGACTTCTACGACGGCGGCGTCGCCAGCTACTCCGTCACGGTGCGCTGAGCCTGTACAATCGTTAGCCGGCGCTGCCACACGTGCCGCGCCGGGTCGTGCGCCCGTAGCTCAGCTGGACAGAGCAGGGGACTCCTAAGCCCAAGGTCATAGGTTCGAATCCTATCGGGCGCACCAACCACACTTCTCACCGGCTTCACTCCCGTCGCTGTTAGAAGGGTTGCCGTGTCCCACTTCAGAGCATCCCTGCAAGCCGCGCTGGCCGTCGCTTGCCTCCTGGCCGCGAGCGTCGGCGCCGCGCAGAGCGCGCCGGCCGACGGCCTGCTC
>CAZQVC010000260.1:0-1943 GCA_964596625.1 uncultured bacterium | reverse complement strand
CATGACGCGTTGGAAGGCGGCGTTGAGTTCGTCCCAGAGCTCGTCGATCTCGGGGGTGAGGTCGAGGACGGGGATGTTCGCTGGGGGTTGTGTGGTGGTGTGTTTCACTTCAGTCTCCGTACTTCGTCGCCGCTCTTCTGGTAGGTGTGTCCGCGACTGTCGGTGATGGTGTCGCTGCTGGTGAAGTCGAGGATGTCGCCGGCTGCTGACATGTGGCCGATGGGTCTGGCGGGTACGCCGGCGACCATGGTGTAGGCGGGGACGTCTTTGGTGACGACGGCGCCGGCTGCGACGAAGGCGCCTTCATGGAGGGTGACGCCGCAGACGATGGTGGCGTTGGCGCCGATGCTGGCGCCGCGTTTGACGAGGGTGGGGGCGTAGTCTGCTGCGGTGTTGCGGGGGTACTCGCTGCGGGGGGTGAGGACGTTGGTGAAGACCATGCTGGGGCCGCAGAAGACGTGGTCTTCGAGGGTGACGCCTTCGTAGACGCTGACGTTGTTCTGGATCTTGACGTTGTCGCCGATGCGCACGTGGTTGGCGACGTACACGTTCTGGCCGAGGCTGCAGTGTTGGCCGATGACGGCTTTTGGCATGACGTGGCTGTAGTGCCAGATCTTGGTGTGCGCGCCGATGCTGGCGCCGTCGTCGACGTAGGCGCTGTCGTGGATGGTGGCGTCGGGGTGGATCACGCTTGGGTGGTTTGTTGGGGTGTGGTGTGGGGTGGTGGGACGGTGGTGTTGGTGATGGGTAGGGCGATGGGTTCGCCGTTGGTGATGAGGGAGCGTTGGGCGGCTTGGAGGACGGTGAGGACTTGGAGGCCGCTGTGGCCGTTGGTGAGTGGGGGTTGTCTGGTGTTGATGGCGGTGAGGAAGGCTTGGCATTCGAGGCGTAGGGGTTCGTCGTTGGGGTAGGGGACGTTTATGCCTTGGCCTTTGATGGGGGTGGGTTGGCCTTGTTGGATGTCGACGCGTTGGTCGTGGAGGGTTAGTTGTTTGTTGACGTCGTCGAAGGTTGCCATTTTTTTGTCGCCGATGATGACGAGGCGTTGTTCTTTGAAGGGGTTGAGCCAGCTGACGAAGATGTGGGCTCTGAGGCCGTTGTCGAAGAGGAGGTTGGTGATGGTGACGTCGGCGATGTTGGGGGTGACGTAGCTGCCGCCGGTGGCGGTGATTTGGAAGGGTAGTTGGCGGGTGAGGCGGAGGATGACGGCGATGTCGTGGGGGGCGAAGCTCCAGAGGATGTTCTCTTCGCGGCGGATCTTGCCGAGGCTTAGGCGGTTTGAGTAGATGTAGCGGATCTTGCCGAGTTGGTTGTCGGCGATTAGTTGGTGGAGTTTGTTGATGGCTGGGTGGTATTCGAGGACGTGGCCGACCATGAGGATGCGTTGGTGTTGTTCGGCGAGTTGTACGAGGTGGGCGCCTTGGTCGTAGGTGAGGGCTAGGGGTTTTTCGACGAAGACGTCTTTGCCGGCTTGGAGGGCGCGGGCGGCGAGGTTGTGGTGGGTTTCTGCTGGGGTGGCGATGACGATGCCTTGCACGTTTGCGTTGAGGGCTTGTTCGAGGTCGTCGGTGATGGTGGCGTTGGGGGCTAGTTGGTGGGCGGTGGCGCGGCCGGTTTCGGTGGCGTCGCAGACCATGGCGAGCGCGCCGAGTTGGTTGAAGTTCCGCACCAGGTTCTTGCCCCAATAGCCGGAACCGATGACTGCGACTTTCACGGTCGCACATTACCACCGCGCATCTGCTGCGCCGATCTCGCTCCGAACCGGGCAAGCGCCCGGCCGTAGCGGTCCTGAGCCGCCCCACGAACCGGGCTAGGCGAGCCCGACCCACTCCACGCACCGCTCACCCGAAGCCACGCATGCCCTCGCAGACCCGCTTTCTACCCGGACGCCGTTCTCATCCGCGCCGGTACAGTGGACAGGCTGATGTCGCGGCTCAAGAACG
>CAZQVC010000259.1:0-1944 GCA_964596625.1 uncultured bacterium | reverse complement strand
ACCGAGTCGGTGTTCACCCGCGACGTGTTCCGCAACCTTTGGCTTTGGGCAGCCGTGGTGGTGTGCCTGCTGCTTCAGCTGGCCGCCGTCTACCTGCCGGTGCTGCAGCGCGCCCTGCGCACGGTGCCGCCATCACTGCGCGATTGGGCTCTGATCGTCGGGCTCTCCTTGCTGTCGGTGGTGGTCGTGGAGCTGATGAAGCTGGTGAGACGGCGGAGCGAGAGGAGTTAGAGGCTCAGTGGTGCCTAACACAACGCCGGGACGCAGCGCCCCTCCACCGGGCACGACCCCCTTGACGGCGCACGCCACCCGGGCAATCTCGGCGACGCAGCGCGCTCTTTCCGGTACGAAGTTGAGCACCAGTCCTGCGTTACGCCGCACTGTAGTACCATATACATATGGTTGCTGATACTACCGAGAGGCCCGGAGCGGCTGCAAGAAGCCATTCGGCCTCTGGGCGGTTCGTTCTGCGCCTGCCCTCAGCGCTCCACGAGACGTTACGCGCCGAGGCAAGCGAAGCAGGCATCTCGCTGAACGAGCTGTGCGTGCGCAAGCTCGCGGCGGTGTCGCCCAACTACCCAGACCGGATCGGAGAAGTGATCGCGCGTGCGATCGAGGAGTTCGGCAAAGACCTTCGCGGGGTGATCCTGTACGGTTCTCTTGCACGAGGTGAAGCTGCTACTGCCTCCGATATCGACATCATGATCGTCCTGGACCCCCGAGTCCCCCTCAACCTGAGCCTCTATCACGGGTGGAACTCGGCGGGGTGGAACATCGACGAGCGCGCCATCGACATCCACTTCAGCCACCTGCCGAGCACCCAGCAACTGCCCTCGGGGCTTTGGGCCGAGATCGCTTTGGACGGCAAGGTGCTGCACGAGTCCGACCTGGCCGTCACGCAACTCTTGGCGAGCGTCAGACGCCGTATCGCGGCGGGAGAGTTGGTTCGGCGCACGACACACGGTCAGCCGTACTGGGTTCGAGGGCCCGACCCATGCGCAACGTAGACCTGGCCAAGGACCACTTGAAGCGCGCGACCGCACGGTTGCTCGCACTGGACACGCTCTTCGACGCAGAAAGCTGGGCCGATGTGGTCCGCGAATCTCAGGAGGTGGTCGAGTTGAGCCTGAAGGGCCTATTACGAGCCCACGGGGTTCAGCCACCACGGGTTCATGACGTCTCCGAAGTCATGATCGGGAACGCCGAAAGGTTACCGGTTGCGCTTCGCGGCCACCTACCAGAGCTTACCGAGATCTCCAAACGTCTCCGGCTGAGCCGGGAGCTCGCTTTCTACGGTGCCGAAGACCTTACTCCTTCTGACTTCTACTCACGCAACGACGCACAAGACGCGCGAACGTCCGCGCGTCGAGTGGTTGAACTCGTTGCACCCCATGTGGCGTAACCCTGCGCTGAGACAACGTCAAGAAGTCCCAACCGCTCACGCCGCACGCCCAACCCCAGGCGCCGGCGGCAACAGCGCGAAAGCCAGCAGGCCGACGATCCCGATGACAGCAAGCGCGCCGAACGCGATGTCGTACTGGCCTGTCGCGTCGGCGAGCAGGCCCACGACCAACGGTCCGACCACCGCGCCGACCATCAGCACCAGCGACGAGTAGCCCATGATCATCGCGAACGCGCGGCGGCCGAAGTAGTCGGCGCGCATCGCGCTCATCAGCGGGCCGCGCAGTCCCCAGGCGAACCCGTGGAGCACGGCCGCGATCACGACCGTCTCGACGGAGGCGGCCCAGATGAGGACGAGCATCGCGGCAGAGTGCAGCGCCATGCCCGCGCCCGCGAGCCAGCGCTTGTCGTAGCGGTCGCCGAGGAACCCGCCCGCCGCCTGACCGAAGATCTGGCAGACAGTGATCAGCGTGTACAAGGTGGCCGCCGTGGTGACGCTGAGGCCGATGGTCTCGTTGACGTAGATCACGAAGTGCACGGTCA
>CAZQVC010000258.1:0-1958 GCA_964596625.1 uncultured bacterium | reverse complement strand
GACATCGCCGAGGACGTCTTCTTCGGACCGGCGCTGCAGGGCCCGCGCGGCACCGCCTGGGCCAACGCCCACGTCATCTACAACTACGTCGTGCCGACGCACGCGCAGAACCCGGACGGCGCCCAGCAGTTCATCCTCGACCTCGCCGAGAACTACGACATGGCGATGTACCACTCCAAGCTCTACAACTCCGCCAGCTTCTTCGACTCGCCGGTCAGCGGCAACGGCGACTACCCCGCCGTCGACGGCGCCACCAGCTTCCGCGACCTGCACAACGTGTGGTTCGAGAACGACCCGTTCAAGCTGCCCAACGAGGCCGACGGCAAGCTGCGGCCCCTGATCAACGCGACCGAGTGGACGACCAACGTGGGGCATCCGGGCGTCTGCAGCCCGGCCGTCGCCGAGGTGTACAACACCTTCGTCGTGCCGAACATGTTCGCCCGCGCGGTCCGCGGTGACCAGACGCCTGAGGAGTCGATCCGCACCGCTGCCCAGGAGGCCACGGCGATCTACGACGCATGGCGCCAGCGCGGCCTGATCTGAGCGCGTCTTCTCCGGGTGCCGGCGGGGCGCATGGCGCGCCTCGCCGGCGACCCGTGCGACTGGAGGCGCGCCGGGCATGGCGAAGCTGACCGTAAACGACCTGCACACCCACTTCGGCTCGGTCAAGGCCGTCGACGGCGTGAGCCTCGACGTGCGCGACGGCGAGTTCCTGGTGCTGCTTGGCGCCTCGGGCTCCGGCAAGACGACCCTCATGCGCACCATCGCCGGCTTGGAGAAGTCGTCGAGCGGCGAGGTGGCGATCGGCGACCGGGTGGTCAACGGCCTGCCGCCGAACGAGCGCAACATCGCCATGGTCTTCCAGAGCTACGCCCTCTACCCGCACAAGACCGTCTTCAAGAACATCTCGTTCCCGCTCGAGGCCGTCCGCGAGAGCCCGGCGAAGATCAAGGAGCGCGTCGACTGGGCCGCCAACCTGTTCGGCATCGGGCATCTGCTCGCGCGCAAGCCACGCATGCTGTCGGGCGGCGAGCGTCAGCGCGTCGCCTTGGCTAGGGCGTTGGTGCGCGAGCCGAACCTCTTCCTGCTCGACGAGCCGCTCTCCAACCTCGACGCGAAGCTGCGCCACCAGGCCCGCCACGAGCTCAAGAAGCTGCACGGCCGCATCGGCATCACCACGATCTACGTGACCCACGACCAGGTCGAGGCCATGGGGCTCGGCGAGCGCGTGGCCGTGATGAACTTCGGCAGGATCGAGCAGATCGGCAACCCCAGCGACATCTACCGCGAGCCCGCCAACACCTTCGTGGCCCGCTTCATGGGCTCACCGGCCATGAACCTCATCGCCAAGGAGGGCGAGATCCTCGGCTTCCACCCGGAGAACCTGCTGCCGGTCGGCGAGTTCCAGCCAGACGTCGACTCCTTGCGGCTGCGCTTCAACGTCTCCGGCCTCGAGGACCTCGGGGCCGACCTGCTCCTCTACGGCTCGATCCCCGGGGCGGACACCTCGCCGATGGGCGAGGGCACCGACGTCATCGCCAAGTTGCCGGCGCGGCTGGTGAGCAGCGTCGAGGTGGGACGCGAGCAGGACTTCTTCGTGCGCGAACGCTACGTCAACCGCTTCGACCCCGGCACCGGGCGGCGTCGCCAGGCCGCCAGCGCGGCGTGAGACCGGAGGGACATGCCGCTCACCGGCGGGCCGCCCGGCTGGTGAGGCGGCCAGCGTGAGCGCCGCCGCCGAGCGGGCCGCGGCGAGGCGCGAGGCGTGGCTGGCGATCGGCATGATCGCGCCGGCCGTGCTCTTCATCGTGCTGCTGGTCGGTGTGCCGTTCGGCTTGGCGATCTACTACAGCCTTCACGACGTCACGACCGGCGGCACCACGGCGCGCTGGGTGGGTTTGGGCCACTT
The DNA here is from genome assembly GCA_964596625.1 of uncultured bacterium. Classification (GTDB taxonomy): domain Bacteria; phylum Deinococcota; class Deinococci; order Deinococcales; family Trueperaceae; genus DASRWD01. The sequence goes on along the minus strand of CAZQVC010000258.1, from coordinate 49 downwards.
CGCCGACCTGATCACCGACGCGACCTTCCTGCGCTCGCTCGGCAACACC
>CAZQVC010000257.1:0-1962 GCA_964596625.1 uncultured bacterium | reverse complement strand
GTGCCGACAGCGGAGACCACCCTCGGCTGGGAGCTGGGCGACGACGATGACGCGCTCACCTTCGGGATCGGCGCGACGTTCCGACTCAGCGATGCCTCATCTCGCGAGACGAAAGTAGCTCAAAGCGACGCAGCCGACGCGCGCGCGCGACTCGCCGACTACCTGGCGGAGTGGCCGCACCTGGAGCGCCGCGAGTGGACGCTCGCCGAGCTCGCCTACCGCGAGTTCGTCCTCGAGCTCCGCGGGCTCGAGCTGAGCAGCGCCGCGCTCGAGGAGCTGGAGGCGGCCGGCAGCGACGGCAGGGAGACAGACACCGCCCGCGACAGTGTGCGCCGCGCCCTAGGCTCAAGCGAGCGCGCATGGCAACGTTACGTGCGTGAGCTTTGCGACTACCTCGACGTCCTGGACGTCGTACTCATACGTGATTGAGGTGAGTGGATGAGAGTACTGGTCACCGGCACCGACGGTTATCTCGGCACGCTGCTCGCGCCCGAGCTGATGCGGCGCGGACACGAAGTGACGGGCGTCGACACCGGTTTCTACAAGGAAGGCTGGCTCTTTCACGGTCCCGACCGCGCCCCGCAGACGCTGGTCAAGGACCTGCGGCACCTGAGCGTCGAGGACCTCGAGGGTCACGACGCGATCGTGCACATGGCGGAGCTGTCCAACGACCCGGCGGGCGCGCTGGCGCCGAACATCACCTACGACATCAACCACGTCGGCTCGGTGCGGCTGGCCGAGCTGGCCAAGCAGGCCGGCATCACGCGCTTCGTGTACATGTCGTCGTGCAGCGTCTACGGCGTCGCCGAGCAGGAGACGGTCGACGAGACCTCCCCCGTCAACCCGCAGACCGCCTACGCCGAGTGCAAGGCGCTGGTCGAGCGCGACCTGACCGCGATGGCCGACGACGACTTCAGCCCCACCTTCATGCGCAACGCCACCGCCTACGGCGCCAGCCCGCGCATGCGCTTCGACATCGTGCTCAACAACCTCGCCGGCTTCGCGTACACCACCGGCGAGATCAAGATGCTCTCGGACGGCACCCCGTGGCGGCCGCTGGTGCACGGCCGCGACATCGCCAAGGCCGCGATCTGCGCGCTCGAGGCCCCGCGCGAGGCGGTGCACGCCGAGATCTTCAACGTCGGCGACAGCGGACACAACTACCAGGTGCGCCAGGTCGCCCAGATCGTGGCCGAGACGTTCCCCGGCTGCGAGCTGAGCTTCGGCGACCAGGGCTCCGACAACCGCAGCTACCGCGTGAACTTCGACAAGATCGCCTCCCGCCTGCCCGAGTTCAGCTGCGACTGGGACGCCAGGCGCGGCGCCGAGGAGCTGCGCGAGGTGTTCGAACGCATCGGACTCACCCAGGAGACCTTCGAGTCGCGGCTGTTCACCAGGCTGAAGATGCTCAAGCACCTGCTCTCGACCGGCCAGATCGACGATCAGTTCTTCTGGCTCGACGCCCGCATGCACGAGGCGGCGACGGCGTGATCTTCCACCCCACCCCGCTGGCCGGCGCCTACGTCATCGAGCTCGAGGAGCGCGCCGACCCACGCGGCTTCTTCGCCCGCACCTTCTGCGCCAGGGAGTTCGAGGAGATGGGCCTGAAGCCCACCGTGGCCCAGGCGAACGTCTCCTACAACCACCTCAAGGGCACGCTGCGCGGCATGCACTACCAGGTGCCGCCGGCGGCCGAGACCAAGCTCGTGCGCTGCACCCGCGGCGCCATCCACGACGTGATCATCGACCTGCGCCCCGAGTCGCCGAGCTACCTGCAGCACTTCGGGGTCGACCTCACCGAGGAGAACCGCAAGGCGCTGTACGTGCCCGAGATGTTCGCGCACGGCTACCTCACGCTCGAGGACGGCGCCGAGGTCATCTACCAGGTCGGCGAGTTCTACACCCCGGGCTACGAGCGCGGCATCCGCTACGACGACCCGCGCTTCGCGATCGAGTGGCCGG
>CAZQVC010000256.1:0-1978 GCA_964596625.1 uncultured bacterium | reverse complement strand
TCGCCTCCGGCGGCTCGGCCGGCTACGACCACAAGGGCATGGGCATCACGGCCCGAGGGGCGTGGGAGTGCGTCAAGCGCCACTTCGCCGAGCTCGGCCTCGACGTGTATCGCGACACCTTCACGGTGGTCGGCATCGGCGACATGTCGGGCGACGTGTTCGGCAACGGCATGCTCTACACCGACCGCATCAGGCTCCAGGCGGCGTTCAACCACCTGCACGTGTTCATCGACCCGGACCCCGACCCCGAGGCGTCGTTCGCCGAGCGCAAGCGGCTCTTCGAGCTGCCCCGCTCGAGTTGGGCCGACTACGACCGCAAGGTGATCAGCGCCGGCGGCGGCGTGTTCGAGCGCAGCGCCAAGAGCATCCCCTTGAGCGACGAGATGCGCGCGATGCTGGGCGTGAGCGACGAGGCGCTGAGCGGCCAGGACCTCATCCGCGCGGTGCTGCAGATGAAGGCCGACCTGCTGTGGAACGGCGGCATCGGCACCTACGTGAAGTCGTCCAGCGAGCGCAACGCCGAGGTCGGCGACTCCGCCAACGACGGCGTGCGCATCGACGCCAACGAGCTGCGCGTGCGGGTGGTGGGCGAGGGCGGCAACCTCGGCTTCACCCAGCTGGCGCGCATCGAGTACGCGCGCGCCGGCGGCAAGAACGACACCGACGCGATCCACAACTCCGCCGGCGTCGACACCTCCGACCACGAGGTCAACATCAAGATCTGCCTGCAGCCGCTGCTGGCCTCTGGCGCGATGAGCGTGGCGCAGCGCGACGAGCTCCTCGCCGAGATGACCGAAGACGTCGCCAAGCTCGTGCTGCGCGACAACGACCGGCAGTCGCAGGCCCTCAGCCTGGCGCTGCGCTCGGCCAAGGCCGACCCCGAGCTGTTCGCCTCGCTGCTCGACTACCTCTCGGAGACCGCCGGCCTCAACCGCGCCGTCGAGTACCTGCCGACCAACCGGCAGCTCGCCGAGCGGCGCCGCGACGGCGTCGGCCTCACCCGCCCCGAGCTGGCCGTGATGCTGGCCTACGTGAAGATGGGCCTCTACCGCCGCCTGCTCGAGACCGACCTGCCGGACGAGCCGCACCTCGACCACTTCCTGCGCGAGTACTTCCCGCCGCAGCTGCAGAAGCGCGCGCCGCAGGCGATCGCGCAGCACTCGCTGAGGCGCGAGATCACCGCAACGCAGGTGACCAACACGCTGGTCGACCTGCTCGGCATCGAGTTCGTGCACCGGGCCGTGCGGCAGAACGGCGCCACGCCCATCGAGGTCGTGCGCGCCGCGCTCATCGCCATCGAGCTGCTCGACGTGCTCGGCTTCGCCGCGCAGCTCGACGCGGTCGACGACGAGCTCCCGCCGGAGGCCGCCTACGCCGCGCTGCAGGCGATGACGGGCGCGGTCGAGGGCGTGGTGAGCTGGCTGCTGCAGAGCGACCTCGAGAGCCGCCCCATCGACGAGCTGGTCGCGACCTACCGCGAGCCGCTCGACGAGCTGCGGAGCGGGCTGGAAGGCTTCCTCCCGGCCCAGGAGCGCAGGCGCTTCCGCCAGAGCGCCAAGCAGTTCGCCAAGGCCGGCCACGCCGAGGACGCCGCCACCGGCGTCGCGGTGCTGGAGTACCTGCCGTCGGGCATCGGGGTCGTCGAGGCCGCCCGCGCCACCGGCGTCGAGCTGGCCAGCGCCGCCACCGCGTTCTACGGCATCGGCGAGCGCCTCTCGCTCGGCAGCCTGCGCGACGCGCTGGCCAAGCTCCCGACCAGCGGCACCTGGGAGCAGATCGCGCTCACCGGCACGATCATGGACCTACGGGCGGCGCAGCAGCGCCTCGCCACCCAGTACCTGGAGGCCAAGGAGGCCGACGCGAAGCTGAGCGTCGAGGACTTCCTCAAGCGCCTGCCGAGCCTCAGGCGCTACGACGCCGCCGTGCGCGAGCTGCAGGTGCCGGGGTCCTTGAGCGTGGCGGCCGGGTCGGTGCTGGC
>CAZQVC010000255.1:0-1993 GCA_964596625.1 uncultured bacterium | reverse complement strand
GGTGTCAAGAAGCGCCGCAACGTGCTGGTGGTGCCGATAGCCTTCACCAGCGACCACATCGAGACGTTGCACGAGCTCGACATCGAGTACGGCCACCTGGCCAAAGAGGTCGGCATCACCAACTACCGGCGAGCGCCGGCGATGAACGACTCGCCGCTGTTCGATCTGGCGATGGCAGAGATCGTCTCCGAGCACCTAGGATCCGGCGAGGCGTGCGGCCTGCAGTACGGGCTCCGCTGCCCGGGCTGCATCAACCCCCAATGTCGGGACATCCTCAACCCCGTCAACAGCTACAGGAGGACCAACGTCAGCCCGCACCCGGCCAACAAGTCGTTCGCGCGCAGCTGACCCGGTGCCGCAGGAACCGCCGCCGGCGTCTCGCCATGACGTGGTCATCGTCGGAGCCGGCGTAAGCGGGCTCGCGACGGCCTACTGGCTGCGTCGGCACCGGCCCGACCTCGACGTCGTGGTTCTCGAGGCGGAGAAGGCCGCCGGCGGCCACGTTGTCAGCGAGGTGATCGACGGCTTCACGGTCGAGCGAGGACCCACCGCGCTGCGGGGCGGATCCAGCGACACGCGGAGCGTGATCGACGAGCTTGGCCTGGGGCCAAAGGTCGTGGCCGCGGCTCCCGCGGCCAACCGGCGGTACATCGTGCGAGGCGGGAAGCTGGTGCCGTTCCCCAGCTCTCCCGGTTCGGCCCTCAAGAGCTTACTGCTCTCGCCGGCCGGAAAGGTGCGGGCCCTCGCAGAGCCGCTCGTCCCACGCGGCACGACCGCCGACGAGAGCGTCTCCAGCTTCCTGCGGCGTCGCTTCGGCGCCGAGGTCGACAGGGTGTTCGGCGAGGGGTTGGTGAGCGGGGTGGTCGCTGGCGACCCCCGGCGGCTGAGCATGGGCGCCCTGTTCCCCGGACTGGTCGCGCTCGAGCGCCGGCACGGCAGCCTGCTGCGTGGGCTCATGAGCCAGCAACGGGCCGCACGAAACGGGTCAGCCGGGGCCGGCGATGGTGCGCTCGCGTACCGAGCGGCCGATTCAGGTCCCCCAGCGACGAGGGTCGACACTTCTCCAGGTACGGCGCCCAGTGCGCTCTTGACCTTCGAAGGGGGGATGCGCGCTCTCACTGACGCGCTGGCCGAGGCCCTCGGGCCGGCGCTGGTAACGGGGGCGCGCGTAACCGGTCTGGTGCGCGAACCAGAGGGCTTTTCGGTCGAACTCGCACACGGCGCCCACCTGGTCACGGGCCAGCTAGTGCTGGCCACACCCGCTCACGTCACGGCCGACCTCCTGCGGTCGGTAGCCCCAGCCGCCCGAAAGGAGTTGGACGAGATCGCGTTCGCCGGCGTCGCGGTGATCACGCTGGGGTTCGCGAGCTCCGCGCTGGCCAAGGCTGCTGAGGGGTTCGGCTTCCTGGCTCCGCGCGCTCAGGGCGTGAGGTCGCTGGGCGTGCAGTTCACGTCGGCTGTCTTCCCAGCTCAGGCTCCGCCAGAGGCCGTTTCACTTCGGTCGATCGCTGGCGGCACCTTGGACCCCTCGTTCATGGACCTTTCTGAGCAGGAAGCGCTGACGGAGGTCAGACGCGACCTCGAGGCGGTCCTGGGTATCACCGCCGAACCGGTGTTCACCGACTACCGGAGGCTGCCGCGGGCGATCCCCCAGTACGAGGTCGGGCACGGCGCTCGCCTCGCGCGGCTGGCCGAGAGCCTGGTCGGTCTCCCGGGGCTGCACCTCGCCGGCAACTCGTACTGCGGCGTCGGCCTCAGCGACTGTTTGCGTGAGTCCCGCGCCCTGGCCGAGCGGCTGGCTCGCAAGCGCGCGCCGAACCCCGTTGCGCACGGATAATTCAAATTGACACGTTCTTTCAGGCGCGGGTATACTTTCGGACGCTGACCGGAAGGCCGGTCATCGTGGCGGCGTTGTTTCATGCGCCTCCGGCGAGGATCTCGAACGGTCGCCGCGACCAGTTGCAGGAGGTTGACCGGAGGGTTGGCCGAGCGG
>CAZQVC010000254.1:0-2004 GCA_964596625.1 uncultured bacterium | reverse complement strand
CCTGCCCACCGCCCGCCAGCCGAGGATCGCGGCCAGTGGGTAGATGACGGCGCCCGAGAGGAGCGTGGCGTCGAAGACGTTGAGGATCACTACGCCGCCAAGGACCACAGCGGCGGCCTTGTCACGCTGCTGCACCGCACGCAGCGCCAGGACCGTGACGAGCATGATCAGCCCGATCACGCCGAGCAGGCCGCGTTCGACCCACACCGCCAGGACCATGTTGTGAGCGTGCGCGGCCACAGGGCGCAGGCGCGCCTCGTCAGGCTGCAGCGCCGCCATGGCCCGCGGCAGGCCGCTTTCACCCCAGCCGAGAACCGGTCGAGCGGTGATCGCCGCGACGGCGTCACGCCAGATCGGCAGCCTTGACTCACGCAGGTTGACCACCCCCCGCTCGGCCACGCCGGGCACGTACGGCAACGCCGTGTCGCTGGCGGTTAGCTGCAGTTCGGCGAACGTGGTGCTGACGCCGGTGAGGTTCGAGCGGTCGGGGGCCACGCCCACGTACCAGATCAGCGGCGACTCGCCGCTGTAGCTGAACGTCACCTGCGCCCTGGTCCACTCGTCGCCCAGGTCGCTGGTGCTCGAGGTCAGCACAGAGATGCCGCCGGTGCCGTTGGCGACGTGGGTGCCGTCGAGCACGTAGGTCGAGAGCTTGGTGGCCCCGTTGCCGGACTCGCCCCAAGCCTCGAAGCCGGGCCGAGCGTCGCCGTGCGGCCGCCAGGCGGCGCTGAGGGTGTAGGTCTGGCCCGGCTCGAGCGTGAGCACCTGCTGTAGTCGCGCCCACGGCTCCTGCCAGCGTTTGGTCACGGTCAGCCCGGCGCGCTCCACGCCGTCGACGAGGACGTTGGTGCCGACCACCGAGACGCCGAGGTCGTACCACCAGTCGCCCCTCACGACCTCGGTGCCGCGGAACAGGTTGGCCTCCTGCTCGCCGGGCACGAAGGCGGTGAGGAAGCCGGTCCGGCCGAGGCCGAGGGGCTTTAGCAGCCCCAGCGCCAGCACCAGCATCCCGCCGATGAGCAGCCACTCGGCGCCCTTGGTCAGCGCGTTGCCGCGCCGCCCCACGAACCGCAGCCCGACCGCCACGAACAGCCACGCGAACATCGCCTCCCTGGCGCCGGACAGGATCACGCCGACGGCGCCAAGGGCGAGCGCCAGCACACGCAGACGTGCCGATGGCACGACGATCGCGAACAGGGCGGCCAGCACGAGCATGGTGTGACCGAAGATCGCCGGATGGGCCTGCCAGGTGACGGCGTCGAGGACCGTCCTGGCGGTCTCCCAAGCGAAGCCGTCGAACTGTCTGAGGCCGAGCAGGAGCGCGATGAGCAGCCCGGCCACCAGGCCGTAGCCGACGTCGTTGGTCACGTCGTGACCGGCGAGCCCGTGGCGGATCTCGGTAGCCGACCGGAATATCAGCCAGGCGGCGAGCACCTGCGCGACCGTCGCCAGGGCGGCCACCGGTGCGCCGGTGAAGGCGAGCGGCAACCCGAGCAGTACCGCCGCCAGCCACCACCAGCGATCGGCCTTCTGCAGCCTGATGCGGCCGACGGCGATCACGGTCAGCGCGAGGAACGGCCCGATCGACGGCACGGCGGCGAAGCCGAGGCCGGCCAGGAAGGCAATGCCTCGGTGCATGGGCGTGGTTGCCGCTTGCGTCGCCATCATGAGAAGTCTATCCCTCGCCCGATGAGTATGGCTTCGTTACGCTTGCCGGTCGACAGCGACCCGAGACGACTCACCCGGGGGAGCGTTACCCGGCTGCACCGTGTTGACGGCGGCGACCAGCGGCACGAGCACGCCGACGTACGTCAAGGTGTGATCGAAAAGCTGCATCGTCAGCAGCACCCCGACCAGCAGCGGCGGGCCAAGACGCCCGGTGCGGACGGCCATCGCGACCAGTCCGCCGCTGAGCCAGAGCGCTGCAAGCAACCCCGGGAGACCGTACGCGGCGCCGAGCTGCAGCCAGAAGTTGTGGGCGTGCTGCGGCACCGCCCGCCCGTC
>CAZQVC010000253.1:0-2007 GCA_964596625.1 uncultured bacterium | reverse complement strand
GATCACCATGGAGGACGTGCTCGCCGCCAGCGACGAACAGCTGGCCCGCAAGCCCGTGCACCGCGGCATGATCACCACCGGCGAGATCATCATGCTCGCCCAGGACGGGATCGTCGTCGACGTCGGCGCCAAGATCGAGGGCATCCTGCCCTACGGTCAGCTCTTCGAGTTCGAGACGAACGCCGAGGAAGCCGCCAAGTACTTCAAGCCGGGCGACGAGATCCAGGTCTACGTCGTGCGATCAGACATCCCGAACAACACCATCGTCCTCTCGAAGAAGCGCGCCGACCAGGAGCGCGCCTGGAACCTCCTCCAGGAGATCTTCGAGAAGGAGAAGCCGGTCGAGGTCGAGATCGTCGAGAAGGTCCGCGGCGGGCTCGTCGCGAACCTCGGCATCCGCGCCTTCCTGCCGGCCAGCCAGATCGACGTGCGCCGCGTCAACGACCTCTCCCCCTACGTCGGTCGGCGCATCAAGGTCAAGATCATCGAGCTCAACCGTCGTCGCAACCGCGTGATCATCTCGCGCCGCGCGATCCTCGAGGAAGAGATCGCCCACCTCAAGGAAGACACCCTCAAGCGCCTCGAGCCGGGGGCCAAGCTCGAGGGCGAGGTCGTCGAGATCACCGACTTCGGGGTCTTCGTCAACCTCGGCGGGATCGACGGGCTGGTGCACCGCTCCGAGCTCACCCACGGCCGCTTCTCGCATCCGCGTGACGTCGTGAAGCTCGGTGACAAGGTGAAGGTCGAGGTCCTCGACATGGACCTCGAGCGCGAGCGCATCAACCTCTCCATGAAGAAGCTCGCGGCCAACCCGTGGGAAGACGTGCTCACCAACTACACCATCGGCCAGCGCGTCACGGGCACGGTCACCAACCTCACCCCGTTCGGCGCGTTCGTCGAGATCGAGCCGGGCCTCGAAGGACTCATCCACGTCAGCGAGATGAGCTGGACCAAGCGCATCCGCCACCCCAAGGAGATCCTCACCGAGGGCGATACCGTCGAGACGATGATCCTCAAGCTCGACACCCAGCAGCAGCGCATCTCGCTCGGCCTGCGTCAGACCCAGCCCGACCCGTGGAGCAGCCTCCCCGATCGCTACCCGCCCGGCACCGAGATCACCGGTCCGGTCACCGGCATCACCGACTTCGGCGTCTTCATGGAGATCGAAGAGGGCATCGAGGGCCTGGTCCACATCAGCGAGCTGAGCCACGACCACATCGAGGACATCTCCCAGCACTTCAACAAGGGCGATGAGGTGACCGCGGTCATCCTCAACATCGACCCGGTCGAGCAGCGCGCCAGCCTCTCGCGCAAGCGCATGCTGCCCTTCACCCCCGAGAACGCGGCCGAGTTCGGCGGCAACGCCCCGGCCGGCGGCCCCGGCGGTGGACGCCCCGGCGGCTACGCCGGTGCCGGCGGCGGACAGGGTGCGCGTCGCGGACGCCGCGGTCGTCGCGGAGCCAGCGACATCGACTACGACTACAGCTACGTGGCCGACGCCGGTGGCAGCAAGACGACCACCAAGCTCGGTGACGTCTACGCCGACCTCTTCGCGCAGTTCGGTCTCGGCGACACCAAGGGCGAGGACGAAGCCGAAGGCGGCGAAGAGGCCGCTGCGGCCGACGCCCAGGCTGCCGAGAGCAGCGCCACGGCCGACAAGCCGGTCGTCGACGGCGACGAGACCGCCAACGTCAAGCGCGCAGAAGCGAGCGACGCGGCAGCCGAAGCCACGGCCGACAAGCCCGTGGTCGACGCCGCCGAGACGGCAGCCGCCGAGCACACCACCGCCGAAGCCGAGGCCGCCGACACCGGAACCGAAGGCGCTCAGGCCAAGGCCGAGCAGGGCAAGCAGGCCCAGCAGGCCAAGGCCGAAGAGGAAGTCGATCCCGAGAACGCCATCGACGCCGCCGAAGCCGCCGCGCTCCTCACCGCCGCGTTCCGGCAGGGCAAGCGCCCCGCCGCGCAGCCCGAGGAAGCCGCCGACGCCTACGCCAACGTCGAGCCGGA
>CAZQVC010000252.1:0-2012 GCA_964596625.1 uncultured bacterium | reverse complement strand
GGCAGCGAGCGCGCCGGGGTCCTCTACTCCGACCCGGCGCTGCTCGAGAACGCGGTCTGGGTCCTCACCCCCACGCAGGACACCGACCGAGACGCGCTGGCCCTGGTGACGCGCTTCGTCGAGGCGCTCGGCGCGCGGCCCATCGAGGTCGAGCCCGAGCTTCACGACCGGCTGGTGGCGACCGTCAGCCACCTCCCGTACCTGGCGGCCGTCGCGCTCACCGGTCTGGTCGACAGCGGCGAGGACCGCTCGCTGAAGATGCTGCTGGCGGCGGGGGGCTTCCGCGACCTCACGCGCGTGGCCAGCGGCGACCCGCGCATGAGCCGCGACATGGTCGCCGACAACGCCGAGGCCGTGCGCCGCGCGCTCGACCTCTTCCGCGCGCAGCTGGACCTGGTCGAGAGCCGGCTGGACGACCCCGAGGCGCTCTTCGAGCTGGCCGGCGCCGCCAAGCGGGCGCGCGACTCGATACCCATCGTCAGCCGCGGGCTGCTGCCCATGCGCCCCGAGCTGGTCATCGCCGTGCGCGACAGGCCCGGCGAGTTCGCGCACATCACGGCGGCTTTGGCCGAGGCCCAGGTGAACATCAAGGACCTGCAGGTCTTGAGCGTGCGCGAGTCGGGCGGCGCGGTGCGGCTGGCCTTCGAGGACGCCGACGGCCTCAAGCGCGGCCGTGAGGCGCTCGAGGCCGCCGGCTACCAGGTCCACACCCGCAACGGCGGCAACTGAGGGACCCGGCTTCCACCGTGGCCAGCGCCCGCGACGAGCTCTTCGACCTGGCAGTCGAGCGGGCGTTGGTGTACGCCAGGCGCCTGGCGCTCGACTTCACGTCGGCCGAGAAGCTGAGGGCCGGCCTCGAGCTGTGGTACCTCAAGACCCGCTTCGCCTACCGCGCGCCGCTTGAGGAGGTCATCGAGGCGCTCCTGGCTCACCCCGGCGGCGACGGGTTCACGTGGCGCGGTGGGCAGGCCGGCGGCTGGCGCGAGGACGGCTGAGCGCCGGGCGCCCCGATCGCTCGTCTCAGCTTGGCAGCCGCCTTCTCAGCTCGGCAGCAGGTCGAGGTACTGCAGCAGCTCGCTGGCCGCCGCGCCGCCCGCGCGGTTCGCGCCGATGGTGGAGGCCGAGGGCCCGTAGCCGACGAGGTGGACCCGCGGGTCGCTGGCGACCTGGGTGGCGAGCCGCCCGGTCATCGTGATGCCGCCGGTCGGCTCGCGGTGCAGCAGCGGCTCCAAGTGGTCGAGGTCGAAGCGGAAGCCGGTGCACCACAAGATCACGTCGGTCTCCTGCACGGTCCCGTCCGGCCACTTCACCGCCCGAGGCAGGATCTCGCTGAACATCGGGCGCCTCACCAGCACCCCGCGCTCGCGCATCGCCTCGATGCGAGGCGTCACCGGCAGACCCGTCACCGAGACGACCGACAGCGGCTCGAGCCCCTGGCGCACGCGCTCGTCAACCTGGGCTACCGCCCGTCTCCCGGCCACGTCGTCGAACGGCCCCTCGCGGAAGTCGGGCGGCCGGCGCGACACCCAGGTCGTGCTGGTCACCTGCGAGACCTCGTCGAGGAGCTGCACGGCCGAGATCCCCGCGCCGACCACGGTCACATGCTGGCCGATGAACTCCTCCGCGCTCTTGTAGTCGCGCGTGTGCAGCTGCCGGCCCTCGAACCGCTCGGCGCCCGGGTAGTGCGGTACGTACGGCTTGTTCCAGGTGCCCGTGGCGTTGACCAGGCCGCTGGCGAGGTACTCGCCCCCGTTCGTCACCACCCGCAGGCCCACCCCGTCGTCGTGCACGCTGATGACGTCGACGGGCCGCCGCACCTTGAGGTCGAAGCGCCGCTCGTACGCCGCGAAGTACTCGGGCACCGCGACGCGCGCCTGGACCTGCTCCGGCTCCACGTGCCCGTCGTCGTGCCTGGTACCGACGACCTCCGCGAACGGCATGCCGGGCAGGTCGTGGATCCGGTTGACGGTGCTGAGCGTGAGCGACGGCCAGCGCCCGCGCCACGCCCCGCC
>CAZQVC010000251.1:0-2015 GCA_964596625.1 uncultured bacterium | reverse complement strand
GCCTCCCGGCCGACCTGTTCGAGGCGCTGCGGCTGCCGCCGGTCGAGCTACCGGGTTACGTCACCGAAGTCGTAGCGGACTGAGCCGACAGCACGACCCCAACAGCACGAGCCTCGCCGCGGCACGCGTTCAGCGAGCAGTCTGCAGGAATCCCCTACCCACCTGGAGACCGCCGGTGCCGGGAACTGCCTGGCGGTGGAACAGGATGTACTCGGTGGCGACCGGCGTGCCGTCGATCATCTCCGCGCGCAGGATCAGGCCGTCCCACAAGACGGCGCCGGCGGAGTTGACGACCAGCAGCGTGCCGTCGGGGCTCACCTCGTAGTTGACCGAGGGTGACGGGTCGGGGCGCGCGACGCTCGCCTCCCGGGTCGGTGAGCCCTCCTCGTCAGCCTCTCCCGGATCGTTACTGCCCACGGTGAGGATGTCGGCCGTGCCGTCACCGTTGTAGCGCACGACGAGCCAGACCGCGCTGTCGGGATCGGCGCCGTCGGCGCCAGCGCTCAGTCCAGCCACGAACGCGTAGACCCCGTTCATGCTGGCAGCGGAGAAGGCGCCCTCCGCGGCGTCCTGGGCGCGTGCCGCCGACAGGAGCACGGCGGCGAGGGCCAGGCAGGCCATCGCGGTGCTTGTCGCTTTCGGACGCGGACCGACTGTGTTGCGCATCTCGAACCTCCCTCGATACGGACGACAGAACTTCACGGCACACGGCGGGCGAAGTGTCGACGGAACGTGACGGCGCGACGACGCGGGCTTCCAGGAGAATTGACTTTCGAGAGGGCTATGACATTAGCAGGACTTCGCGGTCTTGTCTACGCACGTTCCAGGGGCGCGAGAGGCGCCAACATAAGCCACTGACGGGGCGAGGGCGGACGTAAGGTTCCCGTTATGAGCGGTCTTCTATCGTCTCTCCGTGACGACGGCCTCGCCTGGTTTAGCGGTGAACGAACACCCCTCCGGCACTCGCTACGCGCGCGAGTGGCGCAAGACGCTGCTGGCGTTCATCCCGTTCGGCGCGCTGGCCTTCTTCGTCGGTTGGGCCCTCGAAATGCCGAGCGGGCAGGCCACCTCGTTCGACCTGCTCTGGTACCCCGTCATGGGCTTCCTCCTGCTGGGCCTGGAGGTAGTCCTGGCGCTCGGCCGCCGAACCCTGCCGTTCGTCGTGCTGGGGGTCATCGCCGGCGCCAGCGTCTTCTTCTTCTGCAAGCTCGGCTGGCTGCTGTTCATGGCGCCGCCCGAGGTCGACATCCAGGCGCAGCTCACCGAGACGCTGTTCTGGATCCCGGTCGTCTACCTGCTGTCGTTCATCCTCGAGGAGGCGCGTCTCGGGCAGTGGATCGTGCGCGCGTTCACCGGCGCCATGCTGGTCTTGGCGGTGGCCTACAGCGTCCCCGGCGTCATGCGTGGCGCGCCCAACTGGGGCGTGATCTACGCGATCATCGAGCTCAACCTCGCCAACACCGTGTTCCTCGCCATGACCTCGGCGTTCATCCGCTTCAAGGAGAGCTACACCCGCACCCGCGCCCGCATGGAGGAGGCCGAGCGTCACGCCTACCACGACGCCCTCACCGGCCTGGCCAACCGCATGCGCCTCGACGTCGAGCTCGAGAGGCGGCTGGCGCGCGCCGCAGTGGAGGGCGGCCGGGTCGCCGTGCTGTACCTCGACATCGACGGCTTCAAGGTCGTCAACGACACGCTGGGTCACGAGGCCGGTGACGAGCTGCTGCGCTCGGTGTCGAGGCGCCTGCAGGAGGTGCTCGGCCCTGACGACCTCATGGCTCGCATGAGCGGCGACGAGTTCGTGATCCTGCTCGACGAGGTGCGCAGCCCTCAAGCCGCGATGTTCGCAGCGCGCAAGCTCCAGGCCTCGCTCGTGACCCCAGTCGAACTGCAGGGCATGTCGCATCACGTGAGCGCCAGCATCGGCGTGTGCCTCTACCCCGACGACGCACCGGACGGGCCCACCCTGCTGCGTCACGCCGACGCCGCGATGTACCGCGTGAAGCGCTCGGGCA
>CAZQVC010000250.1:0-2023 GCA_964596625.1 uncultured bacterium | reverse complement strand
CTCCGGAGCTGGTTCCACGTGGAAACTGGTGGGTAGACACTGCTGCCGCGGCAACCCTCACTCGAGCCGACGTTGAGGAAGGGCACGCCGCGCTCGGCCGCTACGGCGGCCAACGCCGCAGTCTGACCTTCGCCGACGCCTCCGATCAGCGCATCGACACCGTTCACGACGAGCAGCCGTTCGGCGGCCCCGGTTACCTGTCCGTCATCAACTGCGCCAGCCAATCTACGTCGTGGAAGCGTTGCCGTATGCTTGGCCGACTGAGCAATGACAGAACCAACCCGTTGCTGTGCTTGACACTGACCACGCGTTAGGGCCAGTGAGCCCCGCTAGCATGGAGAAAGGCCTTGACACAAGGGATGTCCCGCGATGTGCCGCTCAAGGAGCTAGGCTCTAGCCGACAAGTGCTACTTGTTCAGCTCGTCGCGTCAAGGACTTCTCCATCTATCCCCACAAGGCCAACATAGTCCGCCCAATGAAGCAAGTGCTCATAGGAATGGCCGGTCTGTAGCGTATTGCGGATTTTAGCGACGAGAATCTCCTGATATGCCTGGCCCATTGACCAGTGCCCGCCCGTAAGCGATGAGGCCGTCGGTAGAGAAGCCGCTTCGTTTGCCAACCAATCTGCTGAATTCGTAGATTTGGGGTGGTTGACTCTCGTCGCGAGCGACGAGGCGATGGAATCGATGGCCTGATAAGTAAGCCAACCAGGTCCATCGAGCGTAGTTGCCCATCGGCGTGCGAAGTCAAGTGAGAGAGTGGCGGCTGGTTCAAATGGAGCCGAGGCCTCCCAGGGGCTGAATCGGTACCCAGTGCCCAATCGAGGCGCTACGAGTTGTGCCGATCCATAGAAATGACGAGTTTGCGATGGGGAGTCTGGCCAAGCCAAGATGTCAGATTCGACCTGCCACGCTTCGGCTTGGGCAAGAAAGTCCAATTGGCCGTGCCAACCTACCAAGAGAATTGTCGCGTCTGAGCGTGCCGCAGCAACCGCTTGTGCGGCTCTTCCGTAGTTGGGTTGCGTAAATTCAACAGCGATCGAGTCGGTTATTTCTATTCCTAGATGCCGGGCTGCGTCGACGGCCTCCGCCAATCGCTCGTTGCCGCCCGGGTTGTCAGGGTAGACAATAGACCAAGTTGAGTGCCCCATGACTTTGTGTGACCACTGCGCGATGGCGGTCATGTACATCTGGTCGCTTGGAGCTATGTGCGCCACAGGCGACCCCTCGAAGGCAGCCCGTAGTTCTTGACTTGAAGAGCCTACGTTAATGAATGGAACGCCAGTGCTCGATGCTACCTCTGCAAGTGAGAAGGCAATATCCCTACCGAAACCGCCAACAATTACGTCGACGTGTTCCGCTGCAATCATCCGTAGGCTTGCCCTCATGGCAGACTCAGATTCGGCAGCCACGGCAAGATGCGTTTGCAGATCCAGCCCTAGGGCCGAGAACTTTGCAAAGAGCACCTCATCCGCATATATGGCTCCCTGTCTGGCTGATTCGCCTGCCGGTCGGGCTGAGTACAATCGACTTGCAGTTGAAATCACATCGGTGCTCGGCAGCACAAAACCAACGCCGAACCTGGTACCACGACTTACTTGCCCGAGGCCCCTAGGCAAGATTGACCCTGAAACTACCGAAGCAAGCCCCGCCAGGAATCGGCGCCGAGAGATCAGGTTTGAGCCACTCATTGTGCTTGGACCGCCGCATTAGGACGAGGTACGGGAACAAGGGGGAACGAGAACTCTTCTAGCAATTCCTGTACTTCATCCCATCGGTTTGCCAGGGCGCCGTTTATCAGGTCTCGCAATTCAACATCACCGCTGCGCATGCCGATACTTACTGCCAATATCATTGGAACGAAGGGTTGGTCAAACTGAGGCTGTACGAAACTCAGACTAAGTCCCAGTGCATCAGAATCAACGAAGTACCCGGCCAGAGGTCCCCATATGACTGCGACGTCGATCTCGCGGTCGATCAGGGCCTGGACAATCGGCAAGGTTCCGTCTTCTCCCGGTCCTTCT
>CAZQVC010000249.1:0-2037 GCA_964596625.1 uncultured bacterium | reverse complement strand
CGATCGCCGGATCACGTTCTCGTGGTCGCAACGACCGGGGACTGTCGACCATCTACCGCCGCCCGCCCCGCTAGATGATGCCGACGGGGTGAACGAACAGCTGCTCGGCGGCGCCGTTGGTGATCGTGACCGACTCTGGAGCCTCCCCTTCGAAGGCGAGCGCTATCCTCACGAGGTTCCAGCCCTCCTTGAGTTCGAGGTCGAAGGTCACGGGAGCGAGGATCAGCGGGGTGCTGCAATCCGTGCCGGTGGTCGCGATACTGGTCGGTCCGTCGGCGTACAGGTACGTGAAGAGGTCGGTCGACTCGGAAGGGCCCTCGGGTCCGGAGATTGGATTGGTCGGGCTGTCGGTGAGGGCCGCTGGTGCGATGCCGTCGACCGTGCTGAGGATCACGCCGGGGAAGGTGATGAACGAGAGGACCAACGGCGTCACCTGCACCGTGGGATCGCCGGCCTCCAGCGCGCAGTCTGGCGCTTCCTCCAGGTACGCCCCGAAGAGGTCATCGGCCCCCGTCAAGGCGTCCGTGGGAACGTCGGACGGTGCCGGCAGGGTCACGGCGACGGCGCCCTCTGGCCCGACGGGAGCAAGTGGGCCGAGGAACACCCCGTTCCCCAAGTCGGTGAACGAGGTCGGCATGACCGATGGATCGGCGATCGCGAAGCCGACCCCGAGGACGGGCGGCTCCTCCTCCAACGGCACGTAGGTGGCTGCGAACTCCCTCGCGGCGGACTGGTCGACGACCACGGTGACGACGATCGAATCTGAGAGCGAGGTGTCGACGGTGCTGGTGGCGGTGACGGTGGTCTCACCTGGGGTGAGCGCCGTGAGCACGCCTTGGCCGTCGATGGCCGCGACGCTCTCATCGCTCGATGCCCAGGTGACGGCGGTGCTGGTGCCGGCGCCGGCGACGACGTTGGCGCCGAGGACCATGGTGGTGTCGAGCGGAACCTGGCGGTCACCGCCAGCGATCTCGACGGAGACGACCCCAGTCACCTGCGGCGAGCCGCAGGCGACGAGTCCGATGACGAGCAGGGCAAGAGGAAGGATACGAAGAGCGAACTGCTTCATGTTGGCTCCTATCGGCGTTGGGCTCACAACTCGAGGACGTAGACGGGCTCGCCGGCGCTATGGCGAAGGGTCAGGCTCGTGACCTCAATAGCTTCTTCGGGGCCCTCCACGCCCAGCTGCCAGATCAGCTGGTTCCAGCCGGCCTCGAGCTCGAGGTCGACGATGAAGTCGAGGTCGACCGTGCAGCCGGCACCGGTCGCTTCGACCGCCACCGCTTCCTCCGCGTAGACCCAGGTGGGGTGGCCGGCCAGGAGGATGTCCTCCAGCGAGGGCTCCTCGGGCGGTGGCGCGTCGGTGAGCACCGCCGGGCGCGGTCCGTCGGGGGCGACAACGTACGCCCCCGGGACGGCGATGAGGCTGTAGGCCGTGAAGCTGACGCCGACGTCCGGGTCGCTGGCCGTCAAGGTGCAGTCGTCAAAGGTCTCCAGTGTTGGCAGGAAAGTCACTGCGGTGCCCATGAGGTCGGACGGCATGTTCGTGGGGTCGGGCAGGACGAGCTCGACCGTGCCGTCCGCCTGGATCGGAGCGAGGGGGCCGAAGTACGTGCCGCCCCCCGCGTCGGTGAAGGACACCGGGCCCAGTTCGGTCGAGAAGCCCTGGAACTGCAGCATGACGCCCAGCGCGGGAGTTGGGTATTCGCCGGGGATGAAGGTCCCTTGGACGGTCTCGGGAGTGGCCGGGTCGAGCGCGACGCTGACGGTGACGCTGTCGCTCACGGTGGTATCGGCCACGCTCGTGGCGGTGACTACGGCGGTGCCGACGTCTTGGGCGACGAGCGTGCCGTCGGCTGACAGGGTGGCCACGCCGGCATCGTCGATCGACCAGGTTACGCCCGTCTCGATGCCGCTTGCCGCGGTGACGACGGCGGAGAGCACGGTCTGCTCTCCCGGTTCGAGTGCGCGATCGCCGCCGACGATCTCGACCGCGGTGACGCCAGGGGTCGCCGTGTTGCAAGCGGCCAGCAGGAC
>CAZQVC010000248.1:0-2074 GCA_964596625.1 uncultured bacterium | reverse complement strand
GAGCTCTACCACCAGCTGATCTTCGACCTTGGCGTAACCGACCCGGCGATGGGCACCGCGAACGCCTCGACCACCGGCCCCTACCTGCAGAACTTCGCCAACGGCCAGACCGCGATGATCGTCATGGCCAACTGGTGGCAGAGCGCGCTTCGTGACTCTATGGGCGATTCGTTCCAGGACATCGCGACCGCGCCCATCCCCGTCGGACCCAACGGCGACACTCCGCACCCCGTGTCATACGCGTGGCTCACCATGGTCAACAGCAACGCGTCTGACGAGCAGCGCGCGGCCGCTTGGGACTTCCTGATGTGGCTGGATGGCCCTGACAGCGGCGAAGCGGGTTCCTCCGCCATGGGCGACATTCTCTCCAGCATGGGGATCATCCCCAGCCGCAACTCGGACGTTGAGGCCCACGCCGACGAGCTGTCCGAGCCGTTCCTTCAGGGCTACGTATCGCAGCTCGAGAACGCCATCCCGTTCCCGACCGTCCTTGGCGGAGAGGAGATCTCGAACACTCTGCAGCAGTGGCTCGAGCGCCTCGAGTTCGGCCAGGCCAGCGTGGACGAGATGACGGAGCAAGCCAACCAGGAGATAGACGCCATCCTGGACCGCAACTACTAAGTACCGAGAACGTGCTGCTCGGCGGGGCCGCGAGCCCGGCCGGGCAGCACCCTACCCAAGAGACTCATGACCAGACGCACCAGGACACCGTGGCCGTTCGTGATGCTGAGCCCAGGCATCGGGCTGCTGGCGCTGTTCGTGGTGCTCCCTATCTTGCTCACCGCTTACATAAGCCTGCATTCGTGGTCCATGTACACGCCGCTGACGGACATGACGTTCGTGGGCCTCGAGAACTACCGCGGCCTCCTGGGCGACCGCACGTTCATGCGCGGGCTCACCAACACGCTCATCTACTCTGGGCTGTCTATCGCACTGATCCTGCCGCTGGCCTTCCTCGTCGGTCAGCTCCTATACCGCGGCCTAGTAGGAGGCAAGACGGCGATCCGCGCCGTTGTGTTCCTCCCGTACATGATCCCCACGATCGCGGTGGCCATCATCTGGGGCTACCTCTACGCTCCGCTCTACGGCCCGCTCAACCAGATCATCGGTTGGTTCGGGATCCCGCCGCAGCCGTGGCTTGGCTCTGTGGACCAGGCCATGACGTCGCTCGTCATGTTCAACGTGTGGCAGACGCTGGGTTACTACACGGTGTTGGTGCTCGCCGGCCTCACCCAGATTCCGCACGTCTACTACGAAGCCGCAGTCATAGATGGCGCCAACGGCTGGCAGCAGACATGGCGCATCACGGTGCCGCTGCTGCGCCGCACGCTCTTGTTCGTGATCATCATCGCGATGATCAACAGCGTCCAGGTGTTCGATCCGGTCTACGTTCTCACGCAGGGCGGACCCGCCAGCGCCACGACGGTGCTCTCTTATCAGGTTTATAAGAACGCCTTCGAGTTCGGGCTGGCGGGCAAGGCGAGCAGCATGGCGTTCGTCCTGTTCCTCGTGCTGGTGGTCGCGGTCGCCGCCGTCATGCGGCTGATGCGCGACCCGTCGGGTGACCCATGACCGGCGCCCGCCTCATGCCCCGGCGCGCGGGCCGAACCGCAGGAGGTCTACTCGGTCGCCGCGCGACGATCGCGTTGCAGGTACTCGCGTACGTGCTCATAACGGCCGTCATGCTCTTCCCGCTCTTCTGGATGGTGGCCTCCAGCTTCAAGACGGCCGAGGAGCTGCAGGCCTTACCGCCGGTCTGGCTGCCCAGCAGCTTCGGCTTCGAGGCCTACGAGCGCGCGTTCAGCACCGTGCCGTTCGCCCGCTCGTTCCTCAACTCGTTCGTCATAGCTGGCGGCACGACCCTCGGCATCATCGTCACCAGCGTGATGGCCGGCTATGTGTTCGCCAAGCTGCGCTTCCATGGCCGCGAGACGCTTTTTGCGGTGGTGCTGGCCACCATGTTCCTACCGCCCATAGTCATGCTGGTGCCGCTGTTCAAGGTGATCCAGTCGCTTGGTCTGGTCGACTCGCTTGCGGGCGTCATGCTTCCCAACCTTGCCAACGCCTTCGGGAT
>CAZQVC010000247.1:0-2081 GCA_964596625.1 uncultured bacterium | reverse complement strand
CTGGCTTGAAAGTCCTCTCACGCACCTGTCGCTATAGTTGGCAGGTGAGACCCCGAGGTGGGCGGACCGCCTCGCAAACGTCTAGTGAACGCGCCCTTGCCGTCGGCCATCGCGGCGGCGCGACGGCGGCGCCTGCCGAGGTAAGTGAGTGGACCGCCTACGGATTCTCATCGTCGAGGACGACCCGCAGCTGGCTCGGGCCATGAAGCAGGAGCTCGGGAGGCTCTACGCGACCAAGGTCGTCGAGACCGGGCGCGAGGCGCTGTTCCTCGCCGAGACGGAGTCCTTCGACCTCATCGTGCTCGACCTCAACCTGCCGGACATCGACGGTCTGGTGGTGTCCGAGCAACTGCGGCGCAACGAGGCTGAGATCCTGATGGTCACCGCCCGCGCCGACGTGAAGAGCCGCGTCGAGGGGCTCTACGCGGGGGCCAGCGACTACCTCTCCAAGCCGTTCGAGATGATCGAGCTGGTGGCCAGGGTCGAGGCGCGCCTGCGCGGCCGGTCGCAGCCGCGGAGGGTCGAGTACGGCGACCTGGTGGTGCACATCGACCGGCGGATCTGCGTCGTCGACGGCGAGGAGGTCCCGCTCGGCGCGCAGGAGTTCCGCCTTCTCGAGCTGCTGCTCACCAACCAGAACCGGGTCTTCTCGAAGGACGACATCGAGGACCGCCTCTACCGTGAGCGCGGCACGAGCTCGAACGCGGTCGAGGCCCTGGTGTCGAAGCTGCGGAGGAAGCTGACGGCGGCGGGCGCTGCCGATCCGATCACCACGGTGCGCGGGTTCGGGTACGTGATCCGCGAACCCACGTGAGCCTGCGCCACCGCCTCAGCCTGACCCTGGTCGCGCTCACGCTGCTCGCAGCTCTGGGCTTCGGTTGGCTCACCTACCGCACGTTCGTCAGGCAACAGAACGAGCAGATGCGCGAGGTGCTCGCGCAGGACCTCGTGCGGGTGGCAGCGCTGCTCGACCGACCCATCCTCGGAGAGTCGGTCCTCAGCGAAGACGTCGACGGCTTCGTGCTCCAGGTCGTGGGACCGGACGAGCTCGTGCTGATGTCGTGGGGGCGCGCTGAGCTGCTGCCGACCGCGATTGAGCCGAGCGTGGTCGAGCTCGACGGCCGGCGTTACCTGGCGGGAGAGGCGGCCTGGGGCGACTCGGGCGGGACCATCAGGGTCGCGCACGACATCGAGTCCGCGCTCACCGCTCGCCGGCGGCTGGTGGAGGGATTGCTGATGAACGGCGGCCTGGTGATGCTCCTGGCGACCGTGGTGGGACTCATCACCACCAGGCGTCAGCTGCTGCCCTTGCAGCGCGTCGCCCAGGAGGCCCGCGACGTCGACCCGGCGAAGCCGAGCGAGATCTCCTACGGCGGGCCGGCCGACGAGATCGGGGACCTGGCCAGCGCCCTCAACACCGCGCTCGGCGCGATCCGCACGCGGCAACAGGAGGAGCGAGACTTCCTCCTGGAGATAGCCCACGAGCTCGCTGCTCCCCTCACCCTCGTCCGCTATCACCTCGCCGGCCTCGCCGACGAGCACCCCGAGGACGAGCGACTGCGCGCCGCCGCCGACGCGGCGAGAGAGCTCCTGCACACCTCGCAGGACCTGCTGGTGCTGGCGCGGGGCGAGGTAGACCGGCCGCTCGAGCCCCGGATCCTGTCGTTGGCCGAGGTGATAGGGCGCGTCAGCGCTGAGTACCCCGGCGTGTCGGTCGAGATCGAGGAGACGGACGACGTCGTCGGCGATCCCGAGCGGCTCATGCAGGTCGCGAGGAACCTCGTGCGCAACGCAGTGCAGGCCACGGGCGACGCCGGCGGTGTCAGGCTGAGCCTGAGGCAGGAGGGCGGGGAGGTCGTACTGGCCGTGACCGATGACGGCCCCGGCATGCCGCCGGAGGTGCTGGAGCGCGTCTTCGAGCGCCGCTACAGCGAGCGCCACGGCACGGGCGTGGGCTTGAGCGTGGCTCGCAGCATCGTGGAGCAGCATCGAGGAGCGATAAGCGCGAGTTCCGAGCCAGGCAGCGGCAGCCGGTTCGAGGTGAGGCTGCCGTCGGTGGGATCGCACGTCGAAGAGTAGGC
>CAZQVC010000246.1:0-2088 GCA_964596625.1 uncultured bacterium | reverse complement strand
CTCAGCGGCACGTTCACCCAGGCGGGGCAGGAGTTCCCGTTCAGCCTGACGCGTCGCGAGGGCGGTTCGCCGGCCGCAGGCGCCGCCGAGCAGGGCGAGCAGGCTGCCGGGGGTGAAGGCGCCGGAGCCGAGGCCGGAGGCGCTGGCGGCGAAGCTGCCGGCCAGCCGGCCGTCGGACCCGACGCCGCGGAGGCCGGCACCGAAGGCCAGTACGTCGATCCCGAGGGGCGTTTCACGGCGCCTATCCCGACCGGCTGGACGGCCACCGAGCAGGACGGGTACGTGCGCCTGGCAGGGCCGGAAGGCGGGATCTACCTCGACGTCGTCGTCGCCTCGGCCGAAGACCCAGAAGGCGCCGTGGCCGACGCATGGGCGTTGACGCTGCCCGACGCCGAGCTCGAGTTGGTGCAGACGCTCGAGCCGCCCTCCGGCCCCGGCGTCGACCGGACGCTGATCTTGAACTACGACCTGTCGGACGGCGGAGATCTCTACCAGGCGATCGCACAGGTGGTGGGCGATGAGACCTACATCATGCTGGTCCACGGCCAGGTGGAGATGATCCAGCGCCGGGCCGCGCAACTCAACGTCGTGGCCTCCGGCTTCGACGTCACCGGCGTAGACCAGGTCGACCTTAGCGGGGCGGAGGCTCGGCCCGTCAGCGAGGTCCTCGGGGAGTTCGAGGAGTTCGTGGCCGGCGCGATGGACGACTTCGGCGCGCCCGGCGTCAGCGTCGCCATCGTCGAGGGTGACGAGATCGCCTACCTGGGAGGATTCGGGGTGACCGAGGCGGGCGGCGGGGAGCCGATCACCCCGAGCACACAGATGATGATCGGCTCGACCGGCAAGACCATGACCTCCATGCTCGTCGCCACCCTGGTCGACGACGGCATCATCGAGTGGGACACGCCGGTCGTAGAGCTGCTGCCGCGCTTCGCGTTGGCCGACGACGAGCTGACCGAGCAGATCACGGTGCGCAACCTGCTGTGCGCGTGCATCGGCGTGCCGCGGCGCGACCTCGAGTTCTTCTTCAACTACGAGGAGCTCAGCGCCGAAGGCATCGTGGAGTCGCTGCGCACCTTCGAGTTCTTCACCGACATCGGTGAGGCCTTCCAGTACAGCAACCAGCTCGTCGCCACCGCCGGCTACGCCGCGGCCGCGGCTGCCGGCGCGTCGTACGGCCAGCTGTCGGAGGGCTACCGCGCGGCGTTGGCGCAGCGCGTGCTCGAGCCGATCCAGATGAGCTCAACCACCCTCGACTTCTCGGCCGTCCTCGAGCGCGGCGAGTACGCCGTGCCCCACCAGCTCGAGCTGCGCTCTGGTGAGTACGAGCCCATCGACGTCGAGCTGGAGAGGCTGCTAACGCCGGTCGAGCCGGCCGGCGCCCACTGGTCGACCGCCGAGGACATGGCCCGCTACCTGCTCACCGAGCTGAACCGAGGGGTAGCCCCTAACGGCGAGCGCGTCGTGAGCGAGGAGAACCTGATGGTCACCTGGGAGCCGCAGGTGCCGATCTCGGCGACGGAGAGCTACGGCCTCGGCTGGATGGTCGGCGAGTACAAGGGGCTGCCGTGGATCTACCACGGCGGCAACACGCTCGGCTTCACCAGCGAGTTCATCTTCCTGCCAGGCGAGGATCTCGGCATCGCGGTCCTGGCCAACGCGCAACAGGTCAACGTCTTCACCGCCGTGATCGCCCAGCGCCTGCTCGAGCTCGTCTACGACATCCCCTCCGAGGTGATCGCCCAGGGCGAGTTCCAGGTCGAGCAGACCAAGATCGCGCTCGAAGAGCAACGCAAGCAGGTCGAGGACCGGGTGCCCCTCACCGACGCCCTCGACTTCTTCGGGAGCTACACCAACCCCGCGCTCGGTGACGTCAGCCTACGCATAGCCGACGGCCAGCTCTGGCTGGACGCCGGCGAGTGGAGCACGCAGGTGAGGCCGTACCTCGACCGCCAGGGCGAGCCGGACGGCTACGTCACGTACGGGGCGCCGATAACCGGCGTGCCTCTGAAGTTCGAGACGGACGGCGGCGACGTCACCGCGATGATCCTCGGAGAAGGCGTCGTGCGCTACGAGTTCGAACCGCTG
>CAZQVC010000245.1:0-2095 GCA_964596625.1 uncultured bacterium | reverse complement strand
GCGGTTGCGTGACTTGAATATGGAGCCAACCATGCTCCTTGCGATAGGCAGCCTTGAATATGGCTGGGTCCTCCCACGTTGCTATAGGCAGCATTGAACAAGCCGCTGTGCACGAGGGGTCGTCGAAGTCGATCACTCGCGCTGGTGCTCCATAGGTTGCGCCTGTGGCGTCGCGGTACTCGAGGGTGAACCGTCTATGAGCAGACGTTGTAAAGCGCGAGGTTTGCAGGACCAGCCTCTTCCACGCGGGTCAGCGATCGAGAGACTAGGAGGCTTGCGACTAAATGATGTCCACCTTGCCGCTGTTCGATGTCGGAACGCAGAGCCGCAGCGAGACGAGGTATGGCGACGATCAAGGACTGAAAACAACCATGAAATGCCACCAGGCGATGGGGGATTTTCATGGTAATCAGCCTCTACGCTCTGATGGCCCTCAGTCAGCACATATTCACGCTACCGTCGCGGAAAGCAGCCTCAGCCACCCGAACGGGTCGAACGGGCCACACGGCGAGTACCCAGTTCCGAGCGTACTCGTCAGAGACTCTGAAGCACTTCGCTTCAGAGCACTTCAGAGTCGGCTTCCCGATGGGTCGCGACACCTCGCCAAAGGCCGCAGCGTGGATGTGTTGCGCAGAACTCTGAAGCGCTCCGGTCAGCGACACTTCAGAGTAGAATTCAGAGTAAGTGGACCTCTTAGAGCTGCTCAGGACACCGGAAGGCAAGGCGCTCGAGTTCAAACGCGACCTCTCGGCTCATTCTGGAATCGTGCGGACGCTTGTCGCCTTCGCGAACAGCTCTGGCGGCGTTCTTCTCGTGGGCGTCGAGGATCGCACTGGACACGTTCGGGGCGTCCAGAAGCCCCTGGATGCCGCCGAGGCCATAGCGAACATGGTGAGCGACAGCATCGCGCCGAGGTTGGTGCCCGAGATCGAGCTACTGCCCTTCCGGAACATGCAGGTCCTGGCAGTACAGGTTCACCTAAGTCCTCTGCGCCCTCATCACGTGAAGTCTGAGGGACCCGAACGTGGCACATACATACGGGTGGGCCCTACCAACCGTCGCGCGGACTCCGACCTGATTGGG
This sequence comes from uncultured bacterium, assembly GCA_964596625.1. GTDB lineage: Bacteria > Deinococcota > Deinococci > Deinococcales > Trueperaceae > DASRWD01. Next base: position 1,012 of record CAZQVC010000245.1, on the reverse strand, counting down.
GAGATACGCCGCTCTGTTCGTGGTGAGGGTTTCGATGAGCAACCGATGCTAGATCTCGGGTTCGACGCCATCGACATCGAGGCAGCGTCCGAAACGTTCGCGAGACGACGCGAGTTGACCGAACGCGACCTAGTAACCCTCAGAGTGGTAACCGACTACCAGGGGCGCAAAGTACCGACCGTCGGGGGCATGATCCTGTTCGGACGCGAGCGTGAACGCCACTTCCCGGATGCCTGGATCCAAGCCGGCAGGTTCGCCGGCACAGACAGAGCCCGGATCGTCGACGGCGCAGAGTTCCGCCAGCTCCCAGTTGACGCTATCGAGAACGCCATCGCCTTCATCGAGAAGCACACTCTGAAGGGCGCCGAGATAGGCAGGGTCTACCGAACTGAGGTTTGGAGCTTCCCGAAAGCCGCTGTGCGCGAGGCCGTCATCAATGCGGTTGCCCATGCCGATTACGCACTTCGTGGCGCGCCGATTCGCATCGCCTTGTTCGACGACAGGCTCGAGGTCGAGAACCCCGGCCTGCTTCCGTTCGGCCTGACAGTCGACGACTTGGAACGCGGGGTATCCAAGCTGCGGAACCGGGTCATCGGGCGTGTGTTCCACGAGCTCGGTCTTGTCGAACAGTGGGGAAGCGGTGTCCAACGGATGATCGCTGCGTGCAGGGAAGCCGGCCTACCGCCACCCAGACTCGAGGAGATCGGTACGCGGTTCAGGGTCACGATTCTATCCGAGCAGGTGGAATTGCCTGCCCTCGATGACACCGACGAGAAGATCCTCGTCGAGCTGGCCGACGGCAACGGACGATCGACCAAGGAGCTAGCCTCCGCCATCGGTCTCTCCACGCGGGCTACGAGGGACAGGCTGGTGCGCCTAGTTGAAGCACGGCTACTGCGAGAGATCGGTACTGGGCCGACGGACCCCAGGCGGCAGTACTTCTTGATGAACTGACAAAGGCTCGTCACCGCCGTTGAGAGAGCCAGATCGCACCACGCCGTCTGGTGCGTCG
>CAZQVC010000244.1:0-2099 GCA_964596625.1 uncultured bacterium | reverse complement strand
CTAACCTGCTGAGCTACATCCACCAGGCCGGCGCCGAACAATATTAGCAGACCGAAGCTGTGTGGTGTGCGACGGGGCGGACTTCGCTCGACGACTCATCCGGCCTCATTGTCCTTACCGGCGGACGTAGCACAATCCACTCAGTGGCGCAACTGTGGCGCCACAGGAGTGGAATCGAGCAGAGCTGAGATGCTCCGGCCTACGACGGCGACCTCTCTGAGTGCCACAGGCGCCGATCAAGAGAAGCGAGGTAGACCGATGGGCAACCTGATCTACGTCTACGGGGACAGCAGTGAGTTGGAGACCGCGCTCGGCTTGCTGGCCGACGCCGGCCTCGCCGACAAGGGGCGTGTAATCGAGGCACGCCAGGGTGACGCGAGCCACGGCCGCGACGGCGCGAGGCGTGGCCCTCTCGCCACTCACGACCCCGACAGCGACCCCGAGCGCCCGGTCGACGTGGTCGACGAGGGTTCGATAGCAGGCGCCGGCGTCGTGCCGCCCGCCGCCGCCCTCGGTGCGCACGTGCCGCTCGGCACGACCGGTGGCGCCGTCGCTCCGTACGCCGTGCCAGCCGCGACGGGAGACGCGGCTGACTACGCCGCTTCGCGCGACAGGGCCGACCTGCGCGAACTGGTGGGCGGCAACAGGGAAGAGGCCGAGCACTACGCCGACGTGCTGCGCGGCGGCGGCTCGCTGCTGGTGGTCGAGGCGGGTGAGGACGAGCTGGACCGCGTCGAAGAGGTGCTGGCCGACCACGATGGCCAGGGTGCCGCCAGGCACTGAACCGCCATGAGAATGCGGGGGGAAGTGGTGCACCAGCGAGGATTCGAACCCCGGACCTACCGCTTAGAAGGCGGCTGCTCTGTCCCCTGAGCTACTGGTGCAAGGTGGCCGGCAAGCCTTGAAGTCGGCCTGGTATGGGCGCGGCCCCGAACGAGGTGCCGCGCCCTACCTGTGGCCAGGGTGGAGCGGGAGACGAGATTCGAACTCGCGACATACAGCTTGGAAGGCTGTCGCTCTACCAACTGAGCTACTCCCGCAGGTCCGTCGTTCGCTCGCCCTGGCGGGTCCGCGGATCTCGACGGTGGTCGGGGCGGCTGGATTCGAACCAACGACCCCCTGCTCCCAAAGCAGGTGCGCTACCAGACTGCGCTACGCCCCGACGCGTGCGCCCTATCGGCGCAAGCCGCAGGGCGGAGTATACCCGTTAAGGTCGCCAGGGAGAAAGCCGCGGCCGACCATCTGAGGACCGCTGTCGAGGCCGCGCGAGGCGATGTATCTTTGTGCGACCATGACCGCGGCCGAGCCGGAAGCGCAGGCTGTCCTACGAGCACGTGTGCCGCTCGGCCCTCGCCGCAGCGGCCGCGTCAGGCGCTGCCTCCGCCTCACGCTCTCCCTCATGGCCTGTTGGGCCCTTCTCGCCACGGCGTCTGCGCAGCGCTTCGTGTTCGTCTCGACCAGGGCGCCCGAGGCCGACTTCGTCGCCTACGACCGGCCGTGGCAGAGCGAGGTCTTCGCGTACCGCAACGGCTCGGAGATCCGGCTCACGTTCACGACCGGCGCGAGCGAGTACGACCCCGTCCCGTCGCCCGACGGGCGCCTCGTCGCCTACGTGGCGCTGGATCACGCCGACGAGGCGGCGCGCGACACCTGGGGCTGGTACCTCGGCGTCGTCGACGCGCTCACCGCGAAGCCCGTCGCCCGTTGGCCGCTGCCGAACACCGTCGGCACGACTCGGCCCAGCGGCGGTTTCCAACCGACCTGGGTCGGGCAGAGCGCCCTGCTCGTCCAGGCGCCCGCTCCCGACTTCGAGTGGCAGGTTCTCCGCTTCGAACTGGGGGAGCCGTCCCCCAGGCTCGTGACATCGGGCTTCGGGATCGTGCTCAGTGATGACGGTTCGCGCCTGGCGACCGAGCGCGCCGACGGCCTCTTCCTGGTCGCCCTAGACGAGGCGACCGGAGCCGTCGACGTTGAGCGGCTGGGCGGCGGCACACCGCTCGCCTGGTGGGGCGAGCAGCTGTTCGTGGCGCAGGTGGGCGAGCTGCTGTTGCTCGACCTGGAGACCACGGCGACTAGCGCCGTGAGCCGGCGGCAAGGCT
>CAZQVC010000243.1:0-2111 GCA_964596625.1 uncultured bacterium | reverse complement strand
TTGCCGATGGCGTAGTGGCGCTCCTCGTACTCGACGGTGAGGGGGAGGAACGGCATGGGGGAGGTCGCGTCGCTCATCGCGGCGGTGACCAGCACCATGCTGTCGCCGAGGCGCACGGTCACGCTGCCGTGCAGCTGCTTGGCGTACTTGCCCGTCTCGATCGTCAGGGTCTCACCGCCGAAGTCGGTGGTGTAGACGCGGTGGTTGGGGATCAGCTCGGGGTCGGGCCCTGCCTGCTGGCCTGTGGGGTCGTGCTGCGGTTGCTGCAAAGTCAATCTCTCTCCTTCTGCGGCGGCCACGCGGCCAGGGCCGTCCCTTGGCACGCGTCGTAGCGCTGTCGGCTCACGCTTCGCTGCCGAACGACGCTACTCGTGATGCGCCCACTGGGCGCTCGGTCGCCGTCGCTCCTGCGACGGCGTCTGGTTGCGACCCCGACGAGACCGGTTCGGCTCGCGCGGTGACGTCTTGCTGCTGGCGGGTCGAGCCGCACGCCCGGGCGGCCTGCGCCCCGGCTCGCGACAGCGCTCGCGAGGTTCTGCTCAGCGCCGCAGACCCAGGCGACCGATCAGTTCCTTGTAGCCCTCGTAGTCGGTCTTCTCGAGGTAGGTGAGCAGCCGCTTGCGCTTGCCGACCATCATCAGCAGGCCACGACGGCTGTGGTGATCCTTCTTGTGGTCGCGCAGGTGCGCGCTGAGCTCTTCGATGCGCCTGGTGAGCAGGGCGACCTGGACGGCGGTCGAACCGGTGTCGGTGCCGTTCTTGCCGAACTGCTCCACGACTTCGGACGTCTGTTCTGCGGTGAGGGCCATGATGCTCCTTAAGATGTTTCGCTCCGGCTCGGATCCGCTTGCATAAGGGTCGATGCCTCGCCAGAGTCGGGTGCGCCGCGTCACGGCGGCGACGTAGGAGTCTAGCACACGGGGTGGGGGTGCGGCCCCCGCGGGGCCGACGTTACGGCCGCCCGGCCGACGGTTGGGGCGTAGCGGCGCCGAGCGGGCGATAGAGGGGCCGCTAGCTCAGGCGTGGGCCTCGAACCATCCCACGATCGCCTCGAGGCGCTGGACGCGGCGGTCGGGCCGGCCGGAGCGGGACAGCTCGTGGCCTTCGCCGGGGAAGCGCAGCAGCTCGACGTCGCAGGTGCCGTGGCGCTTGAGCGCGGCGAACAGCTGCTCGGCCTGCTCCATCGGGCAGCGGTGGTCCTCCTCCGAGTGGATGATCAGCAGCGGCGTGGTGATCGCCGCGACGTTGCGCAGCGGGCTCTGGCGCCAGAGCAGCTCGAGGTCGTTCCACGGCACCCCGCAGAGCTCGCGCTCGACGAACGACGGCCCGATGTCCGAGGTGCCGTAGAAGCTCGTCCAGTTGCTGATGCCGCGTTGGCTCACCGCGCTCCTGAAGCGGTCGCTCACGCCCAGCAACCAGTTGGTCATGAAGCCGCCGTACGAGCCGCCCGTCAGGTGCAGCGGCGCGCTTTGCAGCCCCAGTCGCTCGGTCGCGGCGCTCGCGATGGCCAACACGTCGTCCGCGTCGATGCTGCCGTACTGGCCGAGCATGCAGGTCGCGAAGTGGTGGCCGTAGCTGCTGCTGCCACGAGGGTTGCCGTACACCACGTGGTAGCCCCTGGCCGCGAGCAGCTGGAACTCGAACATGAAGCCGTTGCCGTAGGCCGTGTGAGGGCCGCCGTGGACCTCGAGCACGACGGCGCCGTCGAGCCGGGCCACGGCCGGTGAGAGGGTCCAGTACTCGACCTCTTCGCTGCTCGCAGGCGGGTCGGACGAGTCGCTCGCCCGCGGCGACTGGCTGTCCGACAACGCGAACGGCCCCGCCGGCAGGCGGAGGTCGAGGCGCTCGCACCACGCGTCGTTGAGCCCGCTGAGCCTGAGCTCCTGTCCGAGGGCGTCGCGGAAGAACAGCTCACCCGGTCTGACGGGCGACTCCGCCACGAAGGCGACCGCACCGCTCGGGTGGGCGCCGAACCCGGTGACCGCGCGCCTGGCGAACGTTTCGTCCTGCAGGTCGCTGATCGCCCCGTCGAGCATGAGCTCGACCAGTCCGGTGCGACCGGAGCGGTGCAGGTTGGTGAGCAGGCGCTCGCCGGCCGGTGCCCGCGCGGC
>CAZQVC010000242.1:0-2137 GCA_964596625.1 uncultured bacterium | reverse complement strand
GATGACGGGCGATGTCACGATCGGCCTCACCTCGATGTCCGAAACGGTGCACATTCCCGACGGTGCCGAGTACGGCCTACAGTTGCCGAAGGGCGCCGGCCTCGAACTGCAACTGATGGCCTCGGGAGGAACGACCGTGGAAGACGGGACTACGGTGATAAACGACTACATGACCCCGACCTTGTACTCGTTCAACCGTGCGGCTCCCGGGTACAAGAGCGACGGCTCCGCGACAATGGACGCGATACTACTCTTCACCACGGCACCGTAGACGACACTCGACCCCGCCCCAGCCGCGCGCCTCTCGGACACGGTTGGGGCGCCAACGGAGGTCCGAACGTGTTTCTAGCCCGGCGAACTCCCTACCTCAGGCGTCACCCGACTCGATTCCCGAACACGGCCCGCACTGCGCTCAGCACCCTCATACTCGCGCCCCTGGCGGCCTGCGCACAGGAGCAGCCGAGTATCACGGTCGAGGTGGAAGCGGCCAGATCCGAACTACTCAGGGGAGCGCCCAAGACTGAGCTGCAGGTCACGCTCACCCGCACCGGCGGCGCAACGGGCGATGTCGCGCTGGCGCTCACGGGACTCCCCGCCGAGGTGACCGCCGCCTTCAGCCCCGCCGTCCTCAGCGGCGACATCCTCACCAGCACGCTCACCCTCAGCGCGACTGCCGCCGCCAATGAGGACCGACACACGCTCGACCTCACCGCCACCGGGCCGAGCCTCACCGCGAACGCGTCGCTCGAGATCGAGGTTGTCGGCCTGACCGTGACCGGCACCGTCATGGGGAGCTCTACTGGCCCTCTGGCGGGCGCCGCCGTTGCCAGTCAGGATGACACAGCGATCACCGACGCCTACGGTCGCTTCACGCTGCGCGGCCTCTCCGTGCCATACGACATCACAGCCTGGAGCGCCGCCGACAAGTGGCTCCATGTGTTCGAGGGGCTGACCGAGAGCGAGGTGACCCTCGCCACGAGCACGTCGATCGTTCCGACCTGGGCGCACGGCACGACGGTGTCCGGCACGCTCACCGGCGCGGCCATCCCGGTGGAGGCCGACCAGGTCGTCATGGTGTGTCTCGAAGGGCTCGACCATCAAATGCCGTTCTGTGACCCGGTCACCGCGGGCGAGTCGGCGTTCTCGCTCAGCCCAACGTGGAACGGCAACACCACGCGCCAGGTGCGGCTGCACCTCCTTCACATCGAGTACGACGCCGGCGGCATGCCCGTCGCCTACCCGGGCTATACCAGCCTCGAGCTGGAGTTGAAGGACGGCGTCCCACTCGTGTTCACCGACCCCGTCGACCTCGGTGAGCAGCTGGAGACGACGACAGTGGAGCTGGAGATCGACGTCGGCGAGCCGATAAGTCTCACCCTCGCCGTGGTGCAGGTCGGGCAGGAGCTGGCGTTGCGGGTCATGGCCCAAGCGTCCGACGTAACCAGCCACGACGTGCTCATGCCGGTGATTCCCGGCGCCAGCTTCAACTTCGCTGCCCTCTCCAGCGTCGACGCGTTGGGTTGGACCGCAGGCGTGACGGGCGCGGAGGCGACCGTGGAGGTTCCCGAGCGCCCGGCCATCACCGCCCCGGCCCACAACGCGACCGGAGTCACCCTGGCTACCGACTTCACCGCTGACAACCCAGTCGGCGGGACCTCGACCTGGCTCTGGAGCGGCACGGGGTTCAACCTGGGCCTCACCACGACCGCGAGCAGCGTCAATTTGCCGGACCCCAGCGGGCACGGCTTCTCGATACCTCCCGGAGCTAACGTCACCGTAGAGCTGGCGAACGTCGCGGGCAGCGCGGAAACCGGGGCACGTGCGCTCTCCGACTTCTACGGCACCCTCATGCTCTACCTCGTGGGAGCGTCCTCGGGCTACGCCGCCGAGGGGTCGATCGGCCGAGCGAACTTCCACAGCGTCACCATGGCGCCGTAGCGCATTGGCTCGCCCAGCGGCCGGGCTCAGGCCGAGCGCGGTTCGAAGCGAGCCTGAGCTTCGGTCGCCACCACATCCCCCTGCCGCCCCGAGAGCGTCACGCCGCGCAGCACCGAAGCGCCCCACGGCGGCACCCGCGGCTGGAAGGGCGGCTTCACGCCGAAGCCGTCGAGCATCACGCTCGCGGCCGGCATCGCCG
>CAZQVC010000241.1:0-2145 GCA_964596625.1 uncultured bacterium | reverse complement strand
CACGGAGGCGCGGGCATGCGTGGCCGTATACCAAGTGGCGCACGGCTGGCGGAGAGCCCATTGATAACCCGAAAGGTCAGAGAGAACTAATCGGTGAGGGGGGCTCCGACTACGCCGGGTCGAGTTCCCATAGGCCTGCTAGGACGTCCAACAGCTTACGTTCTCGTTGTGTCAATACGTCAGGGTTCCATTCATGCGAGTTGAGTACCTGCGTCGTTATCGCGAATGGGGAGGTACCGGCCGAGCTACTAAAGTATTGCCGCTTCTTCTTCTCAAAGTCGTAGTTCTGAGCCGCACTATTACGTTGTCTCGGCAGGAGTACGAGGTTTGCGACTCTGTGCACCCAGAATTCGCGCTGCTCGTCTGAAAACAGCCGTCTCCACTCTGAGTCGGGGCGAGGGTTCTGTGGGAGCACATGCTCTACCGTTAGGATCTTCTGATCATATTGGGCCCCACCCGCGCTCAACGCCTCGTCTAGTCGCAGAAGCACATAGCTTCGGATACGCCGTTCCAAGTACAGCTCACCCTTGAGTCGGTTGATCGTGTCGGACTTTTCGTCTTCCGACAGTTCAAGTGCGGACCCACTATCGAAGGTGCTGTCCTCTTCAATCTGCTTGAGCAACGCCCCATATCGATCAATACGTCCATTGACGTTGACTCGACGTACGAACAGGCTTGCAGCCAGTCGTTCCAGCCTCGCTAGGAAATGCGCGATCCTGTCGGGTCTCTGGCCGTTCGCATTCAAATAGCTGATGGCCGGTGGAATCCAATCTACGTTGTCTAGCCGCCCGAGCCATCCAAGAGTCCGGTTGATGTCCTCGGCATGTGTCGCACTCTGCCAGTTCTGATGTCGGATTCGAGCGTATACCTCTGCAAAGGGGGCTACTACGTCCTTGATGAACGATTGGGGATCGCTGATCTGAGGGAGGACATGGGAGCGGTATTCCTTGATTAATACCTCTCGTTGCTTCGTCTTGGCGTAGATCATACGCAGATGTGAAAACAGGTCAGCGAAAGGCTCGATCCCAAGGCTTTCCTCGGCGTCCTCCCAGATCGCCGTATATCGCTCCTGCTCATCCACTGGAACCTTCCCGATGAGCTCGCTCTTGATGATGTCGGCGTGTGACAGGTCCAGACCGCGATCATTCAGAACAGTGAAGATCTTGAACGCCGAATCTGTGTCCGGAGTCGACACGGTGACAAGAAAGCAGTGATTCAGCAAGTACGAGGCCAAGGCGGCCCGTTCCGCGCTCGACAGCACTTCTAGGCGTTGTCTAAAAAGCGCAGCGTTTGCCTGGATATTTGCTTGTGGATCAGTGAGTTGCCCCTTGTCGAGGGACACCAATTTCTCAAGGCCACCATCTTCCTGAATGTACTCGCGGAAGAACTCGGCATCACGTGGTCTAAGTGTGAGGCGGTAAATGGTCAGCGTCTGCTTAAGAGTGCTGCCTTCCTGGAAGATAAAGTCTCGTAACTCTTGGCGATGCTTTCCGTTTGCCAGGGCAGCTAGGGCAGACAGAAGAATCGTCAAGGTGGTGAGACGCTGTTGACCGTCGATGACCTTGGATTGGGACTGGTGTTCTTTCTTTGCGAGCACGATTGACCCAAGGAAGTAGGGATCCGGCACTGCTTCGTCACTATTGCCGAGAGCTGTCAATAGGTCTTCTAGTAACTCCCCGGCTTGCTCAGTCGTCCATGAGTATGGCCGCTGATACGAGGGAATCTCGAAAACGAAGTCGTCGCTGAAGATTTCCTTGAGAGGATGTTCAGCCCCATGAATACGTATACTCATTGCTTTTCTCTCAAGTCGTTGAAAGTGCCGAGGTACAAGTCCATGGCGAGTTCTCGGATTCTACAAAGGCCCCCGAGGCATATGTGGCATGAGCCTAGAAGCCTAGTACTTCCAACAGCGGTTTCAAGCTGGTGTTCGTGGCGCAGGGGGTGATGTCGGCGTAAGTATCAAGGCTCAGCTTTCGGAACTCACGTAGAGCCGCGGGCCCGAACTCCACGCCAAAACGTCAGTTCCAACCGAGCTCGGCCTTGACCTGCTCCCAAGGGATGTTCTCCCCATCTTCCGCCATCGCAACGTCGAATGCTCGGATATCCTCCAACTCTTCCAGAGCGTCCAGCAGTTCGTCGTGCCGC
>CAZQVC010000240.1:0-2146 GCA_964596625.1 uncultured bacterium | reverse complement strand
GCCAGCCAGGCCGCGCCCTCGCCGGCGCCGGCTTCGACCTCGGCGCCGTCTGCACCGGCCGGACGGCCGAGTGGAGCGTTCAGAGCCGTGGCGACGATGCCCAGCCAGAGATCGGAGCGGGAGCCGCCGCCGGTGGCCAACCAGCGTTCCGGGCGGGAGAGCGGCGCCATCACGTCGAACGCCTCGCGCAGCGAGAACGCCACGCCCTCGAGCACGGCGCGAACCACGTCACCCTGGGAGGTAGCCAAGGACAGACCGTGGAACGAGCCGCGCAGCTCGGGATCGAGGTGCGGGCTGCGCTCGCCGGCCAGGTACGGCTTGTACGTCACGCCGTTCGCGCCGGGCGTGGAGCCTTCAGCCAACCGGATCAGGTCGTCGAACGAGAGGCTCGGCGCGAACACCTCGCGGTACCAACTGAGGCTGCCCGCGGCCGCCAGCGTGACTCCGAGCAGGAAGAAGCCGCCGTCGGCGTGGGCGAAGAGGTGTACGCGGCCCTGCGGCTCTGGCGTCGGCTCACTCAGCGGGGCGAACAGCACCCCGCTGGTGCCGAGGCTGACGCTGCCGACCGCGGGATGCTCCGCCCCCAGCGCCAAGGCGGTGTTGGCTGCGGCGTTGTCGCCGGCGCCGGCCACGACCGGCAGGCCGGCCTTCAGGCCCAACCGCCCAGCGACCGAGGGTAGGAGCCCTCCGGTCACCTCGGCGGAGCCGATGAGTCGCGGCCACAGGCGCGGGTCGAGGTCGAGGCTGCCGAGGATCTCCTCGTCCCACTCGCCCGAGCCGAGGTCGTAACAGCCGGTGCCAGAAGCGTCGGTGGGTTCGGCCACGGCTTCGCCGGTGAGGTGGAAGCCCACGTGGTCCTTGGGGAGCGCCACGCGGGTGACGCGAGCGAACGCCTCGGGTTCGTGGCGGCGCAGCCACAGCACCTTCGGCAGTTGGAAGCCGGTGATCGCGGGGTTGCCGGTGCGGGCGATGAGCCGCTCTCGGCCCACCACCCGCTCGATCTCGTCGACCTCCGCGCCGGTGCGCTGGTCGTTCCACAGCAGCGCCGGCCGCACCACGCGATCGGCGGCGTCGGTCGCGACCATGCCGTGCATCTGGCCGGAGAGGCCGATGGCGCCGACGCGCTCGGCGCCGACTTGGCCCACGACCGCGCCGATGCCCGCCTCGGCGGCCGCGATCCAGTCGGCCGGGTCCTGCTCCGTCCAGCCCGGCCGCGGCGTGGCCAGGTCGATCGCGTTGTCTGCCGCGGCCACGACCCTCCCGGAGCGGTCGAGGGCCACGACACCGACGCCGCTGGTGCCGACGTCGACGCCGAGGACGACGTCTACGCTCACCGCACGCCCAGCAGGATCTCGACCGTCAGCTGGTCGATCCGCTCCAAACCCGGCCCGCGACGGCGCAGGGCCGGCAGGTCGAAGTCGCGCGACTTCAGGGCGGCGGCGCCCTGGGCCGAGTAGCGCAGCGGCCAGCCACCCTCGGGGTCCTCGACCCGGTAGGCGGCGCGCAGCGCGGCGATCTCCTCGTCGGCTTCGAAGCGGCGGACCTTCTCGGCCAGCATCTTGTAGGTGCGCATGCAGCCGAGCGCGAACTCCCAGACGCCCTCCTCGTCCTCGGTGCGCAAGGCGTGAGCGTCGAAGTGGCGCGGCCCGTCGTAGTGCTCTTCCAAGAGCATGACCGTGAAGAACGCCGTCTTGAGGCCCTCGGCGCCGAAGCGCAGGTCCTGGTCGAAGCGGCTCATCACCTGGTCGTTGAGGTCGACGTGGAACAGCTTGCCGGCATCGATCGCCGCGGCGATCGCGTGCGGGAACGAGAGCCCCGCCATGGTCTCGTGCGCCAGCTCCGGGTTGAGACCGACCATCTCCGGTCGCGCCAGGGTGGCGATGAAGCCGAGCGCGCTGCCCACCGTGGGCAGGAACGCGTGCCCTCTAGGCTCGTTCGGCTTCGGCTCGAGCGCGAAGCGCAGGTCGTAGCCCTGATCGACGACGTACTCGCAGAGGTAGTCCAGCGAGTCGCGGAACCAGCTGAGAGCGTCCAGGAGTTTGCCCGCCCCGTCGACCTCCGCGCCCTCCCGGCCGCCCCAGAATACGTAGGTGCTGGCGCCCAGCTCCACGCCCAGGTCGATGGCCCGCATCGTCTTGCTCAGGGC
>CAZQVC010000239.1:0-2160 GCA_964596625.1 uncultured bacterium | reverse complement strand
GGGCGAAGGGTCTCGGGGCGGTCGGCTCTGCTGTTTCCGTATCGCTCACCTCCTTGCCAAGGAGGATGCGAAACCGACCGAGACGTCAGCGCGCTGCCTGCGCTATGCGACCGTTACGCGGCGACGCGCGTAGCCGAAATAGGCGCAACCGGGAGCGGTGTCAGTGGCGATGTTGGCGTTGTGCGGGGCTGCATCCACTATCATCCGAGGCACACATGAGCGGGGGCGAGGTCGAGTTCTTGCGACTCACCGGCCAACCCCGAGCCAAACGCGGGTCGGACGAGATCGCTTTCTTGCCGGATAAGCGCTTCCACCTACTCACCTACCTCGCTTACAACTCGGGTTGGGTCGGGCGGGAACGCGCTGCCTTCCTGTTCTGGCCTGATGCCGACACCGAGGCCTCGCGCCGCAACCTGCGCGGGCTGCTGCAGCGCCTCAGGACGCTGCCGTTCGAGCCCGGCATCGAGGCGAACAAGCACCAACTGCGTTGGCAGGTTCCCACCGACGTCAAGGCCTTCAACGAAGCGATCGAGCTGGGTGAAGTCGACCGCGCCATCGAGCTCTACGAAGGGCCGCTGCTCGAGGGCCTGGAGGCCGACGACGCCGGCGAGTTCGGGGAGTGGCTGGAGATCGCCAGGGAGGAGCTCCGCTCGCGCTGGCGCGCCTTGGCCCTGTCGCGGCTGGCTGCCACCGAACCGGGCGCCGAGCGAGGCGCCGAGACCCTGGTACGTCGCCTGCTCGACGAGGACCCGCTCGACGAAGAGGCCGTGCGCACCTTCCTCACGACCATGGGCCGCCTCGGCCATCCGTTGGCGGCTCGCGGTCTGTACCGAGAGTTCTCAGCCCGACTCGAGCGCGAGCTCGGGCTCGAGCCGACGTCGGAGACGGTTGCCGCCTTCGAGGCGTTGCGGGGTCTCGAAGCGAGCGTGGTCGAGAGCGCACTGACTCAGGCGGAAGCACCGCTCGTCATGAGATCCTCGGCGCCGCTGCCTGATAGCGAGCCGGAACGCAGGCCGCCAGCCGTTCCCGGTGACCGGGTAGAGGTGGGAGCCGGCGCCAGTGCGCGCCGCTTCGCCAACCTGCCAACGCTCTCCACGAGGTTCGTCGGCCGCGAGGTCGAGCTTGGAGAGGTCGCCGGACGCCTCCTCGACGCGGAGTGCCGGTTGCTGAGCATCGTGGGTCAAGGCGGCGTGGGCAAGACAAGACTGGCCCTGGCTGCAGCGCACCAGTTGGCGCTGGACGAGAACAGCGGTTTCGACGACGGCATCTTGTTCGTGCCGCTCGACGTCACGCGCAACGCCGCCGAGGTCGTTCCGGTGCTGGCCGATGCGCTCGGCATCAGGCCCGTGCCCGGCGAGGACCTGATGTTACGCGTCCTGGCCACACTCCGCGACGCCAGAGCGTTGCTCGTGCTCGACAACTTCGAGCACGTTCTCGACGCAGCCGAGGTCGTGCCACGGCTGCTGGCGACGAGCGAAGGCCTCAAGGTGCTCGTCACGACACGCGAACGCCTGGGGCTCGAAGCCGAGTGGACCTATCCCGTCGAGGGCCTCGATTACCCAGCACCCACCGAGCCTCTGTCGAGGCTCGAGGGGTACGGGGCCGTGCGGCTCCTCGTCGATCGCGCGCAACGCGTGCGCCCCGGCTTCCAGCTCACGGAAGACGATCTGCCTGCACTCAACAAGCTTTGGGACATCACTGAAGGCCTCCCCCTGGCCATCGAGCTCACGGCGGCGTGGTTGAGGGCCGTGCCTCTGCGGACCTTGGTAGAGGACCTGGCCGACAACCTCGACATGCTCACGACCGCTACCCGTGACTCGATCACCAGGCATGGCAGCATCCGCGGGATCTTCGAGCAGTCCTGGTCGAACCTCACCGAGCCGGAGCGGCAGGCTCTGAGCCGCCTGTCCGTGTTCAGCGCGCCCGTGAGCCCCGAGGCCGCCTCCTTCGTCACCGGTGCGGCCAGGGCCACGATGGCCGCCCTGATCGACAAGTCGTTGCTGCGTCTTGACCGCACGGGACGCTACGACCGGCATCCGTTGCTCTACGCCTTCAGCCGCGAGAAGTTGGAGGAGTCGGCGCCCGACTTGAAGGAGAGCGAGCAACGTCACTCCTCCTACTACTTGCGGTTCCTGCGTGAACGAACGGACAGGGCGCGGG
>CAZQVC010000238.1:0-2164 GCA_964596625.1 uncultured bacterium | reverse complement strand
TGCCGAATCCGTGTTCCACGACGGTGAAGAGGTGGACGAGGTACTCGTCTTCCTCGCGGTCGTAGACGGGGTAGACCGTGAAGGGTTCCGAGGCGTAGTGTCCGTCGACCATCCACGTACACACGCCGTCCCAGTCGTCCGTGTAGCCGTCCTCCCGGTTGGGGCCGATGATCCTCGCCTTAGGGTCGATGAACACCGTGTGGTTCGGTCCGCGGTACTTGAAATCTTGGTTCGTGTTGTGGCGGTGGCCCTGCCCGCCGACGCCGCGAACGTTCACCGTGTAGGTGCTGGCGCCCTCCTCAGGCGCGAAGCGCAAGTACATCTCGGCGCACGGCCAGCGGGTCCCGTGAATGTGTGCCGCCGCTGGGGTGGCGCCGTAGTTGACCTCGATGCGCGAGTCGACCAGGCGGTCATCGCCGCTAACTGACGCACGCATGCGCGCGATCGGCTCCGCTCCCGCGGGCACGGTCGTGACGCCGGGCTCAACCTCGAACACCTCGACTTCGATGGTGTCGTAGTCGTTGTCGTCGATGTCGGCGGGCCGGTCGTGGAAGTACCAGATCTCCGCGGAGTCGGTCTCGATGGTGTCGGCCTCGTCTTGCAGGAGGTCCGTGAGGCTTCCGTGGCTGCCGCTGGTGCGCCAGCGGTACACGAAGTCGCCCGAGGTCTCACCCTTCGGCACCACGGTGAACCTGGCCGAGGAGTTGTGTTGGCTCACGTAGGCAGATCCGGGTGTTAACGCGAAGAGGGCGGGGGACGACACGGCCGTCCAGTCCGCAGCCGAGGTCGTGCCGGCGAGGTCGTACATGATCCTCGCGACATCGCCGCCTACCAGCACGGCCTGTACGGCCGCGGCGATGGAGCTGGCGCTGGCTCGGCCGGCGAGGCGCTTCTCCATGGCGTCGATGGCGGCCTTGTTCTTGTCGCTCTCCTCGAGCGCGTCCTTGACCACCTCCAACATGTTGAGGCGGTAGGTGCGGTTCTCTACCAGCTCCGTCATGACCAGACGTAGGGCGTTCGCGTAGCCGACCTGGCCTTGCGTCAGGTACACGCCGAGCTGCGCTAAGTGCTGGTCGTGAATGACGCGCACACGGTCGCGCATGGTCGCGAGCTTCGAGGCGTCCACCTTGGCCATGTTGCCGAGCCCGTAGACCTCTATGAGCGGAAGCAGCAACTCCTCGAGGAAGAGCTCCATGGACTTGTCTGCGATGACATCGTTCCACTCATCGTGGAACTGGGTGAAGTCCTCGTCCTCCCAGATGGGCCACTCGGTGTCGGAGATGCTGGGGCCCAGCAGTACCAGCCGGAAGTGCGTGCTGCTGGCGCCTTCGTGGCCGGGGAGTTGGAGCGGATCGCTGTCGACAGGAGCCCAGGGGGCATCGCCGGTCACGACGTCGAGGAGCGCGTTGAGGAACTCGAGCTGACCGGTAGGGGGCACGTCCACTTCGCCGCGGAGAACCGGCGGATCCACTGCGTGCTCGACGCCGTCCGCGTCTACCCAGGAGGTCTCATACGCCAGTAGCGCCGCGGGCCTGCGCAAGTGGTTCTGCGCGACAATGCCCGCGCCGCCGGGGTTATGGAGGACGAAGGCGCCCGCTCGCTGAGTCGTGGGCTCCACGATGATGTTGTTGCCCTCAACCGCCGCGGGTTGCACGAGTGAGTTGGCGAGCGAGCCGTTGCCCGCGGTAGAGCCAGTTCCTCTGGAAGAGCTCGGGGCCGTGCTGCCGGACCACGCCGAGGTGCCGCTGGACCACGCCGCGGGTCCCAGGCCGTGCTCGCCGAAGAGATCGGCGTGCGCTTTGTGCAGCGCGTCCAGGAGCTGGTCGTCGGGCTCGGCCACTGGGTTACCGCCGGCGGCCAGCATCCGTTCCAGCTCCGCGGCCAAGTCGGCCACCTCGTCGGCTTGGGCGAGGAGTTCTCGCGCATCCGCCTGGTTCTCGCGGGGCAGCCACATCCCGCCGACCAAGTAGTAGAGGAGGGCTGCCGCGGTGCTCTTCGGGGACAGTTCGGCGCTGCCGCCGGCGCTGACCCCTAGTAAGAGGAGGTCACCGGCAGGGTTCTCTACGCCCAGCTCGGTAGCGGAGGATCCCAACACCTGGGCGGAGAAGCTGCCGTCCGCCGAGACCGGGTAGCTCCCCAGCTCGGTCGTGACGCTCAGCGACGC
>CAZQVC010000237.1:0-2171 GCA_964596625.1 uncultured bacterium | reverse complement strand
CGTTCGGCGAGATCCTCTACGACTTCCACGACCGGCTGAAGTCGCTCTCCCGCGGTTACGCCTCGATGGACTACCGGCCGCTGGAGTACCGCGAGGGCGACCTGGTGAAGATCGACATCCTGGTCAACGAGGAGAAGGTCGACGCCTTGGCGATCATCGCGCACCGCGAGAAGGCCTACGACGTTGGGCGGCGGATCGTCGACCGCATGGTCGAGGTCATCCCCAGGCAGATGTTCGCCATCCCGGTGCAGGCGGCCATCGGCGGGAAGATCCTCGCGCGGGCGACCGTCCGCGCCTTCCGCAAGGACGTGCTCGCCAAGTGCTACGGCGGCGACATCACGCGCAAGAAGAAGCTGCTCGAGAAGCAGAAGAAGGGCAAGGCGCGGATGAAGCAGCTCGGCACGGTCGAGGTGCCGCAGGAGGCCTTCCTCGCTGTGCTGGGCTCGGGAGAGTGAATTGGCGGCCCGGTTGAGCGCTGCGTCACGGCGGCACCCGCAGGCGGCGCAGGGCGTGAGCCTCCGCGCTCAGCTGACGTGGGTCATAGCGCTGCTCGCGCTGCTGCCGAGCCTGGTGCTGATCCTCGCGACGCTGGTCCCGGCCTACCGCCGCACAGGCAGCATGACGCCTGGCGATACGCTCACGATCGTCCTGTGGCTGACGGGGTTCGTCGTGGTCGCGGCGATCACCGGCTACTTCATGTCGGGGCAGCTGCTGGCCCCACTGCTCAGGGTGACGGACGAGCTCGACCAGCTCTCGCGCGGCGCCAACGGGCTCGCCGGCGAACGGCTGAGCGCGCCGCCGACCGAGCCGCGTGAGGTCAAGGCGCTGAGCAACGCGTTCAACGAGCTGCTCGACCAGGTGGAAGGCGAGCAGGCCAGGCGCACGGCGTTCTCGGCCGCGCTCATGCACGACCTCAAGACGCCGCTGGTGGCCGCGGCCAACCTGCTCGCCATCGTGCGTGACGATGACGACATGACCCGTGAAGCGCGCGTCGAGGTCATCGGCAAGACCGCCGCCGAGCTGCAGGCGCTCATCGAGCTGGTGCAGAAGCTCGTCGACGCGCACCGCTTGGAGAGGCCCGAGATCCCGCTGGCTCGTGAGCGCACCGACCTCCGGCAGCTCGTCGAAGGGCTCGTGGCCAGGCTCGAGACCTTGGCCGCGGAGCGGAAGATCGAGGTGACGGTGACCGGTAACGCCAACGCCATGGTCGACCGCCGCGAGCTCGAGCGGGCGCTCTACAACCTCGTCAGCAACGCCGTTCGCTACGCGCGCAGCAGCATCCTCATCGAGGTGTTCCCCGGCCTCGTGCGCATCAGCGACGACGGGCCGGGGCTCGGCGCCCCGCTTCACGAGCTGGCGCAGCCGTTCAACGACCAGGGCGTCGACATCGCCGGGCGGCGCTACGCCGCCGGCTCCGGCGGGCTCGGCCTGTTCATCGCGCGCCGCGTGCTCGAGGCGCACGGCGGGCGCCTCGTGTCGGAGGCCTCGGGCGACCAGGGAACGGTGCTGCTGGCCTACCTCGGCGCCGCATGAGGCGGCCTGCGTGAGACCTGGAGGTGACGAGATGAGCCGCGTACTTATCGTCGACGACCACCCGCTGTTCCGCATGGGGCTCTCGCTGGCTCTGGCCGCCGAAGGCTTCACGGTGGTAAGCGAGGCCGCCGACGGCGAGCAGGCCGTGGAGGCGGCCGCCCGTGGCGACGTCGAGTTGGTGCTCCTCGACATCCGCATGCCGGGCATGGACGGCGTGGAGGCGTGCAAGCTGATCACCTCACGCCCCCGGCCCCCGGTGGTGGTGATGCTCACGACGCACGACGAGCCTGGCGTCATCCTCGCCGCGCGTCAGGCGGGCGCGACCGCTTTCCTCTCCAAGGAGACCGCACCGAAGGAGTTGGCGCGGCTCCTCCGAAGGATTCTCGACGAACCTGACAGGGACTGGATGCCTCACGTCTCACTGCCCTCCTTGACGCCTCGGGAAGAGGAGGCCTTGGCGTTCCTGAGCATGGGCCACAGCAACAAGGCGATCGCCAAGGAGATGGGCTTGAGCCCAGACACCGTGAAGGATCATCTCGAGCGGGTGTTCGCCAAGCTCGAGGTGCGCGACCGCCTGGCCGCCGTCACCCGCGCCGTCGAGCTCGGCCTGATCAGCCGGAAGTGAGCCGGTCGAGACA
>CAZQVC010000236.1:0-2200 GCA_964596625.1 uncultured bacterium | reverse complement strand
TCCCGGAGCTGGTGGGCGGCTACACCCGCGACGAGCGGCCGCCGGTCCCGTACCCCGTGGCTTGCCGGCCACAGGCCTGGGACGCGGCGGCGTTGGTGTACCTGGCGAGCTTTGAGTCCTAGGTCGCCCTGAGGAGCAGGATGCTCAGTTCACGAACGGGTTCAGCTCCCAACTGGGCAGACTTGAGTCGCTGCGGATGACGAGCTCAGTCGTCTCTGCGTCGACTTCTACCATCTCGAGGAGGTTCCATCCGAACCACAGCTGCACGTCGGTCGCGATGTACGTTGTCCCGTCGTCTTCGTAATCGAGGACTTCAACGACGGTATTTCTATTGACGTAGATAGCGATGACGGCGTTCTTCGTGGCGGTCTCCAGCTGCAGTGATCCGGTGGCTACGCCAGGATCGTTCCACCACGAGTTCTGATCCACGGCCGTCTCATCGTAATAGCGGAAGTTCGCCACGACAGCCATGGTTTCCGGGTCGCTGAGTGTGACCGAACCGGTGGCCGCATCGCCGAACGGCAGCGCATCGACTAGCGGTACGAGAAATGAATCCGGGTCGTTTACGGCCCCATACCAGCTATTGGCTCGTAAGGTCGACGTCCCAGTCGGGAAGAGCCCGGTGAACATCGGGTTCGAAACTTCGTCCGCCAGCACCTGATGTGCGGCGTATACGCTGTAGCCAGACAACTCAGCCGGGCTTCAGGTCGAGGTCGATCACCCTATGTGGGTCTAGGCCCGGGGCGTTGGCGCTGCCTTCTATCGTCACCGCTGCGTCACTGAACACTAGGGTGCCGCCGATGTTGCCTCAAGTAGCGGTCACTGCTTCGACTAAAGAGCGAAGGAATGGGCTATAAAGTTTGTGATGCTCGTCGCATTCTGGGTGATCGGGGGTGGGGCCCTTCTTCTCGCGTTGCTGCAGCTGGGGGTCGCGCTGCGCCTGGGCTCGCACATGCGGCCGGTCCGACAGGTTCCAGATGATCCCGCAGGCGAGCGACCACCACTGAGCGTGCTGGTCCCGTTGAAGGGCGCTCCCGCTGGCCTCTCGGAGCGGCTCGTCCGCCTACTCGACGCCATGCGGCCGAGCGACCAGCTGGTCGTCGCGCTGGAGACGGAGGACGACCCCGGTTACAGCGTCGTGACCGAGGTGCAGGCTGCTCGCCAGGACCGCGACGTTCAGGTTGTCCTCTCAGGACCGGCCGGCGAGCGGATGGGCAAGCAACACAACCTGAACGCGGCACTCGAGCGCGCCAAGCACGACCTGCTGGCGTTCATGGACGACGATGTGCTGCTCGAGCGCGCGAACCTCGAGGAGGCCGCAGCTACCGTGGCGGCCGATGACGGTGCCGTGGGCGCCGCGTTCGCACTGCCGTACTACGGCGGCGGGAGCGGTCAGTCACCCCGGCTGGGAGCCCATCTGGTGGCGGACTACACGAACCACGGCTTCGCTCCCAACATGGCCTCGTTGGCGCTGCAGGGGCCGCCGCGCTTCATCATCGGCGGGTTCTGGGCGACCAGTCGCGCCGCACTCGACGCGATCGGCGGCCTGGAGCACTTCACGGCGACGGTCAGTGACGACGCCGCCATCGGCCGCGCGTTCGCAGAGGCGGGCAGGACGAACGTGATGCTCAGGCATCCGGTGCGCCTCGAGCCCGAGGACCTCGGCTTCGGTGGCGGTGCCGCCCACGTGCTCAAGTGGTTGACCTTGCTGCGGGCGGAAGGCCTAGGGGTGCTGTTGCTGTGCTTCCTTACGTGGAACCCGCTGGCCAGCGGCCTCGTGGCGTTGGTGTTGGCCCTGCTCGCGCCTGCGGTCACGGTCAAGGCGGGCCTCCTTGTGATCGGGGCTCTCCTCGTGCTCCGCGCGCTGTCTGTCTTCGCGCTCGACGTCAGGGTGTACGGGCTGCAGCCGCCTGGCCGCTACCTCCCGATGCAGTTGCTCTACGAGACGGTACTCGCCCCCTGGCTGTTCCTGACCGCGATCTTCAGGCGCGAGGTGGTGTGGCGCGGCCGGCGTTACCGCCTGGAGCCAGGCTGGTACATCGGCTAGGCGGCTAGCCGCGCCTCACCTCATCGGTAGGCGATCACGAAGGGTCGTCGGTCCAGGCGACGGACCCACCCTTCGCCTGCTCGAGCGGCGTCGAATGCTCCTCGACGACCTCGCTCACCCTTCCGCGATGGTCCACGCCAGCAGCTCGTCGAG
>CAZQVC010000235.1:0-2250 GCA_964596625.1 uncultured bacterium | reverse complement strand
CTGCCGGGACTTTCGACTCTTTCCCCGCCACGGTCATGTACCTACCCTCGGGTTACGCAAGCCGAGTATCAGCGTCGCGTTGGCCGGTTCGACGGCCGCGAAGGGGGTAGGTGTGAGACGATCGTCGGTCGTACTTCTGCTCGTGATCCTGGGTCTGGTGGTTCAAGTCGCCGCTGCCCAGCAACCCGCCGAGGCGCCTCCGCTGTCCGACGAGCAGATGAGCGAGGCGTTCGACACCTACTTCGACCTCTGCTCCGGTTGCCACGGTCCCACGCGCGAGGGCGCGACCGGACCGGAGTTGACCTACGACACGCTGGCGCTGAAGGGTCCGGCCTACATCAAGGCGGTCCTCTTCGGCGGCTTGCCCGGCGGCATGCCGGGTTGGGGTAGCCAGGGCGTCCTGACCGACGAAGAGATGGACCTCATGGCCGCCTACCTGCTCAACCCCGTTCCCGAGCCGCCGCTGCTCTCGTTCCAGGAGATCCACGACAGCTGGAACCTCATCCGGCCGGTGGAGGACCGCCCCACCGAACCTCAAACCGACCGGAACTGGCAGAACTACTTCGGCGTGATCCTCAGAGACGCCGGCCAGGTGGCCATCCTCGACGGCGACACCTACGAGCTGGTGAGCCTGCTCGACACCGGTTACGCCATCCACATCCTGCGCAGCAGCCGCGACGGACGCTACTACCAGGCGGTGGGGCGCGACGGCAAGGCCAGCCTGATCGACCTGTGGACCGAGGAGCCCGAGGTGGTGGCGGAAGCGCGGCCGTGCCTTGACGCGCGTAGCATCGAGTCGAGCAAGCGCGAGGGCTACGTCAACGACTACGTCATCGAGGGGTGCTACTGGCCACCGTCCTTCGTGATCATGGACGGCCTCACGCTCGAACCGCTGAAGATCGTCAGCACCGTCACCTACGAGAAGGGTGCGGGTGCGCGCGTCGATGCGGCCCGCGTCGCGGCCATCGTGGCCTCCGAGCACAGCCCCGAGTGGCTGGTCAACGTCAAGGAAGCCGGGCAGACGTGGATCGTCGACTACAGCCGCATGGACGCGGAGGGGCAGCCCCTGGGCGTCACGATCCTCGACACGGAGCTGTACCTGCACGACGGCGGTTGGGTCACCGGCGGCCGGTACTTCGTGGTGGCAGCCAACAACGAAGACAAGCTGGTGGTCATCGACACCCACGAGAACGCCCTGGTGGCCGTGGTGGACGTGAGCGCGCTGCCCCACCCAGGCCGCGGCGCCAACTGGGTCGACCCGGAGTTCGGCCCGGTGTGGGCCAGTGGCCACCTCGGCAGCAACCGGCTGTCGATAATCGGCGCGGATCCTGACCGTCACCCCGAGCACGCCTGGCAACTGGTTCGTGAACTGGAGCTGCCCTACACCGGGAACCTGTTCATCAAGGTCCACGAGCACAGCCCGTGGCTGATAGCCGACGCCACCATGAGCATCCACCCTCAAGGCCCGGCCAGCCTGTGCGCCTGGCGCAAGGACGACCTGGAGAACAGCCGCACCTGCTGGCAGGTGGACGGCGCCGCCGAGCAGAACGCCCGCATGGTGCACATCGAGTTCAACCAGGACGGCAGCCAGTTCTGGGTCTCCGGCTGGGCGCCGATGGACAAGGAGAGCTTCATCGTCGTCTACGACTCGCAGACCCTCGAGGAAGTCCACCGGATCGAAGGCGACTGGCTGGTGACGCCCACCGGCAAGTTCAACGTGCACAACACGGCGAACGACATCTACTGAGGGCTGCTCTCGCCGCAGGGAAGGGGGCCGATCCTTCGGGGTCGGCCCCGTTCAGAGTCGAGCGTGGTGACCAGGATGCAGAGCTGGCAATACACTCTTGTCATGAGCCTGGACGAGATCGTCTCCGTCAGCTGGTGGATGATCGTCCCTCTCATCATCATCGGCTCGCTCCTGCACTTCCTGTACGACTGGGTCGGAGAGAAGCGCTGGGCCGCGATCTTGGGTGCAGTGAACGAGAGCTACTGGGAGCACATCAAGATCGCGGTGTGGCCGGTGGTGCTGCTGCAGGTCGTGCTGTTCGCGCTTGGTGGTCACCGTTACCCCGCGTTCATGCCAGCGGCCACCGTGGCGATCTACTCGTTGCCAATCTCGATGATCGGCATCGTGTGGCTCTACAAGGCGTTCACGAAGAGGAACATCCTCTGGGTCGACATCACGGTGTTCGGCGTCGTCATCGTGCTCTGCCAGTTCATCTTCGTGCAGTTGCTGCAGCAGCTGCAGGC
>CAZQVC010000234.1:0-2273 GCA_964596625.1 uncultured bacterium | reverse complement strand
ACCGGCTCGCCGTAATAGTAATAGGGGGCACGCTTGCGCTCGCGAGCTGCATGTCCAGCCCACCGCCACCTACGCCGCTGCCCACGCCGGAGGCCAGATCGGACCGTTACCTGGCATGGGAAGACACGGCGCTGTCGGTGCCGTCGCCCGGTCTCCTGGCCAACGACGACGCCGAGCAGGCTGCTGTGGTGACCGTGGAGGGCGACGAAGGCAACGTGGGCGAGGCCGTCTCGATAGGGAACGGCACCTTGCTGGTCTCGGCTTCGGGGGCGTTCACGTTCGCTCCGAACCCGAGCTTCGTGGGGCAGGAGTCGTTCACGTACGAGGTCGGGCACGAGGAGGCAAGGTCGGCCACGACCGCCAGTGTGTTGGTCAGCCAGCCGTGGAGCGCTCTTGGGGACCTGCCTGAACCGGTCAGTCGGGCAGCTGCCGTCTGGCTTGACGGACGGCTGTACGTCTTGGGAGGGGAAGGCGACGCCGGCGACCGGGCGGGGCTCGTTCAGGTGTATGACCCGGAACTGGATAGCTGGGACTCTTCGGCCCCTGCGATGCCGGTGCCCGTATCCAACGTGTGCGCAGCGGCCGTCGGCGATGACATCTATGTGATCGGCGGGAGTGGAGCCTTGAGCACTACCGATGCCGTACAGAGGTTCTCGACTACGGATCGTGCCTGGACATCGCTGACCCTCGACGCCTTGCCCACTGCCAGATGGACGACCGCGTGTGCAGCCTTGGACGACGTCATCTACGTCTTCGGAGGGACGACCGCGGACGGGCCCGGCGGCACGGACGAGCTGCTGGCGTTCGACCCATCGCTCCCGGTCGGGGAGCGATGGATCACGGGCCTCAGCCGGGCGCCAGTTGTTTCACAGTTCGCTGCGGTCGTCCCGTACGGCGATCGCCTGCTGGTAACTGGCCTCTACAACTCGGCGTCCGGCGATTTGACGGACGTACTCGCCTACCTGCCAGGGAACGACGAATGGGTCCCGTACACGGACCTGCCGGAGGCGCGCGGCGCCGGCGCCGCCTGGGTACACGATGACGTGCTCTACGTAGGGGGCGGAGGCTACAACTCGTACCTGGACAGTGTCGTCACGTACGACCTCACGGAAGGCGCAGCCGGCACCTGGGCTGCCACCGAGTCGCTCATCAGCGGTCGCAGGACCGTCGCGTTCGCCAGCGACCCGGCTACCGGTTGGCTCTACATAGCTGGGGGCTGGAACGGCAACTACATGGACAGCGTGGAGGTAGGACGCCTGGTCACGGGCGCGTACTGAGCCTCGAGCGCAGAGGTCGCGCGCGGCGGAGAGGATCGTCTCGCGTGTATCGCCCGCCGGTCCGGGTCGCCTGCCGCGGCGCTTGGGTGACCGGGTCATCAGCCGATCGCGCGGCGAACACGCTCACCGCCGGCCGTTCAACCTCCCCACCGGCACCTCGGTGACCAGCACAAGGCTGAACGCGATGATCGCCAGGCCAGCGATCATGCCGGCGGTGATCGGCTCGCGCAGGAAGGTGGCGCCCCATACGACGCCGAAGACCGGCACCAGATACGTGACGCTTACGGCCTTCGTCGGCCCTACGCGGCTGAGAAGGAAGAAGTAGAGCAGGTACGCCAGCGCGGTGGACAGCAGGCCAAGTGCGAGCAGCGCCCACAGGGCGTCCCCGCTGAGGGTCACGGTGGGTGCGAGCCACAGGGCGGGGACGAGCAGCCAGAGCGCGGCAGCCGCCTGCTGTCCGAGCGCCAGGGTGAACGTCGGCGCGGAGGCCATGTGCTTCCTGGCGTATACGGTGCCGAGCGCGTAGCACAGGCCGGCCGAGAACATGGCGGCAACGCTCAGGAGAGTCCGCCAGTTCAAGGGCAACGGGCTCCACCCGACGAGCACTGCGACTCCGGCCAGACCCATGAAAAGGCCTGCGATCTGCTTGCCGCTCAGGCGGTCCTTCAACCAGACCGCGCTGACCACGGCCGCCCACAGGGGCGCCGTGGCGTTGAGGATCGACGCGAGAGAAGCCGTGAGATGCAGTTCGGCCGCGGCTACGAAACTGAACGGGATCGCGGCGTTCACGGATCCCAGGACGAGGAGACCGCGCCAGTACTTGGCGATCTCCAACCTCCGCCTCAGCAAGACGGCGACGAGGCCAAGCGCGACGGCCGCTATCGATACCCGCCCGAACATGAGCGGTATTGGTCCCAGGTCCGGCACCGCGACGCGGATGAAGATGAAGGAGCCGCCCCACAGCGCCGAGAGGACGACGAAGGCTCCCAGTTCGCG
>CAZQVC010000233.1:0-2289 GCA_964596625.1 uncultured bacterium | reverse complement strand
GCGCCCACCGCGAAGGCCGCGCGCAGTCCCGCCGCTTGGGCCAGCGCCGGGGCGACGCCAGCGCCCAGCGACGCGGCGCGGGTGGTCATCACCGTCACCAGCAGCGCCACCCCGACCGCACCGCCGACCTGTTGCAGGGTGCTCATGATCGCGCTGCCGTGTGAGTAGAGGCGTGGCGGCAGCGGGTTCATGCCGGTCGTCATCAGCGGCGTGAACAGCAGCGCCATGCCGGAGCTGAGCGTGAGGTGGTAGGCGAGCAGCAGCGGCACCGGCGTATCCGCGCCGATCGTGCTGAACCGCCACAGCATGACCGCGATCAGCGAGACGCCGATGGTCGTCATCGGCACCGGACCGTGACGGTCGAACAGCCGGCCGACGAACGGTGCGGCGAGGCCCATCAGCGCGCCGCCCGGCAGCAGGAACAGGCCGGTCTGCAGCGAGCCGAAGCCGCGGATGTTCTGCAGGTAGATGGGCAGCAGGATCATCGCGCCGAACAGCGCCATCATCGCGATCATGAACAGGCCGACGCTGAGCGAGAACATCGGGTACCGGAACACGCGCAGGTCGAGAAGCGGGTTGTCGCTGCGCTGCAGGCGTAGCTGCCGGAACACGAAGAGCAGTAGGCTCACGCCGCCGACGATCATCGGCACGAGGACGTCGGGCTGCGCGACGGCTCCCGGAGCCTCGCCGGCCACGCTGATGCCGTAGACGAAGCCGCCGAAGCCGAGCGCGGCCAACATCACCGAGAGCACGTCGATCGAACTGCGTCGCACCTCGCCGCCCCTCTCGAGCAGCCGCATGCCCACGACCATCGCGACGAGCGCGATGGGCAGGACCAACAGGAACATGAAGCGCCACGAGAGCACCTGCATGATCACGCCGGAGACGGTCGGGCCGAGCGCGGGCGCCACCGAGATGACGGTGCCGACGGTGCCGAGGACGCTGCCGCGGGAGTGGGTCGGCACCAGCCTCAGGATGGTCGTCATCAGCAGCGGCATCATGATGGCGGTGCCCACTGCCTGGACGATGCGCCCCGCCAGTAGCGGGACGAACCCTGGTGCCAGGCCGGCCAACAGGGTGCCTGCGCTGAACAGCGACATGGCCAGCACGAAGACGGTGCGGGTGGTCAGCCGTTGCAGGATGAACCCGGTCATCGGGATGACCACGGCCATCGTCAGGAGGAACGCGGTCGACAGCCACTGGACGGTGTTGGCGCTGACGTCGAGCACGACCATCAGCCGCGGCAGCGCGACGTTCATGATCGTCTCGTTGAGGACGACGACGAAGGCCGCGACGAGGAGAACGGCGATGGTCTTCCAGTCCCGCTGGGAGAGACGCGGCGTTGCAGCAGCATTCGCTGGTGTTGACACGGTTCGACCTCGATCGTTCGGCGGGAGGCGGCGGTGGCTTCGGGAAGTTGAGAGAGCCACCTGACATCGCCCGGCGATGAGGTGGCGCCGCAGAGTCTACAGCTACAGAGCCGGGTGCGGTCAAGGTAGCGATACTCCGGCCCAGCGAACGCGACCTCGTGGGCGTTAGCCTGCTCACGGAAGCGAGGCAAGAGCATGAGCGTTCGCATCAAGTACTCGGAGGTTTCGAAGGAGGGCGTGGCCGCGCTCGGCAGGCTCGAGAGCTACGTCAAGAGAAGCGGCCTGGAGCCGGCCCTGATCGAGCTGGTGAAGATGCGCGCGTCGCAGATCAACGGCTGCGGCTACTGCCTTGACATGCACAGCAAGGACGCGCGCGCCGCGGGGGAGAGCGAGCAGCGCCTCCACGTGCTGCCCGCCTGGCGCGAGGCGCCGTTCTACAGCGACCGCGAGCGAGCTGCCCTGGAGTGGACGGAGGTCGTCACGCAGGTCTCGACGAACGACGTGTCCGACGAGCTCTACGCACGGGTTCGGGAGCACTTCGACGAGAAGGAGCTGGTCGACCTTACTCTCGCCGTGATCGGAATCAATGCCTGGAACCGCCTGGCGATCAGCTTCCGCACCGAGGTCGGCACGTACCAGCCGGCGCCAAGATGACCTCTCGCCGCTGACCGGCGGAACCAGACGTGAAGCGGGCGGCCGATCGATGGCCGCCCGCTTCGTGTTGAACTCGTTGCGCCGGCCCGGTACCCGGCGCGAAGGTTTCGAGGCGTTACTCGGTAGGGGGCAGGAGCACGGCGTCGATGACGTGCACCACGCCGTTGCCGGCGAGCAGGTCGGCGGCGGTGACGCTGGCGACGCCGTTGAGCGTGACCACGCCGTCTACCACCGTGACCGCGATGTCGGCGCCGTTGACGGTCTG
>CAZQVC010000232.1:0-2291 GCA_964596625.1 uncultured bacterium | reverse complement strand
GAGGAGGCCGACAGGCAGCGGGTCTTCCCCATCAAGGAGCTCTACATCGACGTCGGGCTGCCGGCCTCCGTGGTCAAGGAGCGGGTGCACGTCGGCGACGTCGTGACGTTCGCCGCCGGCTTCGAGCGCCTCAACGACGAGATGGTCGTCGGTCGCAACTTCGACGACCGCATCGGCGTCTTCTGCCTCCTCCAGGCGATGAAGCGCCTGCCCGAGAGCGACGTCGACGTCTACGCCGTCAGCACGGTGCAGGAGGAGGTGGGCGTCCGCGGGGCGCCGACCGCGGCCCACGCCGTCCAGCCGGACATCGCCATCGCCATCGACGGCAGCCTGCCGAGCGACACCCCGTACGCCCAGGCGACCGAGCGCCAGTGCGTGCTCGGCGAAGGCACCGGCATCTACCTGATGGACAACCGGACCATCGGCAACCGCGGCCTGCTCCAGGCGCTGTTCGACACCTGCGAGCGTCACGGCATCGCCTACCAGCGCAACCTCGGCGGCGCGACCGACGCGTCCGAGATGCAGCGCCGCAACCTCGGCGCCTGGGCCACGACCATCGGAGCGCCAACCCGCTACATGCACTCGACCGTGCAGCTGTGCCACCTGGCCGACATCGAGTCGACCACCAGCCTCCTCGCCAACTTCCCACTGCACGCTGCGGCCGCCCTGCCGGCCGACTGGAGATGAGATGAAGATCACCGGCATGGACGTCTTCCCCATCAGAATGCTGCCGGTCAAGACCGGGTACCGCGCTGAGGACGAGCTCTCCCAGATCGCCCGCGTCGACACCGTGCTCGTGCGGATCAACACCGACACCGAGCTGTACGGCCTTGGTGAAGCGGCCACGATCCGCTCCTACTTCAACCAGACGAGGGGCACGCTGATCGACTGGCTGGAGGCCGCCAGCGAGGTTCTCGTCGGCCTCGACCCGCTCGACTTCGTCAAGGTCCATAGGCGCCTTCACCCGGTGGTCGGCGAGAAGCCGCCCGGCACCCACCCTGCCAGGGCGGCCATCGACATGGCGCTGCACGACCTGGCCGGCAGGGCGCACGGCGTGCCGGTCTACAAGCTCCTCGGCGGCGCGTACCGCACCGAGTTCGAGATGCTCACCAACCTCTACGAGGAGACGGCGGAGGAGAAGGTCGAAGCGGCGCTCGACTTCGTGTCGCGCGGCTTCAAGGGCCTGAAGGTGAAGGTCGGCGACTCGTTCATCCTCAACGGCTACAGCGTGCGCAACGTCGAGCACGAGCTCGGGATGCTGAAGGCCGTCCTCGACGCGGTGCCTGCCGACATCTACATCGACGCCGACTCGAACCAGTCGTGGCAGACGGCGAAGTTCGCGGTGAGAGCGGTCGAGTACCTCACGCACGAGAAGTTCTATCCCAACCTCTCGATCGAACAGCCGCTGCACCACCTCGACTTCGAGGGCCACGGCTACGTCCGCGACACCATCAAGGTGCCGCTGATCCTCGACGAGACCGTCGTCTCTCCCGAGGCGATGCTGCAGATCGTCAAGCACCGCGCTGCCGATCGCATCGTGCTGAAGATGAACCGGGTCGGCGGTTACGGCAACGCCATGCGCGTCGCGGCCATCTGCGAGGCCGAAGGCATCGGCATGAGCCTCGACACCATGCCGTTCACCAAGCTCGGCGACACCGCCCACTGCCACCTGGCGGCGGCGTTCCGCGACCCGTACCCGATCGACGCCGAGGGTCACCTCTGGTTCGCCGACACCCCGATCAACGGAGGGCTCGAGCTGGACGGCGGCACCGCGAGGATCGGCGACGCTCCTGGCCTCGGCTGCGAGCTCGACCTGGAGAAGCTCGAGAGCATGGCCGCTTGAAGAGGCCGAACGTCCTGTGGATCATCGCGGACCAGCTCCGCTACCACGCGCTGGGGCGCGGCGGCGACCCGAACGTGAGCACCCCCAACATCGATGCGCTGGCGGACTCCGGCGTCTGGTGCAACCACGCCATCAGCCACTACCCGGTGTGCGTGCCGTTCCGCGCGGGCCTGGTGACCGGACTGATGCCGAGCAACAACGGCGTCACCAGACACGGCGACTTCCTCGACCCCGGCTCGAGCACCATCGCCCACACGATGAACGCGAACGGCTACCGGACGTCCTGGGTCGGCAAGTGGCACCTCGCACCCGAGTCGGGCGCGGCCTTCGTGAGCCCCGGCGGCTGGCACGGCCAGGACTACTGGGTGCATCCGAGGCTGCGCGGCGGCTTCACCGACTGGTACGGCTTCAACATCTCGAACAACTACCTCGAGACGTACATCTGCGA
>CAZQVC010000231.1:0-2301 GCA_964596625.1 uncultured bacterium | reverse complement strand
TACGTCAGGCTCTCTGACCGGCAAGCCGCCGCGTGATCCGGGGCGAGTAAGCCTCGTGGCCCGTGTGCCTTCTCGCCTACTCCGTCACCAGCTCGATGTAGGCCTCTTGCACGCCGTCGCCCCTGCGGGTGACGAGCTTCATGATCCGGGTGTAGCCGCCGGGCCGCTGGGCGAACGCCGGGGCGATCTCGTCCATCAGCTTGCGCTGGACGTCGCGGTCGTGGATCTCACGGGCGATCAGGCGGCGAGCGTGAAGGTCTCCGCCGCGCGCCGTGGTGATCAGCTTCTCGACGTACGGCTGGAGGTTCTTCGCCTTGCTCAGCGTGGTCTTGATGCGGCCGTGGCGCAGCAAGGAGGTGGCCTGGCTGCGGGCGAGCGCCGTCCTGTGGCTGCTCGACCGGTTGAGCTTGCGGCCGCTTGATAGGTGGCGCATCTAGGCTACTCCTTCAGCTTGAGGCCGCGGGCCGCAAGCTGTTCCTTGATCTCTTCGAGGGACTTCTCTCCGACGCCCCCGACCTTCTTGAGGTCGCGCTCGGAGAGCGCCAGCAGCGCGTTGACGGAGTCGATGCCCTCCTCCTGCAGCGAGTGCAGCACGCGGCTTGAGAGGTCGAGGCTCTCGAGGGAGAGCACGACCTGGTCGGGCCGCAGGGTCGGCTCCTCGGTCGGCTTGGCCGTCGGGATGGTCATGACGGGCGCCTTCTCCTCGCCGTTCTCGACAGCCTCGCCGTTGAACACGGCGAGCTGGCCGCGCAGCGTCTCGACGGCCTGGTCGAGGGCGGTGCGGGGGTCGACGCTGCCGTCGGTCCACACGCGCAGGAGCAGGCGGTCGAGGTCGGTGCGCTGACCGACGCGGGTGTCCTCGACGCGGTAGGCGACGCGGCGCACGGGGGTGTACACGGCGTCGACCGGGATCGAGTTGATGCGGTCCTTGGTGCTGTGGATCTCGGCGGGGACGTAGCCCATGCCGCGCTCCACGCGGACCTCCATGACCAGCTTGCCGCCCTTGGAGAGGGTGGCGATGTGCAGGTCGGGGTTGATGATCTCGGCGTTGGACGGCACGTCGAACGACGCGGCCGTGACCTCGCCGGGCTCCTCGGCGCGCAGCATCAGCGTGACGGCGTCGTCGTCGTGGAGCTTAACCACCAGCTCCTTGAGGTTGAGGATGATCTGCATGACATCCTCGGTTACGCCTTCGATGGTCGAGAACTCGTGGAGCACGTCCTCGATGTACACGCTGGTAACGGCCGTGCCGGGGATCGAAGACAGCAGGATGCGGCGTAGCGGGTTGCCTAGCGTGACGCCGAAGCCGCGTGGCAGCGGTTCGACCGTGAACTCGCCGTACGCTTCGCCTGACTTCGACTTGAACTCTGGTGTTATCTGCACCGGTACCTCCTCGGTAGCGACATTCGAGCGTTTTCGCCGCTCAGCGAGAGTAGTACTCGATGACCTGCAGCTCGTTGACGGGAACCACGATGTCCTCGCGAGCCGGACGATGGAGGAACTTGCCCTTCAGCGTCTCCGGATCGAACTCGAGCCACGGGTTCAGCTTGCCGCGCCTGCGGTCTTCGACGTTGGCGTGGATCACGGGGTTCTTCTTGGCCGCCGGCGCGACCTCGATGACGTCGCCGGGGCGCAGGCGGTACGACGGCACGTCCACGCGCTTGCCGTTCACCATGATGTGGCCGTGCGACACGAACTGCCGCGCCTGGCGCCGCGTGTAGGCGATGCCGAGGCGGTAGACGACGTTGTCCAGTCGCGACTCGAGAAGCTGGAGGAACACCGAGCCCGTCGAGCCTTCGGCCTTGGCGGCCTCCTCGAACAGGTTGTGGAACTGCTTCTCGCTCATGTTGTAGTAGATGCGCAGCTTCTGCTTCTCACGCAGGCGCACACCGTAGTCGCTCGGCTTGCGGCGACGACGCTGGCCGTGCTGGCCCGGTGGGTACGGATGAGCCTCCATGTAGCGCTGCACCTTGGGGGTCTCCACCAGGTTGGCGCCCTCACGGCGGCAAAGCTTGACTATCGGTCCTCTATATCGACCCATGTTTCTCCCTCACCCTGTTCGACAGGGCCTTGATTGGCAACGACCTCAAGGGCGCTTGCGCTTGCGTGGACGGCAGCCGTTGTGCGGGGTCGGCGTGTCGTCGATGATCGTGCGGACGTTGACCCCGGTCGCCTGGATCGAGCGGATCGCCTGTTCGCGGCCCGAGCCGGTGCCGCGGATGACGATGTCGACCTGCGAGATGCCGATGTTCTGGGCCTTGCGGGTGGCGTCGGCGGCGGCGAGCTGCGCGGCGTACGGCG
>CAZQVC010000230.1:0-2302 GCA_964596625.1 uncultured bacterium | reverse complement strand
GCCCCTATCCTCAACGCGTTCGGGCCCGGGCGCTGGGCGACCAGCCGACTGCACGGCTGTGCTTGGCGGCCCTTGAAGGCGCGAACGGCTAGGAGGGACGATGATGACGCCACCACAAACTACGCGGTTGCGCAGGCTGGGGGCCGTCGTGCTCACGGCGTTCGTCGCCTGGCACGTGGCCTTCGGCCAGGTACCAGCGGACCGGACCGATTACGAGCTCCCAGGCGAGGGCGTGTTCCCCGAAGGCATCGCCTATCACGAGCCGAGCGGCTCGTTCTTCGTCTCGGGCGCGGGCTCGGGCGGCATCTACCGGGTCGACTTGGAGTCCGGCGAGGTCACGACGTTCGTCGAGCCCGGCACGAGGTCGTCGTTCTCGACGATCGGCATGGACGTCTCGGGCGACCAGCTGTGGGTCGCGGGCGGCAACAGCGGCGAGGTGCTGATCTACGACATCGGCAGCGGCGAGCGCATCGGGGCCTACACGACCCCTCAGGCGGACGCGCGGTTCCTCAACGACGTGGTCGTCACGCAGCGGGGCGACGCCTTCATCACCGACTCCAACCGGCCCGTGCTCTGGCAGGTCGCGGCCGGCAACGTGGCCCAGGCTCCCGAGGGCGAGGCCGAGGACTGGCTCAGCTTCGAAGGCACGCCCTTCGAGTACGCCGAGGGCTTCAACGCCAACGGCATCGTCGCCAGTGACGACGGGCTCACCCTGCTGGTGGTCAACGCCGGACAGGGCACCCTCTTCCGGATCGACGTCGAGACCAAAGAGGTGACTCAGGTCGACCTGGGCGGCGAGACCGTGCCGGGCGGCGACGGGATGGTGCTCGACGGCAACACGCTCTACGTGGTGCAGAACGGCGCCGACCAGGTCTCGGTGATCACGCTCTCGGACGACTTCAGCAGCGGCACGCTCGACCGGGTCATCGAGGACGAGCGCCTCGCCGACTCCGCCACCGCGGCCTTGGTGGGCTCAAACCTCCTGGTCGTCAACGCGCAGTTCTCGGCCATGCAAGGCGAGCCGACCCTGCCGTTCACGGTCTCGGTGGTGCCTATCGAGTGAGCCGGCGCAGCTAAGGCCTGGCGCAGCGGCGACCTCAGCGCAGGTCGCCGCTGCCGTGTATCACACCCCTCGCCTTCCGGCTGGCGAGCTTCTCCAGGTTCGCCGCGGCGACGCGCTCGAGGTCCAACCCGAGGTCGGCGGCCAGGTTCGCGACGTACCACAGCACGTCGCCCAGCTCGGCAGCCAACGCCTCGGTCTGCTCTACGGAGAGGGGAGCCCCAGGCACGTACGACTCGTCGCGCATCAGCTTGCCGAGCTTCTCGGCCACCTCCCCGGCCTCGCCCGCGAGCTTGAGCGTGGGGTAGAGGATCCGCACCTCCTGCGGGTAGAGGGCGGTGGCGCGGGCCGAATCCTGGTAATCGTTCATCTCCATGCGCCGAATCGTAACCGCCCCTGGTAGCGTGACCGCCAGAAGAGCGGCTGCCACCTGTTTAAGGGATCGGGCCGCGCCGGAGGGTCGACGGGATGACGCAGCAACAACGTTCGCAAGAGCAGCAGGCGCAGCAGCCACAGCAGGAACAACGAGGCTCGCACCCGGAGTCACCGTGGCTGAGGGGCCCGGTTGCCGGCATCGCACCGGGCCTGCAGCCCGTGGCTCACGCGTTGATCGCCGCGATGGAGGAGGCCGCCGAGTTCGTCGCCGACTTCCCCGACGAGCGGTTGTGGGACGAGCCGGCCGGCCTGGCCTCCGTCGGGTTCCACCTCACGCACATCCCCGGCTCGCTGGATCGCCTGTTCACCTACGCCCGCGGCGAGCCCTTGAGCGACGAGCAGCGCGCCGCGCTGTCGAAGGAGCGCTCAGGCCCCGACCTGGGCGTCACCACCGACGAGTTGTTGGCGCGGCTCACCGACCGCCTGCAGGCGGCCGTGAAGGAGCTCGAAGGCTACGGCGCTGACGAGCTGCACCAGGAGCGGCTGATCGGCAGCAAGAAGATCCCGTCGACGGTCCAGGGAGCGCTGTTCCACGCGGCCGAGCACACCCAGCGTCACATCGGCCAGCTGCTGGTGACGGCGCGGGTCGTGGCGGCAGGCCGAAGCTAGCACAGAACGAAAAAACCCCGCCTAAGACGGGGTTTTCGTGTGGCTCGGCGGGCAGGATTCGAACCTGCGACCAATCGGTTAACAGCCGATCGCTCTGCCACTGAGCTACCGCCGAACACGCGCTCCCCGCCGAGGCGAGAAAGCGATGGGTAGCTTACCAAAGCGGGTTTGACCTTTACAAGGCGAGACGTGGCATTG
>CAZQVC010000229.1:0-2322 GCA_964596625.1 uncultured bacterium | reverse complement strand
GCCTGGTCGTCGGCGTACAGGTCGAGGTGATGGCGTTGGTGCGACGCCGCGTCGGAGGTCACCAGTTGGATGGCGAGCTGCACCCCCTGGCCCGTCCGCGGCCTCAACAGGGCCCAGGTGTCGTCGTGTGGACGCCTCGGCTCGTAGTCGAGCGCAGCGCTCCAGAAGTCGACGGCCTCGCGGAACTTCTTGACGCCCCAGACGACGGATCCGATCGTGAGCATGGCGCATTATGCACGCTGCGATCGCGGCCGCGCTCGCGGCTGGCGGACCGGCCTGCGGCCAGCAGCTTATGTCGCTGTCAGTTCGCCCCGCTCGCGGTCAGTTCGCCGCGATCTCCCAGATGTGTCCGGCCGGGTCCTTGAAGGCCGCAGTCCTGATGCCCCACGGCCTGTCCATGGGTCCGTTCAGCAGCTCGACGCCGCGGGCCTGAAGGTCGGAGGCGACTTCGTCGACGTCGTCCACCGCCAGCGTCAACTGCATCCGCGCGCCGGCTGACACCTCGGCCATGAGCGCCGGCTCGATCAGCTCCGGGACCGCCGGGGCGGCCAACAGGTTGATCAGGGTGTTGCCGAAGTCGAACACTGCCGAATCGTCGTCTTCGAAGATGAGCGGCACATCGAAGACCTGCTCGTAGAAGCGCTTTGCGTCCGCAAGGTCTTCGACGAACAAGGTGATAGCCGAGAGCCTTTGAGACCACTTGGTCATACCGGTCATCCTCCCATCGCCCTGCTGACTCGTCGCCCTGCTGGCCGTTCAAGGCTAGGCCAGACCGGCCTCGCTCTTGGCGACGGCCACCGCATCGTCGAACATCGCCGGCGTGAGCCTGCCGGTGTTCGTGTTCTGCAGGCTGACATGATAGGCGTCGACGAGCACCTTCGCCCCCGACTCCTCGGCGCCGGGCAACTGGTCGATCCGGTGGACTCTGCCGTGGCCGAACGGCACGGACGCCAAGGTCACCTGCAGACCGCGTGAGCGGTAGAGCTTGAGCACCGCGTCGTGACCGATCTTCCCGAGCGCGAGGATGGCGCGCACGTTCGGCAGCCCGTCGAAGTCGTGGCGCAGCCAGTGTTGGCAGTTGTTCAGCTCCTCGGTCAGCGGCTTGTTGCCGGGAGGCACACAGCGTGCCGAGGCGGTTATCCACACTCCCTTCAGTTGCAGGCCGTCGTCTCGCGAGACGCTCGTGGGCTGGTTGGCGAGGCCGCTGCGGTAGAGCGACGCATAGAGGAAGTTACCCGAGGCGTCGCCGGTGAACATCCGCCCTGTGCGGTTGCTGCCGTGCGCTCCTGGGGCGAGGCCTACAAGCAGTAGGCTGGCATCCACGTCCCCGAACCCGGGAACGGGCGCTCCCCAGTACTCTTGGTCGCGGTAGGCGCGGCGTTTGACCTTGGCTATGTGCTCGCGGAACTCGGCGAGGCGCGGGCACCAGCGACAGGTCGCGAGGTCTGGCGGGTACGGGTCGAAGTGGGCGCCGTCGCTCCTGCTCGTGTTCACTGACATGGGTCTACGCTACCGCCGTGATAGCTTCGCCCTGCTCATGACCAACGTTTCGAGCACTTCCACGGCAAGCGAGGCGGCTTCGGGCCGTGAGGCCGGCCGCATATTGCCGCCCGGTTCCAGGCTCGGCGAGGTGCACCTGGCCGTAGTCGACCGCCAGCGCGCGCTTGACTTCTGGACGGGCATCCTTGGCCTGGTCGAGCTGGACCAGGCTGGAGCCAATGGTTCCATCCGGCTCGGCTCGCCGGCGTCCGGCGATGCTGCCCTGGTCGTACTTCACCCCGGCGCAACCGGGCCGGTCGTTCCGCGTCGCACCGGGCTGTATCACGTTGCCCTGCACGTGCCAACGCGCAAGGAGCTGGCTCGCGTGATCGGCCGGCTCATCACCATGCGTTACCCGAACTCGCCAACGGATCACCTCGTGAGCGAGACCACCTACCTGAACGACCCGGACGGTAACGGCATCGAGCTCACGCTCGAGACGCCCGACCGGGGCGAGTTCCTGCCTGAACCGATCGGGCAGATGATGGCGCGCACCAAGTCGGGCGAGCTTCACTCGGGACGAGAGGCCGTCGACCTCGAATCGTTGTTCGAAGAGCTCGAGCAAGGCGACGACCTATCGGCGCCGCTGGTCAGCGACCGGGTTCACCACGTCCACCTGCACGTCGGTGACGTCGAGCGTGACGGCGCGTTCTACCGCGACCTGATCGGCTTCCCGCAGCAGATGTTCGTGCCGGGGTTCCAGATGATGGACTTCTCCCTCGACGCCGACACCGTCGTGCACTCCCTGGCCCTCAACTCCTGGGCCGGCGTAGGAGCGCCGCC
>CAZQVC010000228.1:0-2332 GCA_964596625.1 uncultured bacterium | reverse complement strand
CCCACCCTGCTGCGTCACGCCGACGCCGCGATGTACCGCGTGAAGCGCTCGGGCAAGAACGGCGTGCAGCGCTACCGCGACGACTCCGATGCCCTGGTCGAGCGGCAGCGCAACCTCGAGGGGGAGCTGCGCACCGCGCTCAGCACCGAGACCGACCAGCTCTCGCTCGTCTACCAGTCGATGCACGACCTCGAGACCGGCGAGCTCAAGAAGGTCGAGGCGTTGGCGCGCTGGCACCACCCCAAGTGGGGCCACGTGCCGCCGCACGAGTTCATCCCCATCGCCGAGCGCAGCGGCCTCATCGTCGCCTTCGGCGAGCGCGTGCTGCGCGAGGCCTGTCGCCAGTCGAAGGCTTGGCAGGCGCAGACCGGCCACGGCGTGGTCGTATCGGTGAACGTCTCGGCCATGCAGTTCGCGCATCCCGGGTTCTTCCGCACCGTCGAGGCGGCGCTCGAGGACCACGCGCTGCTGCCGGAGCTGCTGGAGATCGAGCTCACCGAGGGCATCGTCATGCACGGGGTGGACCGCGTCACCGAGACGCTCGAGAGGCTGCAGCGGCTGGGCGTGAGGATCGCGATCGACGACTTCGGCACCGGCTACTCGTCCTTCGCCTACCTCCGCGACCTGCCCATCGACACCGTGAAGATCGACCGCAGCTTCGTCAAGGACTTGGGCTCACCGCTGCACGCGCCACAGTTCGCGCTGGCGCTGGTCGAAGCCATCACACACGTCGCCAAGCACCTCGACCTGGTGATCGTCGCCGAGGGCATAGAGACGGAGGCGCAGCGCAGCGTGCTGCGCGACCTCGGCTGCCACCTCGGCCAGGGCTACCTGTTCTCCAAGCCCTTGCCACCGGAGGACCTGCAGCCCGTGCTGCGCGTCGCGGCGGGCGAGCAACCTGCCGTTCACGACACACTGTTCAACTGACGGTCCCTAGAGCGACTCCAGCCACAACGTCATCGCCGCCACCTTGCGGTCGCCGGCCCACGCCTCACAGCGGTAGCGCCGCGCCGTCTCGGCGTCGGGATGACCGCCGGTGCCGGCCCGCGCGGCTCGGAAGCTGGCTCGCTCGCCGGCCCACACCAGGTCGCTCGCCTCCACCTCCCCGCGGACCACGCGGTACGGCTCGTCGTGCAGCCGACCGGCGAGGTACGACAGCTGCCCCATCAGCACGGCGACGGGCAGCGCGGGGTAGCCGTCGAAGTGCCCCGAGCAGGCGCTCACGGGCAGCTCCTCGACGACCTGCTCGACGCAGTCGGCGGTGCCGTGCCAGAGCTGCGTGAGCAGCGAGCCGTAAGGGCTGGCGCTGAGCGGAGTTGGCTTGGCGTTGACGCGGAAGAGGCGCTCGAAGGCCGGCTCCGTCAGGATCGTGTAGTCGACCTCGAAGCTGGCCAGCGGGGCGCCGCCGGCCTCGGCGGTGATGGCTGCGCGGCATCTGCGCTTGTCGAGATCCAGGACCGCACCGCAGAAGCGCACAGGCGTGCCGTAGGGGGCTCGGTTCTCGGTGTAGCGGCACTCCGCCCGCCGCGCCAGGTAGTAGCGGCGCTTGTCGTCCTCCTGTTGCATGGCGGCCAGAGAGAGGCCGACGATCGCGGCGTGCCGGCCGAGCTCGGCTGCCGGCATAGGACCGGCCTCGAGGAAGCTCGGCGACTCCGCGACCGCGGTCGCGTGCAGCTGCAGGCCCTCGAGCGAGACGTCGCTGAGCGCGAAGTACGGCGGTCGCACGCCGATCCTCGGCAGCAGCTCGGGCGCTGTGAGCAGACCGGCGGCCTCCGAGAGGTACGGCCAGGTGCGGATCATCGTTGCGCCGCCGCCGGCGACCGGCCGAGCACGACCGGGACCGAGCGTCCCCGCGAGCTTTCGCTGTTCCAAAGTCCTGCCATCGCTACTGCTCCCACCCTCTCCTCTACCCCCCGAAGAACTCGCGCGATCGCGAGCGCAGACCCAACGTGAAGAACCCCCGCGGGCGGGGGTTCTACGTGGTAGGCGCGGGCAGGATTGAACTGCCGACCTCTACAGTGTCAATGTAGCGCTCTCCCACTGAGCTACGCGCCTGTACGAGTTCACGTTCTGCTATCGACCAGCAACACCTACTCGCCTTGGCCTTGGGCGCCTCTGGGAGAAGGTTGGAGGCGCCGACCGGATTCGAACCGGTGAATCGAGGTTTTGCAGACCTCTGCCTTACCACTTGGCTACGGCGCCAAGGCAAGAGATCGTATCACGGCCGCTCGAAGGTCGTCAACGCGCCCAGAGCCCTTTGACTTGCGTCCTGAAGGCGAGAAATCTCACCTTCGCGCTGCTTGGGCAGCGGGCTCGCCCTGGCCTGCGAGAG
>CAZQVC010000227.1:0-2370 GCA_964596625.1 uncultured bacterium | reverse complement strand
CCGGGCCCGCAGGTCCGGCGGGGCCACAAGGACCCATAGGTCCTGACGGTCCAGAAGGTCCAGAGGGTCCGGAAGGTCCGCCCGGGCCACAGGGTCCTGCTGGCCCAGCGGGTCCCGAGGGTCCGGAAGGCCCTCAAGGTCCTGCGGGAGAGTGCGAGTGCAACAACGTGGTTCTAGGCTTGCCAGCTTGGCTACAGGAGGGTACGGCAGACTCAAATCGGTAATCCGAGAGGGGCGATGCCTCTCGTCGATCATCGTAGAAGCGCGTTAGGTCACGGCCTGCGCGCTTCTTCGTTGGACGAACGTTACGTCGACTGCGCCCACCCTCGGGCGCTATAAGCCCGCGGTGAGTTCACCACGCGCGTGCCCGGGTGTGGATAACCTTGGGGACAACCGGATAGGGGCGCTCCTGTAGGCATCACGGCGAGCGCTTACACAACTCTCGAAGTAGACATCCGATGGGACGGCGGTGCAGCCCTTGAGACAGACCTTGCCGATTTTCCTCGTGTTCCTGACGCTGACGTTCGGCTTGTCACAGGGCGAGAGCGGAGAGTGGGGCCGGACGGCCGTACGCGATCTGACCGCCGCCGGGGTAGACGTCTCCTTCCCCGACGGTTCGTTCCTCGGCGAAGGCACGCTTACCGGCTACCAGGCGGCTGCCCTGGTGGACAGCATGCTCTCGCAGGTCGACGCCGCCACCGGCTGTCCCGACCTGCTGGTCAGCGGACCCGACGACGAGTTCGCCTTCTCCGACGTGCCGAGCGACCACTGGGCCGCCGGCGCCGTCGAGCGCGTGGCCAGCCTGGGCGTGAGGGACGCCTTCCCAGACGGCAGCTACGGCGGCGACGCGTTCCTCAGCGGCTACCAGACTGCGCTTCTGTTGAGCCGTGCCATGGACCTCGCGGCTGAGAAGATCGCCTGCGGAGAGGCCAGGCTCTACGACCGTGTCGACACGCTGGCTGCGATGCTCGAGAGCGTCCTGGCCGACATCGACGACGGTTCGTTGATCGGCCCGCCCGGCCCCGTCGGCCCCGCGGGCCCCGTCGGACCCGAAGGGCCAGAAGGCCCACAGGGCCCACCCGGCGAGCGCGGCCCCATCGGCCTCCCCGGCCGCCCCGGCGAGCCCGGACCCAAGGGCGACACCGGCGAGGTCGGCCCCATGGGCCCGCAAGGCCCGATCGGGGAGACGGGTGCAGCCGGCGCGGACGGCGAAGACGGCCTCGCCTGCTGGGACCTCGACGGCAACCGCCAACCTTCCGACGATGAGGACATGAACGGCGACGGCGTCGTCAACCTCGACGACTGCCGCGGCATCCCAGGGCCGCAGGGTCCCGCCGGCCCACCAGGACCGGCCGGTCCTCCAGGAGAGCCAGGGCCGCCAGGACCGGCTGGACCACGCGGTGACGACGGCCCGCGTGGGCCTGAGGGGCCGCGCGGACCCGAGGGGCCTCAGGGGCCTCAGGGACCTCAAGGGCCGCAGGGGCCGCCTGGGCCGTAGGCGGAGGTGTAACTACTGACTGTTGGAGATCGTGACCGTGACCGGGCCCGTCACCGTGAACGTGCAGGCGGTTGCCGGCTGAACCTGGTCGCAGTCAACGTCTTTGAAGTGGTAGTCAACGGTACCACTGATGTGCAAAGTCAGTTCGGTATTAACGGGAAACGCACTGCTGCAAGGTAGGTTGTACAAGGTTGAACAATTGAGGCGCTCAGGAACACTGGTTACTTCGTAGTACGTAGAGGTCTCGTACTTCACGCTCACCAACGGGTCGAACCGCGCCGTCACGTTGTGATCTTCCTCCATGACCAGATCACAGGTGCTGCCAGTTCCCGTACAGCTGCCGCCCCAGCTACCGAACGCCCAGCTGGCGGCCGGCACTGCGTTTAAGGTGACCGCCGTTCCATAACCGTAGTCGCCACTCGCGCTGAAGGGACTGGCGGACACCGTCCCATTGCCCGAGGTCTGTATGCTCAACGTCCTCGGTCCGACAGTGATGGTGAACGATTGTGCGGCCGAGGTGTCCTGGCCGCCATTAGCGGTCCCGCCGTTGTCTTTCAGGGTCACGTCGAAGGTAGCCGAGCCGACGACGCCCGGGTACAGTGCGAACGACAACGTGCCAGAAGTGCTGAGGGACGGACCTGCTAGCAGCGGGATCCCACCCGGACGTGGGGTGATCTGGAAGGTCCACGTCTG
The DNA here is from genome assembly GCA_964596625.1 of uncultured bacterium. Taxonomy (GTDB): domain Bacteria; phylum Deinococcota; class Deinococci; order Deinococcales; family Trueperaceae; genus DASRWD01. The sequence goes on along the minus strand of CAZQVC010000227.1, from coordinate 179 downwards.
ACCTTCCTCGTCAGGACCGCCGCCCGGCCCAATGCCGGTGGCGAAATTGGGGAACGTCTGTGGGGTTATGGCCTTGTCCGTGTTGTTGGGATCGCCCGCGATGGTGAACACCGGCGGGTCGTTAACCGGATTGATATTCAGAGTTACCGTAGTCGATTCAGACTCGTTGCCGTACGCAT
>CAZQVC010000226.1:0-2388 GCA_964596625.1 uncultured bacterium | reverse complement strand
CCGGCGGCGTTGCGGTTGCCGGTGACCACCGCGACCTCATCATCGGCCAACCGCCCGACGCCGAAGCCGAAGCATGGGCCGCAGCCGGGGGAGAGTAGGCTCACGCCGGCGGTCTCCATGAGCCGGTAGAGCCCCTCGGCTCGCAGCCGCGCCTCGACCGCGAGCGAGGCCGGCGCCACGATCGTCGGCACGGCGACCTCTGCACCCTCCAACGCATCCACGAAGTCCCGGATCTCCTCGAAGGTGCCGCCTGCGCAGGTGCCGACGAAGACCTTGTCGACCCTCGTCTCGGGCAGGCCGTCAACGGGCACGACGTCGCTCGGTTGGCCGCTGCGCGCGACCGACGGCCGCACGCCGCCCAGGTCGAGCACGAGCGCGTCGCTTGGGACCTCTCCCGAGTCGCGCTCTCCCTCGAGCGGGAAGGTCGCCGTGGCCGCCACCGCCTCAGGGGTGGCGTTGGCCAGCACCGCCCGCTCGGCCGGGCTGAGGTTCTCCAGTCCCGGCCCGCTGAACTCCAAGGCCTTGCCGGTGGCGAGCCGCGGCGCCGGGCTGCCGTCGCGCAGCCGCTCGAGGAGGGTCAAGGAGGCGTCGCGTGCGCTCGTGCCAGCGGGCAGCGCGCCGATCAGGTGAACGTGCAACGTCTCCGGCACCCTCATCACGACCTTGCCGGTGAAGATGGCCGCGGCGATCGTCGTGGGCTGGGCGGCGAAAGCCGCGACCCCGTAGGCGCCGAGCGTGGGCGTGTGCGAATCGTTGCCGAGGACCAGCATCCCCGGCCGGAGCCGGCCGGTAGACGGCAGCACGTGGTGCTGGATGCCGCGGTCGCTGATCAGCTCGGCCCCGTAGCGCGCCACGAACCGTTCCTCGACCGCGCGCAGGCGCTCCACCCGCGCGCGCTCCTCGCCGGTGTAGCTGCTTAGCGGCTGGGTGTGGTCTCGAACCAGGACGATCGGCGCCGCGGCACGTTCACAACCGAGCGCCTCCAACGGCGCCAACAAGGCCGGTGTCGTCCAGTCGTCGGTGACGATGAGGTCGACGCCCAGCTCGACCTCTTCTCCCGCTCTCGCGCCGAGGAGCTTCTCGATGCGGGTCATCTCGGGGCGGCGTCGAAGCAGTAGCGGGCACGTGGGAAGCGCCGCGCCAACGCCACGACCCGTGGCCTCACCGCGTGCGGCTCCTCGCGGCCGCTGAGCACCGCGTGCATCAAGCCGGCCAGCTCGCGCATCTCCTCCTCGCGCATGCCGAGGCGGGTGACCTCGGGCGTGCCGAGGCGCAAGCCCTTCTCACGCAGGCTGGGGATGAGGTTGACGTTCGCGATGAGCTGGGCGGCGTGCAGCGCCTCGACGGCGCGGTCCGACGTGGTGAGCTCGCGCACGTCGAGCCAGACCTGGTGGGAGTCGGTGACGCGCTCGCCGCCCTGCACCGCCAGGCCCAGGCGGCGCAGCTCGCGACCCAGCGCCCTGGCGTTGGCGATCATCTGATGCGCGTACGCCGCCCCGAAGACCTGGCTCTCGGCCAGCGTCACGGCGAGCGCTGCGACGTGGTGCAGGTGGAAGTTCGACACGTGCCCGGGGAAGATCGTCGACTCCACCCGCTCCATCAGGTCCTCGCGGTTGCTGAGGATGACGCCTTTCTGCGGCCCGGGGAGCGACTTGTGGGTGCTGCCAGAGAGGATGTCCGCGCCCTCGCCAAGGGGGTCCTGGAACTCGCCGCCGGCGATGAGCCCCAGTACCTGGGAGGCGTCGTAGACGATGACGGCGTCGGGCCCGGCCAGTTCGCGCAGCTCCCGCAGAGGGTGCGGGTAGAGGACCATGGAGGCGTCGAGGTAGATGACGTCGGGCGGGTTCTCCGCGAAGGCACGGGCGCAGCCGGCGAGGTCGATGGTCGCCCTGGCGCTGTCGTACGGCAGCAGGTGACGGTTCTGGGTGAGACGCCCGGCCACGCTCCTGGCGGCGAAGTGGCCGCCGTCCTCCATGGCCAGGTGGTAGAAGTGGCCGCCCGGCTCGAGGACCGCGTGGATGACGATGTTGGTGCAGTTCTCGCCCGACAGCGGCCGCACGTTGGCGAAGCGAGCGCCGAAGATCTCGCAGGCGAGCTCGACGGCTTGCGCCTCGACCTCCGCCAGGTGCTTACCGCCGACGTAGCGCCACTGCGGGTTCTGGAACAGGTAGCGGTGCGAGAGGTCGCTCTCCAGCAGGCGCCGGGCCGTGGGGCTGAGCAGGTTCTCGGTCGGCACCAGACCGACGCACTCCGCGCGGTACGCCTCGTGACGTTTGACCGCCTCGAGCACTCGCCTGAGCGGGGCGGTCATCGGCGTGGCGGACTGCTGGAGGTAAGGCATCGGTTCTCCTAAGAAACGGCACGGTGACTTTAGAAGCGAAAGCAAAA
>CAZQVC010000225.1:0-2392 GCA_964596625.1 uncultured bacterium | reverse complement strand
GCTCCTTCGCGTTCGAGCACGCCGCCTGGTTCCGCCCGGGCCGCTGGCGGGCGGTTCAGCGTGAGGCACAGCGTGGGGTGCAGCGTGCGGTGCAGCGCGAGGTAGTGCCGCAGGTCGTGGCAGGGTCCGGGAACGGTGCTGCACTGCCCGAGAAGCCCCGCCTGCTGGGCATCGACAACGACAGCTCGGCGCTGGCCGCCGCGCGGGCCAACCTGGAGCGGAGCGGGCACCCGGAGGTGGAGCTGGTCGAGAGCGACAGCACCGCCTTCGACTACGCGTCCCTCGACGCCAAAGCCGGCCTCGTGCTGGCCAACCTGCCGTACGGGGTGAGGCTCGGCAGCCGGGAGGCCTCGGCCGAGCTGGCGCGCCGCCTCCTCGACCGGTTGGCGGCGAGCGGCGGCCGCTGGCGGCTGGTCGTGCTCGTCCTCGACCCCGAGCCGGTCGTGCGGCACCCCGCGTTCACGCTCGACCGGGTGCGGCCGACCAGCAACGGCGGGCTGCCGGTGAGCCTGGTGGTCGGCGAGGTCGCAGGCGGCTAGACTCCGGCATGGCACTCGAAGGCAAGCGTCCGCTGGCAGTCTTCACACTCCTGGCCCTCTTGTCCTGCGGCGCCGCGCTCGCGCAGGGTGTGGTCGTCGGCCAGCTCACCACCGACGACCTGCTGCGCCTCTACGACAACGCGGTGGTGCTCGAGGTCGAGGTTCCCGACGGCGCCTCCACCCTCGCCTTCTCCTACGGACCGCCCGACAGGCCCAACGGCCTTGGCTCCTCGCTGCAGGAGGGCCCGGCGTCGCGGCCCACGACGGTGCGCATCGTCACGCTGCTGCCAGACCCGTCCGAGGTCGACTGGTGCGCGGCGGACGAAGCGGAGGCCACGCTCCTCGTGATCCGCAAGTACGAAGACTTCGAGGGGATTCATCACCGCCAGAAGGTCTGCGTGCCGCACCCCGCCAAGTCCTCGATCAGCGGCAGCGTCACCCGCATCCCGCAGCGAGACGCCGTGGCGCTCGATCAGTGGACGCCCGTGCTGGTCCAGGCGTGGCTGGTCAACGAGGGCCCCGACTCCGCGGGCGCCATCGAGTCGACCCTCGACCTCGGCAGCAGCTTCGTGGTCCAGCTGTACTTCGGCTCGGCGGAAGGCGACTTCCCGGCCACGGAGAGCCTCACGATCGAAGAGTTGTCCGAGCTCCCCGTTGTGAACGAGCTGATCGAGGAGTACGGCGTGCTGGAGCAGCCCTAGGAGCTCCAAATCCGGAGCTGCCGGCACCGGCCAGCTCTAGTCGTCCAGTTCGTCACGAAAGCCCGCGAGCCGCTTCCTAACCTCTGCCCGTCCCTGCTGGATGGCGCGCCCGTAGCTCTCGACCTCGGCGGCCTCCAGACGCAGCTCGTCGCGCCGGCCTTCGGTGTTCACGCCCGAGTCCTCTAACGCCTCGAGCAGCGCGTCGACGCTCACGCCCAGCTTGCTCGCCGCCTCCTCGAGACTCAGCGTGCCGCCGGTCGCTGGGGCTCCGCGCTGACGCCGTCTCTTGTTCATGCCATGGCAACGTAGCACCACTGCTACACTTGTGGCATGAGAGTGGCGGTTCGCGATCTCCGGAACTCTACGCGTCAGGTACTAGAGCGTGTTGAAGCCGGCGAAGAACTGATTGTCACGGTGAACGGACGTGACATCGCACGACTAACGCCTCTCTTGTCTGCCCCTAGAGCCGTACCTAAGAACGTGATCCTGGATAGGTTGCGGCGCAATCAAGCCGATCCAGGTCTACAGGCCGAACTGGATGAACTTGCGCCCGACAAGACCGACGAGCTAGAGATCGACTAATGAATAGCGCGCTGGCGGACACGAGCATCTTCATCGCTCGTGAAGGACAGCGCTTCATTCAGGAGGATCTGATACCGCCACTACTGTTTGTATCAGTAATCACTTATGCGGAGTTGAGGGCGGGTGTGTTGGCAACATCTGACGCGACATCGCGGGCGCGTCGATTGTCGACCTTGGAAGCCATTCCATCGGAAGCGATTGTGCCTATCAGCGCAAGGGTGGCAGAGGTATGGGCAAGCCTTCGAGTCTCCTTGCGTAACGCTGGTAAGTCCATGAAGGTCAACGATTCTTGGATCGCGGCAACCGCAATATCTCTCGACGTGCCAATAGTCACACAGGATGCTGACTTTGAAGGCGTACCCGGACTGGTGACCATACGCGTTTGAGTCGCAGACAGCCCACCTTCACGTCCGGCGGCGCCGGGATGGTGTCGACGGCCGACGACTACGCTCACCTGCGGATGCTGCTCAACGGAGGCGAGACAAAGCAGCCTTGACCTCTCCTCTAGCGGTATGTAGGCCGGCTCAGCGATCCACCCAGATCGGGCTGCTCCAGGCCCACTGGCCGTTC
>CAZQVC010000224.1:0-2399 GCA_964596625.1 uncultured bacterium | reverse complement strand
CCGACGAACCGGAGCCGCTCACCGACCTGCCGCCGATCGAGTCGGCCATCGAGCAGCTCGAGCCTGACGTCGAGGGGGCGCTGCCGGCGACGCCCACCGTGGCGGAGGCCGAGGCCCAGGGGGCCCGTAACGCGATGGCCGCCGTGCGCTTCGACGACCTGCGCATCACCGCGCCGCAGCGGGTGCTGTTCAGCATGAACATCGCGTCGCTTGAGGCCTCGCTCGACCTCACCCTGGCGGGCACCGCGGCGCAGCCTCGGCTGTCGGGCGAGGCGCGGGCGCTGCGCGGCAGCCTGCGCTTCTCGGGTCGGGAGTTCACCGTCGACCGCGCGGTCGCGACCTTCACTCAGGGCCGCGGCGTGCTGCCGGAGCTCGACGTCGCGGCGCACGCCGAGTTCGAGAAGAACCGCGTCCTGGCCGGCAGCCCCGACGTCGAGTTCGCCGCGCCCAGCGACGGCAGCACCTTCACCGTGCAGCTCGCGTTCACCGGACCGGTGGAGCTCGAGGAGAACGGTGGCATCCGCTTCGACATCCGCCCGGCGCTGAGCTCCGACGCGCTGGTCGAGGTCTCGGGCGAGGGGGTCGGCACGGGCGTGCGACCGCTGTCCGAGGCCGAGTTGCTCTCGCTCATCACGCTGGGGCGCATCGAGTTCGGCTCCGACCTGATCGGCGCCGGGGGCATCGGCGGCGCGGTCGCGCAGGGCGCGCTCGACACGGCCGTCGACCTGCTGGTCGTGGGCGAGATCCAGAACGCGCTGCGCGAGGCGCTCGGCCTCGACGTCGTGGAGATCCGCACGACCGCCTTCTCCAGCCTGCTCGGCGGCGAGGGCGCGCAGCCGTTCGGCGTCTCGGTGCGGCTCGGCGGCTACCTCAACCCCGAGCTCTTCGCCAGCTACCGCATCGGCACCGCCGACCCGAGGAACCCCGGCGCAGGCTTCACCAACGAGGTCGCGCTGCAGTACGGCCTGGGGCCGCTCAACCTCGACGTGCTCGGCCGCCTCGACTTCCCCGCCGCCGGCGCCGTCGGCGATCCGAGGCCGGAGCTCGGCGTGGGCGTGAGCTACGACTTCGGACGGGCGCTCAGCGTCGACACCGGCGTGACGCTCTCCTCCGAGCGCAGCGTCGTGAGTTTCGGCGTGGCGTTGCGATGGTAGCCTCCAGAACCGAAGGCGGTACGCGATGAGACAGAAAGCTCCCGAGGCCGAGACACAGCTCTCGAAGACGGACCGCGAGGCCCTTCGCGAGGTCGTCAACGGACTCTCACTGCGCGAGGCCGAGGTCGTGAAGGACCCATCCACGGCACAGCTCTACGAGCACGCCATGCGACGCGACGAGGGCCTGCTGGCCGCCTCCGGCGCCCTGGCGGTCGACACCGGCGTGTACACGGGGCGCTCCCCGAAGGACAAGTTCATCGTCGACAACTCGGGCGCAGAGGGCGTCGACTGGGGCGAGATCAACCAGCCGATGGAGCAGGAGGCCTTCGATCGCCTGCTGGCCGACATGCAGGCGCACCTGAAGGGCCGCCGGCTGTTCGTCCAGGACCTCTTCGCCGGCGCCGACCAGCGCTACCGCCTCGGCGTGCGCGTGGTCACCGAGTACGCCTGGCACTCGCTGTTCGCCCGCAACCTGTTCATCACGCCGGCGCAGATCGGCTCGGCCTGGACGGTGGAGCGCAAGGTCACGCCGGAGTGGGTCGTGCTCGACATGCCGAGCTTCCAGGCCGACCCGGAGCGCCACGGCTGCCGCACCTCGACCGTGATCGCCGTCGACTTCGAGCGCCGCCTGATCCTGGTCGGCAACACCGAGTACGCCGGCGAGATCAAGAAGTCGATCTTCGGCGTGCTCAACCTCGACCTGCCGCGCAGCTCCGTCTTCCCCATGCACTGCTCGGCCAACGAGGACGAGGAGGGCAACTCCGCGCTCTTCTTCGGCCTCTCCGGCACCGGCAAGACCACGCTCTCCGCCGACGCGCACCGGCGGCTCATCGGCGACGACGAGCACGGTTGGTCGGACGAGGGCATCTTCAACTTCGAGGGCGGCTGCTACGCCAAGGTCATCAACCTCTCGGCGCGCTCCGAGCCGGAGATCTACGCAGCCAGCCAGCGCTTCGGCACCGTGCTGGAGAACGTCAAGCTCGACCCGGTGACGCGCCGCGTCGACTTCACCGACACCAGCAAGACGGAGAACACGCGCGCCGCCTATCCCTTGAAGTTCATCCCGAACCCCTCGCCCGACGCCATCGGCTCGCACCCTACCGACGTCGTGTTCCTCACCGCCGACGCGTTCGGCGTCCTGCCGCCGATCTCGCGCTTGAGCGTCGAGCAGGCGATGTACCACTTCCTCAGCGGCTACACCGCCAAGGTCGCCGGCACCGAGCGCGGCGTCACCGAGCCGACGGC
>CAZQVC010000223.1:0-2401 GCA_964596625.1 uncultured bacterium | reverse complement strand
CGGCTGCCCAAAGCCAAAGGTTGCGGAACACGTCGCGGGTGAACACCGACTCGGTCGTGGAGCGCACGTTGAATGCGTGGAAGACCTGTGCCAGGGCGAGCGTCATGAACGAGAGCGTCACGGCGTGGTGGAGGCCGTCGCCGCTGCCGTAGCGGGCCAGGCCGAGGCCGAAGGCGGTCAGGGCGACTGCCGCGAGCAGCGTTCCTTGCCAACCGATGAGCGTCGCGAAGCGGCGGTTGAGCAGACGCTCGTTGGGGTCGCGTGGCGGCCTGGCCATGACGCCCTTGCGCGAGGGCTCAAGCGCCAGGGCCATGGCGGGGAACACGTCGGTGACGATGTTCAGCCAGAGGATCTGAAGTGGCGCGAGGGGCAGCGGCCAACCGATCACGATGGCTGCGGAGACGGTGAGGATCTCGGCGATGTTGCAGGAGAAGAGGTAGTGGATGAACCGGGTGATGTTGGCGTAGATCACGCGGCCCTGCTCGATGGCCTTGACGATCGTGCCGAAGTCGTCGTCGCGCAGGATCATGTCGGCAGCCTCCTTGGCCACCGCCGTGCCCCTCAGCCCCATGGCGATGCCGATGTCGGCGCTGCGCACGGCCGGGGCGTCGTTCACCCCGTCGCCGGTCATCGCCACGACCTGTCCGTCGCGTTGCAGCGCCTCGACGATCCTCAGCTTGTGCTCGGGTGAGACGCGGGCGAACACCGCCGTCGTGCGCGCCACCTCGCGCCAGCCCTCGTCGTCGAGCCCGTCGAGCTCGCTGGCGTGCACGGTGCGCAGGCGCGTGCCGTCGGGCGCCTTGTCGATGCCCAGTTGCCCCGCGATCGCCTCGGCGGTGCGGGTCTGGTCGCCGGTGATCATCACCACCCGCACCCCGGCCGCCTGGCAGCGCTCGATGGCGGCCACGACCTCGTCGCGCAGCGGGTCGAGCATGCCGAAGAGGCCGACGAACACGAGCTCGTGCTCGGCCTCGCTGGCGCCGGCGCCGTCCGGCAGCTCCCGGTACGCCACGGCCAGCACCCGCAACGCCTCGTCGGCCATCGCGCGGTTGGCCTCGAGGCTGGCCTGCTTGTCGGCTTCGCTCAACGGCTCGACGCCGGAGCTGGTGAGGCGCCTGGTGCAGCGGTTCAAGATCGCCGCCGGCGCGCCCTTCACGTAAGCCACCCGGCCCTTACCCGGCTCGTCGTGCACGGTGATCATGCGCTGGGCGTCGCTGTCGAACGGAACCTCGGCAACCCGGGGCGCCTCGGCCTCGAGCTCGTGTCGCTCCAGGCCGGCCTTGGCGGCGGCGACGGTGAGGGCGCCTTCCGTGGGGTCACCGAGCACCACGGCGCGGCCCGCTTCCTCGCCCAGCTCGGAGTCGTTGCACAGCGCGCCGATGCGCAGCGCTCGCACGAGCACCGGGTCGTCGGTCGGGTCGACCGCGCGATCGCCCAGTTCGAAGGCGCCATCGACCTCGTAGCCGGTGCCCGTCACCGCGTACGTGCGGCCGTCGACCACCACGCGCCGCACCGTCATCTCGTTGGCCGTGAGGGTGCCGGTCTTGTCGGTGCAGACCACGGTGGTCGAGCCGAGCGTCTCGACCGCGGGCAGCCGCCGCACCAGCGCGTTCGCGCGCGCCATGCGCTGGACACCGATGGCCAGCGTCATCGTCGCCACCGCCGGCAACCCCTCCGGCACGGCGGCGATGGCCAGGGATATGCCCATCTCGAGCATGTAGAGCAGCTCGTTGCCGCGCAGCAGCCCCGCTGCGACGATCAGCGCGCACAGCACCGCCACGATCACGATCAGGCTGCGGCCGAGTTGCTCGAGCCGCTCCTCGAGGGGCGTCGGTTGGCGGGTCGCCTCCTCCAGTAGTGCACCGACCTTGCCGACCTCGGTGTCCATGCCGGTGCCGGTCACGATCATCTCGCCGCGGCCGTCGGTGACGTTCGTGCCGAGGTAGAGCATGGTGGGGCGCTCGGCCAGTGGGGCTGACTCCTCGACGCGCGCGTCGACGTCCTTGGCCACCGGCAGCGACTCGCCGGTGAGCGACGCCTCCTGCACCTGCAGGCGTGCGGCCTCGGTCAACCTGCCGTCGGCCGGCACGCGGTCGCCTGTGTTCAGCACGACGAGGTCGCCGACCACCAGCTGTTCGGCGGGGATGCGCTGCTCGCGACCGTCCCTGATGACCTGCGCCGTGGGCGCGGCCTGCTCGGCCAACGCCGCCATGGCCCGCTCGGCCCGTAGCTCGGTGAAGAAGCCGATGAGCACGTTGATCGCGATGACGACGAGCACCGCGTACGCCTCGAAGGTGTCGCCCAAGACCAGTGCCAGCGCCACCGCGCCGAGCAGCAGGAGCGTGATGATGCTGCGGAACTGCGCGACGAGGATCGACCACGCCGAGCGCCCCTCCGGGGC
>CAZQVC010000222.1:0-2411 GCA_964596625.1 uncultured bacterium | reverse complement strand
GCGCCGGTCTGGGCGAACAGCTGGCCGAAGGTGAAGAACAGGTACCACAGCAGTGTCACCGCCAGCGACAGGCCGAAGGCCACGCCGCGGGTGTGGGCGTACATCAGGCTGAGCGGCACGGCTACCAGCAGGAGCGTCAGGTTGGTGAACGGCTCGGCTAGCTTGCGCTGCAGCAGGACCTGGGCCTTGCGGCGGTCGTCGCCGGACGTGAACTCGTTCTGCGAATCGCGGCGCAGGTCGGAGATCGAGCGGCTGTCCTCGAACCCACCGCCCGAGAAGCGGGCGATGAGGTCCTCCTGGCTGTACGAGGTCGTCACGGTCAGCTGGGCCTGGTCGTCGGGCGGCACGTTGCGCACGCGGATGAGGTTGGCCAGCGCGAAGCTCGGGTCGGAGACGGGCAGGTCTAGGGCAGCGAGGTCGAGGCTGTCGATGCGGTAGTCGGTGAGCACCAGGTCGGTGCCTTGGAAGGCGGCCTTCTCGGCGCGCAGCAGGGTCACGACGTCGCCGTCCCAGCGCTCGATGCGCACGCCGGTCATGGCGTTGCCGCCGTCGGTGGTCTGGTCGAAGTGGAGCATGAAGTCGTCGACCGCGAGGTTCTGGCGCGCCAGGCGGAACAGCCCCGAGCGACCGGTCGTCAGCTGCCAGTAGGTCTCGGCCACCTGAGCGTTGGTGCGCGGCAGCACCCACTCGTTGAGCGCCAACGCACCGGCTGCGCTGATCGCGCCGAGCGCTACGAAGGTCATCGCCACGCGCCGCAGCGGTATGCCACCGGCCTGCATGGCCAGCAGCTCGTGCTCGGAGGCGAAGCGCCCAAGCGACAGCAGCACCGCCAGGACCAGCGCGATCGGCAGCGTCTGTACCATGGCTTGTGGCAGCTGCAGCGCCAGCCAGCCGGCCAGCTCGAGGACGGGCGTGCCGACGATCCACTGCAGGCGTGGGATGGTCACGCTGACCACGGCCAGGCTCGCGTACAGCACCAGCCCGAAGAGGAACGGCGGCAGGCCCTCGCGCAGGACGTAGCGGTCGAGCAGGTTCATCTAGGCGGGCTCCGGCAGCCGGACGGGGGAGGTCATCGCGCGGCCATGATAACCGCGGGCATGAGAGGCGCTTCATTCCCCGTCCACGACGGGGCTTACGCTTCATGAGAAAAGTCTGTGCGGTGATAGACTTCTCGGTGCGATGACCGAAGGCGTCATGACCCTGCCGGCCGCCCTGGCCGAAGCTACCTCCTACCTGGCCCCGGCCGACTGCCGGCGGCTGGAGGAGGCGTACAGCTTCGCCGAGAAGGCGCACCGGGGCATGCTCAGGCGCTCGGGCGAGCCGTTCATCATCCACCCGGTAGCGGTCACGACCATCCTCGCCGAGATGCGCCTCGACATCGACGCCCTACGCGCCGGCCTCCTGCACGACACGGTGGAGGACACCGAGGCGACCTTCGAGGAGATCGAGGAGCGCTTCGGCCCCGCGGTGCGGCGCATCGTCGAGGGCGAGACCAAGATCAGCAAGCTCGCCGTGCGCGTCTACCAGGACGAGCAGTCGGAGAACCTGCGGCAGATGCTGCTGGCGATGGTCGGCGACGTGCGGATCATCCTGGTGAAGCTCGCCGACCGGCTGCACAACATGCGCACCCTCGAGCACATGCCGCCCGAGAAGCAGCACAAGATCTCCGAGGAGACGCTCGAGATCTTCGCGCCGCTGGCGCACCGCCTCGGGATCAACCACATCAAGAACGAGCTCGAGGACCTGGCGTTCTACTACGTCGACCGCGAGCGCTACCAGCAGCTCGAGCGCCAGGTGCGCCTGCACCACGTCGAGCGCGAAGCGTACGTGCAGCAGAGCATCGAGCTGCTCGCCGACAGGCTCGAGAGCGAGGGGCTCACCTTCGAGCTCTCGGGGCGCAGCAAGCACCTCTACAGCATCTACCGCAAGATGGTGCGCGACAGCCGCTCGCTCGACCAGATCTTCGACCTCATGGCCATCAGGGTCATCCTCGACCCGGAACCCACCGCCAACGGCATGGCCCAGGAGGACGTCGAGAAGGCCGCCTGCTACCGGGCGCTCGGCATCGTCCACAGCCTCTGGACACCCATCCCCGGCCGCTTCAAGGACTACGTCGCGGTGCCCAAGCCGAACGGCTACCAGAGCCTGCACACCACCGTCATCGGCCTGCTCGGGCAGCCGATCGAGGTGCAGATCCGCACCAGGGCCATGCACGAGGTCGCCGAGTTCGGCGTCGCCGCGCACTGGGCCTACAAGGACGGCATCGAGGACCAGGAGGAGATCCAGAAGCGCCTGGAGTGGATGAACGCGCTGCTGGACATCGACACCACCGCCGACGACGCCGAGGGCTTCGTCGACGCGGTCAAGACCGACTACCTCAGCGAGCGCGTGCTGGTGTTCACGCCCGCCGG
>CAZQVC010000221.1:0-2436 GCA_964596625.1 uncultured bacterium | reverse complement strand
ATAGTCTTGTAAGCTACTTCCATCCGTATCTGTTCTGGCCGCCAGGTGTACCACATGGCGAGGTTGGAAGGAGTTAAAGGCCGCCAATACCGAGTCCATGTCGGTTATGTCGCACAGCTTGTAATACTTACCGTGAGATCTCACCTTTGGTTCGGCAATGTCAAGATTCATAATTTCGACGTTGTTCTTCATGATTAACGACATCAAGTGAGTACCAATAAATCCGCTGCCACCTGTTACGAGCACTCTCACAATATCTCCAAACCCTATCGCAGAGATCGAAATATGGTCGCCATACTCTGATGGAATCTGTTAAGAGAATACTCGTCTAAGAACCTTTGCCGCCCAGCAGCCCCCATTGCAGCACGTAGTTCGTGATTCAAGAGAATCTGCGTGAGGCTCTGAGCCAGAGTCCGTGCGTCCCTGACGGGGACTAAGTATCCAGTCTCCCCGTCCAGCACTAGGGACTGCACGCCTCGCCACCTAGATGCCACAACAGGAATCCCAAGCCCCATTGCTTCAGCAACCACCAACCCAAAGGACTCCGCTTCAAAGTAGGTGGGATAACAGAATACCCAAGCAGAAGAAAAGCTCTCCCACTTGGAACGCCCCGTTTGCTCACCTAGAAATACTACGTTCTCATTAATCCCGTATTCCTCAATGGTGCGCCTCACTTCGACCTCATACTCCTTGGACTCGAAGCGTCCCATAAACTTGAACAAGACATTGGGCACTTCGGGCAGCACTCGTCGACAAGCGTCCAACGCAATACTCACCCCCTTGGACTCACCGATCAACCCAACAAACAACACCACTGGACGATCGCCGGGCTTAGAAGGTTCCGGTCGATCGAGGAGTGGATCGAGGATGCCGTTTGGAACCACGTAATCGTGCGCGGCCATTAGCACCTTTCCGTCCTCCGGGTTGTAGGCGGAAGGTCTGATCACAACGGTCGGACGACCGTAAGCTCGCCAAAAGAACCACTTGAAGATCCTCGAGGACTCGCCAACAATCTCTGTGAGACCGCCAGCGTGCATATGAAAGATCGTCTTAAGAAACATCCAGCGTGTTAGAGACAGTATGACGATGTCCCTAATCACTGGAATCCGTCGCGGCGGTGCTGGAGGGTAGTAGAGCACCTTGGCGTTGTATCTCACTCTTGCAACGACTATACGTGCAACAAGAAACAGTAACTCGGTCACCTTCGAGCCCTTGAACTTCCCTACTTCATTCATGTCCTTAGAAAATTTCATCCGCACATGACGGAGGGTTATATCCGGGCCGAAATCTCCACCTAACATCAGCCTAATCATCTCTGCTTGGCCTCCGACCGGGGGCGGGGTTTGTCCGACTACAAGAATTGTAAGAGGTCGCACTCTGCGCGCTTTCAAGGCATTTCTTTCATTACACACTACAGGTACCTTGGCGCTCAACACTGCGTGGCAAATTGAGGATGCGTTCTAAGACAACAATGGAAACAATAAAAATGGGAGGTCCGGACGCAACGCTTTCATCAGTAATGCTCGTAATCCCAAGATACAGTACCAGCGCCGTTATCCAGACCAACTCTCTGCGCCATGCTTCAGCTACCGCCATGTGTCGCCAAGCGGCCAAAAGCGTGTAGACTACGCTTAAAATCGATATCCCGAGCAATAATGCACCTATTATTCCGAGATCGGCCAGTACCTTAGAAAGAACATCATGGGCAGCCCCAAGAGGCATACCCGTCTCGTTAAAGAAGCCAACCATCAACTCACGTGTACCCGATGCGTACCCATATCCCACGATCGGAGAGTCGCTCCAAGCGGAGATCAGGTACTCAAATGCTAGCGAGCGGTCACTAAGCGATCGCAACTCGTTCACGCTCTGCCCCCGGCGGACGAACTCGACAATACTGTCTCCCAACCCAAGAAGCAGCGCGCAACCTATAGCACAACCAACAAACACAACTATGTTAAAACGGGTCACGCGTCGACCCATTGATACGATAATATATGCACCTACTGCAATACTCGCGATCATAGTGAAACGTGTCTGACTGAGGATCACGAATATCCAGGTCAATATGTATAGAACCCAGTACACCTTACGTCCATGTGATTCAAGTGCCAAAGTCAGGAAGTAAATGCCGGCCACCGCCGCCGACATACCATAGTCTAGAAATATTCCCCCATGCAAACGATAGCCTGAGCTAGAGGTAGTAACTCCGACGAGCTCTGGCCTCAGAAAATAGAGTATTACAATGGCCACCCATTGACCAATGTAAATTGCAAACATTACGCGCAATGGGGCATTAACATGGAATACTTTGACCACCACGATCGTTGCCAGCAGCAAGATCGGAATCTTGGCCGCGAAAAAAAGTGTATACGCAGCGCTTGGTGAATATACGGCCGACAGAATTGCCCACGATGCATAAAGCGAGTACCAACTGAT
>CAZQVC010000220.1:0-2453 GCA_964596625.1 uncultured bacterium | reverse complement strand
CCAAGTGATCGAGGTCATCAACGGCGGTGAGGGTGTTGACGCAGCCAGGGCGCGGGCAGAGGCCCGCCTCGAGGCGGAGCGCCGATCCAGCGCGGCGGACCCAGCCACCAACAAGATGCTCATCGAGGGCTATCTAAAGGCGTTGAACGGCCGGGCCAAGTCCGCCGAGCTGATCGAGTCCTTCGCAACCGACTCGTCGTTGGTGCAAAGCGTGTTGGCGTTCGAGGAGAGCTTCCCGAGCTTCAGCATGATCCCCGAGGCCGTCGTCGCCGAGCGGGACAAGGTGGCGGTGAGGTTCCACACCCGCCAGACGCACGCCGCTGAGTTCATGGGCGTCCCCCTGACCGGCGCCAGCGTCTCAATCCCCGGGCTGATCGTGTACCGCATCGAGGGCGGCAAGATCGTCGAGCACTGGCTGCACGCCGACATGTGGTCGCTGATGGAGCAGCTGGGGGCGTTGGGTTCGGTTGCCGTGTCGGCGTGAGCGGCGCACGGTAGCCTTAAGTTCATGGAACGCATGAGGAAGCTATCGCGGCAAACGACGCTCGAAGGAACCTGAGCCCTGAACCAGTCAACGCGAAAGGTCGCCATCGTCACCGGTGCCAACAGGGGACTGGGGCGAGCTATTGCTCACGAGCTGGGAAGCCGCGGCGCACACGTGGTGGTGGCTTCCCGGAAGCTTGACGCCGGCCAACGTGTCGCGGCCGAGATCGTCGACGCCGGCGGCAGCGCCAGCGCGTTCGCCTGCGACGTGACCGAGGTCGAGGACGTCGCCGGGCTCGTCGACGAGACCACCACCCGGCACGGGAGGGTGGACATCCTGGTGAACAACGCCGGCGTGATCGAGCCGATCGCGGGCATCGGCAACGTCGATCCAGCCGCCTGGAAGCACGCGCTCGACGTCAACCTCACAGGAGCCTTCCACGCGGTCCAGGCGGTCGTGCCGCACTTCGTGGCCCAAGGAGAGGGCGTCATCGTCAACATCAGCTCCGGGGCGGCCCATTCGCCCATCGAAGGCTGGAGCGCCTACTGCGCGTCGAAGGCCGCCCTGGCGATGCTCACTCGAGCAGTGGACCTCGAGCTGGCGGCTGCCGGCGTGTCGGCGTACGGGTTCCAGCCCGGTGTGGTCGACACCGACATGCAAGCGACGATCCGGGCGTCCGGGGTGAACGAAGTCAGCCGGCTACGTCGGGAGCAGCTCGCGCCGGCGCGGGAACCCGCGCGGCTCGTGGCGCTCCTGTGTCTGCGCAAGCCTCCGGAGTTGAGAGGTCAGGACCTGTCGATGCGTGACGCACCTGCGCTCGAGCCCGTCGAGTAGGCCGGGAGGCGCCAGTAAGGCAACGTCATCCGTCGTAGACCACGCCCGTCAGCTCTTCCGACACCCGCCACAATCGCTCCTGTGCCGTGACGTCCCGAGCCGGCCTCGGCATGGCGGCTCGCACCGGCTTGCCTCGCGCAATCCAGCGCGGTCCCCACAGGTCGCCGTTCTCGGCTTCGGGCGACAGCGCGGCGTAGACCTGCGGCAGGGCGCCCATCTGCGCACTTTGGCCTAACGCGGGCGTGACGGTCTTGAGGAAGAACGGCTCCCACCAGGCCAGCTCCGTGGCCTTGTCCAGCACGTTCTGCTGCAGCTGGGTGAAGACCAGGCCGGGATGCGCGGCGTGCGCGGTGGCGGCCGCGCCTCGGTCGCTCAGTCGTCGGGCCAGGCCGAGCGTGAACAACATGTTCGCCAGCTTCGACTGCCCGTAGGCGCGCCAGCGGTCGTAACGTCGCTCGCCCATGAGGTCGTCGAAGTCGATGCTGGCGTTGAAGCCGGCCCCGCTGGTGACGCTCACGATGCGCGCCCCGGCCCTGACGTTCAAGGCTTCCCACAGGCTCCCGACCAGCGCGAAGTGCCCGAGGTGGTTGACGCCCAGCTGAGCCTCGAAGCCGTCGTCGGTCTGGCTCCTGGCGAGCGCCATGATGCCGGCGTTGCACACCAGCAGATCGATCGGCTGCTCGCCGAGGCGCGCGGCGGCGCTCCTTACCGAACTCAAGGAGGAGAGGTCGAGCTGCTCGATCGCGATGTCCGCTGCCGGCACGTCGCGTACGACGTCAGCTCGAGCCTCCTCAGCTTTGGCAAGGTCGCGGGCGGCGATGACCACCGCGGCGCCCTTGTGGGCCAGGTACCTGACGGTCTCGCGTCCGAGGCCGGCGTTGCCGCCGGTGACGACCGCGCGCTTGCCGGCGGCACTCGGTAAGGCGTCTAGATAGGGTCTGGCCTGCGGGGATATGGGCACCCGGTCACCGTAGCGGATGTCGACCCTGCCGCCGTCGTAATCGCCTTCCTCGCAACTGCCTTCCTCGTAACCGCCTCCCTCGCAATTGCCTTCCTCGTAAATGCCTTTCTCGTACCTGCCTCCCTCGTCAGTCCCTACCTCGCGCGGGCAGCTAGTTGGTGGGCGCGGCGGTTC
>CAZQVC010000219.1:0-2460 GCA_964596625.1 uncultured bacterium | reverse complement strand
ACGCCGGTGCTGGCCGCGTCGTCGGCCAGGGGCGGCACGAAGGTGGGCGGGGCGCCGTCCTCGGTGATCAGCATGACGTCGAGCACCTGGTCGAAGCCGCTGACGGTGATGACCTCGAGGTCCTCGAGGATCGCGTCTGGCACCTCCTCCAGGTTCGCCTCGTTGGCTTCCGGCAGGATCACGGTCTTGATGCCGGCCAGGTGCGCGGCCAGCAGCTTCTCCTTGACGCCGCCGATGGGCAGGACCTTGCCCCGCAGGGTGATCTCGCCGGTCATGGCGACGTCACCGCGAAGCTTGCGGCCGGTGAGCGCGCTGACCACGGCGGTGGCCATGGCGATGCCGGCTGAGGGCCCGTCCTTCGGCGTGGCGCCCTCGAGCACGTGCACGTGCAGGTCACGGGTCTCGTGGAAGTTGTCGGCGATGCCGTAATGGTCGGAGTGCTTGCGCAGGTAGGCAATACCGGCCTGGGCGCTCTCCTTCATCACGTCACCGAGCTGGCCGGTGAGCGTGACCTTGCCCTTGCCAGGCACCGAGACCGCCTCGATGTCGAGCGTGACGCCGCCGACGCTGGTCCAGGCGAGGCCGTGCGAGAGCCCGACCTGCGGCTCCTTCTCGGCCTGCTCGTCGCGGTAAGGCGGCACGCCGAGCAGCTCGCGAACCTTGACCTCGTCGACGGTGACGACGCCCTCCCACGGCTCGCTGAGGTACGCCTTGGCCATCTTGCGCGCGGCCTTGGCGATGAGCCTGTCGAGGTTGCGGACGCCGGCCTCGCGGGTGTACTCGGTGACGATCCGCTTGATCGCGCCGTCGGTGATCTCGAGGTGGCCTTCCAGGCCGTGGTCCTTGAGCTGGCGCGGGATGCGGTAGCGCCGGGCGATCTCGATCTTCTCGCCGAGCATGTAGCCCGGGATCTGGATGACCTCCATGCGGTCGAGCAGCGGGCGCGGGATCGTCGAGAGCGTGTTGGCGGTGGTCACGAACATCACCTTCGAGAGGTCGTACGGGATCTCGAGGTAGTGGTCGGCGAAGGTGTTGTTCTGCTCCGGGTCGAGGACCTCGAGGAGGGCAGAGGACGGGTCGCCGCGGAAGTCGGCGGTCATCTTGTCGACCTCGTCGAGCAGGAAGACCGGGTTGATGGTGCCGGCGGTCTTCATGCCCTGGATGATGCGGCCGGGCAGGCTGCCGATGTAGGTGCGGCGGTGGCCGCGGATCTCGGCCTCGTCACGCACGCCGCCCAAGCTCATGCGCACGAACTTGCGGTTGAGGCTGCGCGCGATCGACTTGCCGAGCGACGTCTTGCCGACGCCGGGCGGGCCGACCAGGCAGAGGATCGGAGCCTTGTAGTCGGAGTCCTCGTTGTCCTTGGTGAGCTGGCGCACGGCGAGGAACTCGACGATGCGCTCCTTCGGCTCCTCCAGGGCGTAATGGTCCTCGTCGAGGACCTCCTGGCTGTGCTCGATGTCGAGGTGCTCCTCGTCGGCTTCCGTCCACGGCAGGTCGAGCAGCGTGTCGAGGTAGGTGCGCACGACGGTCGCCTCGGGCGAGCCGGCGGCCATCTTCTCGAGGCGCTCGATCTCCTTGATGGCCCTGTCGTGGGCCTCCTCTGGCATGTTCTTCTCTTCGACGCGCTTGCGCAGCTCCTCGGTCTCGCTGCCCTCGTCGGAGCCGAGCTCCTTCTGGATGGCCTTCATCTGCTCGCGCAGGAAGTACTCGCGCTGGTTGGAGTCCATCTGCTGCTTGACGCGGGCGCTGATCTGCTTCTCGGTCTCGAAGCGCTCGAGGTCACGGGTGAGGAAGCCGTAGACCAGCTCGAGGCGCTTGCCGACGTCCGCCTCCTCCAGGGCGGCCTGCTTGTCGGCGACCTCCCAGGTGGAGTACTTGGTGATGAGGTCGGCCAGGGGGCCGGCCTCCTTCATGCCGCGCAGGTTCTCGAGGTGGAACGAGTCGAGCCGCAGGTTCTTGTTCTGCTGGGCGTACTCGCCGAAGGCGGACTTCACCTGGTCGACGAGCGCTTGGGTCTGAGCTGAGACGGCCTGGGCCGAGCCGGTGGCCGAGCCGTCGCCGTGCGTCTCGGCGATGGTCGAGACCTTGGCGCGCAGGCTGGGGCCGGGCAGGTAGCTGTCGATGGTGGCGCGGTCGCGCCCCTCGACCAGCACCTGCAGCGTGTCGTTGGGCAAGCGGATGACTTGTTTGACGATGGCTAGCGTGCCGACGTCGTAGAGGTCCTCGGGGCCGGGGTCGTCGATGCGAGCGTCACGCTGGACCACGAGGACGACGCGGTTGTCACCAGCCTGCGCCTCCTCCAACGCGCGCTTCGACTTGGGACGGCCCACGTCGACGTTCTCCAGGGTGCGCGGAAGCACGACCTGGGTACGGAGTGCAATAACCGGTAACTCCCAATCCATGACCCTAGTAGAACCCTCCAGGAGCCGAAACCTCCGTAAGGTGGCTGACGAGCGG
>CAZQVC010000218.1:0-2473 GCA_964596625.1 uncultured bacterium | reverse complement strand
CCGCCGAACGCCGTCTGGCCCTGTCCGATGACGACCAGGCCGTCCTCGTCCACCTCGCGCACGACGCGTATCAGCTCGCGCTCCTCGGAGCGGTTGACGGTGCAGAAGAGCACGTTGCGCTCCCCGCCCTCGTACATGCCCTTGCCCTTCCACGCGGTTACGCCGGTGTTGAGGCGGACCTGTAGGGCGGTGGCGACGTCTTGGGGGTGGTCGGTGACGATGAAGACCGTGCGGATGATCGAGGGGCCCTCGATCACGTAGTCCGTGACCATGCCGGAGATGAACAGCGCGACCAGCGAGTACAGCGCGCGCTCCCAGCCGAACGCGAAGCCCAGCAGCAGGACGATGGCGCCGTCGATGAAGAGGTAGATCTGGCCGATCGGCATGCCGGAGCGCTTCTGGAACACGCGGGCCAGGATGGCCGTGCCGCCGATGTTGCCGTAACCGCGGATGGCGAGCGCGTTCGCCACGCCGGCCGTGGCGCCGCCGTAGATGGCGTTGAGGAGCGGGTCGTCGGTGATGCCCCCAGCCGGCAGGATCAACGGGAAGAGGTCGATGGCCACGCCCGTGAGACCCACCACGTAGACGGTGCGGATGACGAAGGAGGCCCCGCCGAGCTTGCGGTAACCGAGGTAGAGCAGCGGCACGTTGAGCGCCAGCAGGATCATGCCCTCGGGTATCGCGACGGGCAGGTAGCGGCTGACCACCAGCGTCAGCCCCGTCACGCCGCCCGGAGCCACGTTGCCAGGCACCAGGAACAGGTTGAACCCGAGCGCGCTGATCAGGGCGCCTGCCGTGAGGAGCGCCCAGTTGGCCAGGTCGCCCGGGATCGTGGGACGGAACTGCCGCATGCGCGCGGCACGGAACGCTACGCGGCGCTCGTGATCGGCTCGCCGCTTCTCGGCCCTTTCCTGGGCCCTTTGCTCCTTGCTGGTCTGCGTGTCGTTCGCCACTCGCTGGACCTGCCCCTCGCGGTGTCCTCGAACGGTGTGCGGGAAGACGCGGGCGGCAACGACCGGGTCGCGCCGTCGCTCACACCGTACCGCGAGCCAGCGCGCAGAGGAGACGGCGCGACTGTCAGGAGAGCATCAGGAAGAGCTTCTCGAACTCGCTAGGCGTGAGGTCGTCTTCTGCAGGCACGGCGCCCGGCTCGGCGAGGCAGCGTTCGAGGGCGCCGCTGATCAACACCACGCCGGCCCTGTCGATGGCCTTGGAGGTCGCGGCCAGCTGCGTGACGACCTCGCGGCACGGGCGGCCCCGCTCGACCGCAGCAATCACGGCCGCCAGCTGGCCCTGCGCGCGCCTCAGTCGGTTGACGACTTGCCTTCGCGACGCCGAGCTGTCGTCGGTCACGACGCCTGTGCTTCGCCCGCTTCCGCCTTGGCCTGCTCGGCCGCGACCTGGGCGTGCACGTCCTCCATGTCGAGGCCGCGCACGGCGCTAACCAGCTCGTCGAACTGGGGCCCCATCATCGCCCCCGGCTGCGCGAAGACCAGGACGTTTTCCCTGAACGCCATGAGCGTGGGTATCGACCTGATCTGGAACGCGGCGGCGAGCTCCTGCTGCGCCTCGGTGTCGACCTTGCCGAACACGATGTCGGGGTGCTTCTCGGCGGCCTTCTCGAAGACCGGCGCGAACATGCGGCAGGGGCCGCACCACTCGGCCCAGAAGTCGAGGAACACGATGTCGTTGTCTGCGATCGTCGATTCGAGGTTCTCGGCGGTTATCTCCTTGGTTGCCATCCGCCAAAGATACCCCGGGGGGTTTAACTGGGCACGTGATCTGCGCCACCTGGAACAAAGTTTAGATCCGCGGACTCTCAGCCGCGGATCGCGTACGTTTCGCCTGGTGCCGAGCGTGCTTGCTCAGGCCTCGGCCTTCTGGTTGATGGTGCTCTCGGCGAGGTCGGTCAGCTGCTCGTTGGCCTTGGACTCCTCGTCGAGGGTCTTCTGGAGCTTCTTGGCCACGTCCTTGTGGCCGAGCTCCTCGGCGTGGGCGACCGCCGTACCGTAGGCGGCGATCTCGTAATGCTCGACCCGCTGGGCCGCGCCTATCAGGGCGGCGTCGAGGGCGTGGCCCTTCTTGCCGTCCTTCACGATGCTCTCGCCCTCCTTGATGATGCCCTTCATGCCCTCGCAGGTGTGACCCGTCACGGTCTTGCCGAGCTCCTTGCCGATCTCCTCGACCCGCTTGAGCTGCTCCTTGGTCACCTCGAGGTGCTTCTCGAAGGCCTTCTTCAGCTTGTCGTTGCTCGCTGCCTCCGCCATCTTCGGCAGCGCCTCGACCAGCTGCTTCTCAGCGCTGTAGAGGTCCTTGAGGCCGTGTTCGAACACATCGTTCAGGTTACTGAGCTGCATGGTTCCTCCTCCGGTGGGCTTGACGAACCGGCTCGAAGCTCTCGCCGGTGTTGCCCGCACAGCGTAGGGAGGCTGCATGAGTCAGAGAGTCGAGGAACTTGAGAAGGTCGAGAAGC
>CAZQVC010000217.1:0-2506 GCA_964596625.1 uncultured bacterium | reverse complement strand
GAACGAGGCCAGCAACATAGCGGAAGCAAGTCTATCAACGAGAAGCGCTCCGGCCGTGCCTGGGCGGCGACCGGAGCGCGCTGATGCGAGGTGTGCGGTTCGCGCCTAGGCGAAGCGCAGGTTGTCTTCCGACTCCATGTCGAACGCGTGCAGGTGCTGGACGTCGGCGAGGAGGTGGATGTTGTCGCCGGCGCGCACGCTGGTGTGTGGGTCGACGCGGGCGACGATGCTCTGGTCCCCGCCGACCGAGGCGATGACCATCGTCTCGGCGCCGAGCGGTTCGACGACGTCGACGGTGGCGTTGATCACGTTGTCCTGCTCGGCGATGCTGCCGCCCGGCAGGTCGAGGTTCTCAGGCCGGATCCCGACGTAGACCTTCTTGCCGTTGTAGGCCTGGAGCTTGCTGGAGAGCTCGGCGCCCGGCTTGATGTCGAACTGCGGGCTCTTGAGGCGCCCGTCCTGCACCGTGCCGACCATGAAGTTCATGGCGGGCGAGCCGATGAAGCCGGCGACGAAGCGGTTCTGCGGGCGGTCGTAGAGGTTGATGGGGCTGTCGACCTGCTGGATGAAGCCGTCCTTCATCACGACGATGCGGGTGCCCATCGTCATGGCCTCGACCTGGTCGTGGGTGACGTAGATCGTCGTGACGCCGAGGCGCTGGTGCAGCTTGCTGATGGAGGCGCGCATCTCGACGCGCAGCTTGGCGTCGAGGTTGGACAGCGGCTCGTCCATGAGGAAGACCTTAGGCTCGCGGACGATCGCGCGGCCGAGGGCGACGCGCTGACGCTGACCGCCCGACAGCTCGCGTGGCCGGCGGTCGAGCAGGTGCTCGATCTGCAGGATGCCGGCGGCCTCCTTGACGCGCTGGTCGATCTCGGCCTTGGGAGTGCGGCGCAGCCGCAGGCCGAACGACATGTTCTGGTAGACGTTCATGTGCGGGTAGAGGGCGTAGTTCTGGAAGACCATCGCGATGTCGCGGTCCTTCGGCGGGACGTCGTTGACGATGCGGTCGCCGATGCGGATGGTGCCGTCGCTGATCTCCTCGAGGCCGGCGATCATGCGCAGCGTGGTGGTCTTGCCGCAGCCCGACGGGCCGACGAACACCATGAACTCTTGGTCGGCGATGTCGAGGGTGAAGTCGCTCACCGCGGTGACGTTGCCGAAGCGCTTGTATACGTTCTCCAGGACTACCTCTGCCATGTGCCCTCCGCTGGTTGGTTTGAGCGAGGGTAACACCCTGCCCCACGCGTGTCCTTGACTGCGGACCTGAATACAGTCTAGATTCGGTTGACTATGAGCGATGCTCGCTGGGCGACCGTCAGATGAAGCTCGAGGACCGCGTCAGGTCGATCAGCTACCTCAAGGCCCACGCCGCCGAGCTGATCCGCCTGGCGACGCAGAGCCAGGAGCCGTTCGTGATCACCCAGAACGGGGAGGCCAGGGCCGTGCTGCTCGACGTCGCCAGCTACGACCAGCTGCAGGAGACCGTGGCGCTGATCAAGCTGCTCTCCCTGGCCGATCGGCAGGTCGAGGAGGGCATGCTGGAGCCCGCCGAGGACGCGATCGCCGCCTACCGCGAGGAAGCTTGAGCCGCCAAGTCCTGCTCACCGACGACGCCGCCCGCGACCTCGAGGACTGGTACGCCTCTGCGTACGCCCGCGGCGGCGAGCAATTGGCGACCCGAATCCTGGACCGAGTTCAGGACGTAGTCGCTTCACTGGCTAACGATCCGGGTGCTGGCAGCCCTTCGGGCTCGCCCGCGGCAGCCCCGTTGCGACACGAGCCCGTCCCCGAGCTTCGTCAACTGGGCGTGCAGAGCGAACGCCAGCACGTCACCGAAGACGGCCTGAGGCTGGTCTTCCGAGAGCACGAGCAGCGAGTCGTGGTCGTGCTCATCGCGCCGGTCGAGAGGTCGTTCCAGTCGCTGCTGGAGAGGCGTCTGCTCGACGCCTGAGCGACACCGGCGCCGACCCGGTAAACGAAAAGCGCCCGCGGCCCCTTAGTTTCCAGGGGCCGCGGGCAGCTTGGTGGAGGCGGCGGGAGTCGAACCCGCGTCCGAAACCTCCTCGGCCAGGCGTCTACGCGTGTAGCCGTCGATCGATTGTCGGCGCGCGGTTGGCTCGGCGGCCGGCGCTACCGCGCGCTTATCCGTCTAAGATCTCGTCGTTCAGGCCGACGAACGAGCCTTCAGACCAGCCCGTATTAGGACGTTCGGTCCGGCGAGCCACGGGCAGGGCTTCCGGGGAACGCTAACTGCGGTTAAGCAGCCAGTGCGTAGTTGTTGTTGCCAGTTAAGGCTTGGGCAGATTGTTGACGCGGCCAACTACCCATCCGCGACGCGCAGCCGTGACCTCGGGACGGCCTCGTCGAAACCGTGTCGCCCCCAAGGCGGCTGAACTCGGCGCGCTACGCTCGCACCGGCCCATAATCATAGCAGAGCAGCGCAGGTTCGCCTGTGGTGCACGTTGCTAGCGCAGGTCGTCCAGGCTGCTGCCTAAAGTTGTTC
>CAZQVC010000216.1:0-2514 GCA_964596625.1 uncultured bacterium | reverse complement strand
CGATGCCGAGCTGGCCGCTGGTCAGGCGCCCCTCGAGCCGGCCGTCGGTGAGCACGAAGGCGCCTTCGGCGTCGAGCCCGCTATCGTCGTTGGCGCGGATGAAGCCCTGCAGACCGTCGGTGTCGAGGGTGGCGTCGAGCACGGCGGCCAGGTTCCGGCCGCCCACGGCGCCCTGCCATCCGGCGCTGATCGTGCCGCGCCCGCCGGGTCCCGTGCCGATGTCCACGGTCGCGTCGAGCTCGCCGAGCCCTGCCTGGATCGCCTCGAGCCCGACCCCCTGGGCCGTGACGGTGAGGCGGTCGCCGCGCGGGTCGGGAGCCATGGCGAACTCGACCGGGCCGCCACCGAGCAGGGCGGAGCCGTCGGCGCGCAGCTCGCGGTCGGTCGGCAGCCGGAAGGAGACCTGGAGGTCCTCGAGCGGCACGTCCTCGACGGCGCCGCTGCCGGTCGCCGTGCCGTCGAGGGTGAACCTCTGCCAGCCGGCAACCCTCAGCTGAACGGTGGCGTCGCCGGTGATGTCGAGCGGCAGCCCTTCGGGCAGCTGAGAGCGGGCCAGCCAGTCGGCGGCGGCCTTCAGCTCGGGCTGGGCGGTGCCGTTGGCCTCCCAGCGGCGCGCGTCGACGTTGACCACGCCGGTCGCCTCGACGGGGCCCCCGAACGCCGTGCCGCGCAGGTCGGCGGAGATGACCGGCAGGCGCAAGGTGACGGTCCCGCCGACTCCGTTGGCGACCAGCCCGGCGTCGGCGACGCCGCCGTCCCGCAGGACGAAATCGCCCTCCACCACGCGGCCGCGCACCCGTAGCTCCCCCGTGACCTGACCGCTGGTGATGCCGTCCCACCAGTGGCGACCGATCGCGGCGTCGGCGCGCTCCAGCTGCACGACCGCGGTGCCCGTCAGCGACTCGTAACGGCCCGACACCTCCGCCTGGCCGTCGGGCGTGACAAGCACACCGTCGAGCAGCAGGTTGGTGCCGTCCTGGGTGACGGCGAGCTGGCGCAGGCTGGTGTCGGGCAGCGTGAACGGCAGCTGCTCGATGTCGACCTCGATGTCCTGCAGGTCGAGGCGCCTGAGCCTCACGCTGATCGAGCGGCCGGAGCCGCTCGCTGCTGGCGCCGAGACCTCGTCGAGGATGCTCTCGAGGTCGACCTTGCCGGTCGCGCCGTTGACCGAGACGTCGAGCGGCAACTCGCCCCCGAGCAGCGACGGCAGGAAGTAGCCGACGCGCAGCCTCTCGACGTCGACGTCCGAGCCGGCGCCCGTGACGCTCACCCCTTCGAGCGTGACGCCGCGCCAGGCGTTGCCGGACGACGAGTCGTAGGTGACGTCGATGCCTGCGTCGGCTAACGCATCGGTGACCCTGTCGACGATGAGGGCGCGCAGCGGAGGCAGGGCGGGCAGGAGCGCGATGACCGCCAGGAGCAGAACCAGTAGCGAGGCGGTGATCAGTGTTCGGCGAGGCATCGCTGTCTCTGGCGTCCGATCGAAGGAGAGGAGTGCGGTTGACCCTGGGGTCAGGCGGGCGTGCCCTGGGCTTCACTCGGGGGTTCGACGTGGCGCAGCGACCCAGGGCGTCGAGCGCAGGAGTGCCGTTCCCTACGCGCTTCTCATGGCACACAAATCTATCACGGGTGCATGAGAAGCCTACCCGTGCGCTACCATTGCCGCGCATGGATAACGTTCACGAAACAGCGCGCATGAACGTGATCGTCTCCGGCCTGGTGCAGGGGGTCGGTTACCGCGCGTTCGTGCGAGAGCAGGCGCTGCGGTTGGGCCTGGCCGGCTACACCGAGAACCTGCCCGACGGCCGGGTCGAGGTGATGGCAGAGGGACCGCGCGACGACCTCGAGTTCCTCCTGGTGAAGATGCGCGCGGGCCCGGCGCACGCCGAGGTCAGCGACATGGACGTCACCTGGGCCGAGGCCGGCGGGCTGAGCGGGTTCCATGTCTACTGAGGTCGAACCCTCACCGCTCAGCAGCGAGCAGCTTGACCGCGTTCCCGGGGTGCTTGGCAAGATCTCGCGTGAGCGACTGCAGGACTACGCGGACGATCCTCCCGCCCAAGCCGCCAGCGAGCACGCCGATATCGAGACGGCACGGTTAGACAGACCGGTACGTCCAAGCTTCGAGCAGGCGCTCAAGGCAGCAGCTGCCGTGCAGCCCACGGTCGACGCGACGCCCTTGGCGGTGATAGCCGAGATCAAGCGCGCCAGCCCGTCGCAGGGCGCGATCGCGCCGCTCGACCCCGTCGCGGCCGCGCGGGCGTACGCCGCCGGTGGGGCGTCGGCCTTGAGCGTGCTCACCGAGCCGCGCCACTTCGGCGGCTCGCTGCAGAACCTGCGTGACGTGGCGTCGAGCCAGGCGGGCGAGAGCGCCTTGCCGCTGCTGCGCAAGGACTTCACCGTGCACCCGCGGCAGGTCGTCGAGGCCGCGGCTGCCGGTGCCAGCGCGGTGCTGCTCATCGTCGCCGTGCTCGGCGAGCAGACGCGCGCCTATCTCGAGTTCGCGAGGTCGCT
>CAZQVC010000215.1:0-2519 GCA_964596625.1 uncultured bacterium | reverse complement strand
TGCTGCGTCCCAGCGGCACGGAGCCGCTGGTGCGGGTGATGGTGGAGGGCCGCGACGAGGCCAAGGTCGCCGAGCTGGCCGAGAAGGTCGCGGCCGCGGTGCGCGGCGTGGCACAGGTTGCCTAGAGCCTAGCTCGGCCGCCTGGGGTTACCGGGCGCGGCGCTTACTCGTTGTTCTGCTGCCGGCCCCGGTACGCCTCGTGTCCACAAGCTGCCGGCTCCGGCGCGAGCCCGTTACCGGCAGCGCGCGTGCGGCCCTAGATCAGCACCGAGTCGGGCCCCTTGGTGGTGCCCGGGATCTTCAGCTTCTGTCCTACCCGGATCTTGTTGGGGTCGTCGAGGCCGTTGGCCTCGGCGATCTTCATGTAGCTGCTGCGGCCCGCGTCGCCGTAGTAGTTGAGCGCGATGTGCGACAGGGTGTCGCCCGACTTCACGGTGTAGACGATGTCGCCGTCGGCGTCGGTGACGTTGAGCTCGGAGGCGTGAGCGATCACCTGCAGCCCGCTGTCGTCGACAGCGGTGACGCCGCTCACGCTCAGGGCCAACGCCTTGGCCTTCTCGTGTTCGGCTCGCGAATCGACAGCTCCGCGCAGTACCACGGTGGTGCCCTTCTGGAGTACGTCGAGCGGGTTGTTCTGGAGCGAGGCCTCCCCCTTGATCTTCTCCAACGCGGACTTGGCCAGCGCGCTGGGGTCGGCCGCTGCAGAACCGGCGCCGACCTGCTCCATCCTGCCGGTCTGACCGCCGGCCGAGGCGCCCTCTGCAGCGCCCGCCGCTACGCGGATCCCGCTGAGGTCGACGTCCGCGATCCCGTTGATGCCGCCGGCGATGGCCTTGATTAGGTTCTTGTAACGCTCGTTGGGAACCTCGCCCGAGACCTTCGCCACCTTGTTCTCGACCTTCACGTCGAGGTCGAGCTTGGCGGTCAGCTCCTGATCCTTCAGGGCGTCTTCCAAACGACCCTTGGCGTTCTTACCGAATGGCCACATATGTCTTCCTCCCCTTCGTTCGCGCCCACGCCTTCGTTCGCGCAGCACGCACAGAATAGTGATGCGTAGGCTCTTTCATACGACGGCTTCATGAGATTCCCGGCGCGCCGACGCCCCGCAACGTCGTCACCAGCCGCGGCAGCACCGTGCCCAGACGACCTTCGACGCGCACAGCGGCGTCGTCGTCGCCGCGCGTCGGCCCGTCGTTGACGATGCCGACGGGCTTGCCGTCCGCCACCGCGGCCCGCACGAACCGGTAGCCCGACATCACGGTCAAGGACGAGCCGACCACCAGCAGGGCGTCGGCTCGAGCCAGCAGCTCCCAGGCTCTCTCCAGCCGGGCCGGGGGCACGTTCTCACCGAAGAAGACGACGTCGGGCTTGAGCGTGCCGCCGCACACCAGGCAGTCGACGTGCGCGAACGTCGCGACCAGCTCGTCCGGCACGTCGGCATCGCCGTCGGGAGCGAGCTCGGCCACCGCGGCGGCGAACGCCGGGTTGGCGGCGTCGAGCCGGGCCTGCAGCGCGTCGCGTCCCTCGTAACTGCCGCAGGTGAGGCAGCGAGCGCGGGCGAGGTTGCCGTGCAGCTCGACGACCGTGCGACTGCCGGCGGCGAGGTGCAGGCCGTCGACGTTCTGCGTGACGACGCCGTTGAGGTGTCCGCTCTGCTCCAGCGCAGCGATGGCGAGATGCCCCCGGTTCGGCCGCTTGTCGCGCATCACCCGCCAGCCCACGACGGCTCGTGCCCAGTAGCGCCGGCGTGCGCCTTCGTCGCGCACGAACTCCTGGTAGGTGATGGGCGTCCTCGCCCGACCCCGCGACGCCGGGCCGCGGTAGTCGGGGATGCCGGATTCGGTGCTGATGCCGGCGCCGCTCAGCGTGAGGCTGCTTCGGCCCCGGAGCAGCGCCGCCAGCGCGTCGAGGTCGTCAGGTCGCGCGTCGGCCACTGGGCAAGGCTAGCCGAGCAACCGCGGCGATCGATGGCTCCCGAGCGACGCATGGGCACGCCGTCGGGGTGACTCGCACGACGATGAACTACCCTCATCTCACCCCGCTGGAAGCCAGCAAGCCTGTCGGATACGGTAGAGTCCGAGGCGAACACGGAAGTCCCTTGATCGACGCAGAGCGCGGCTCGAGGGGTGTCCTGTGGCGCTTAAGACCGGCTCGAACCGCGGCTCGTCGTCGCACGTTCGGACCGGAACTCAGGGAGGCTAAAGTGACGAACGTTAGACGCACGGCTACGCGTATCGCCTGCGCCCTGCTTACGCTGGGCTTGCTCGCGACCGCGGTGGCCCAGACCGAACTCCGCATCACCTGGTACGACGACGGCAACGAGGGCACGATCCTGCGTGAGCTGCTCGACCGCTTCGAAGCCGAGAACCCGGACATCACGGTCGTGGTCGACACCGTGCCTTACGCCTCTGGCATCCTCCAGTCGCTGCCGCTGCAGCTCGCCTCGGGCGAGGGCCCCGACCTCGCCAGGGTCACCGACCTCGGCGGTCTCTCGGAGTACTTCCTCGACCTCAGGCCGC